>JBGSYJ010000069.1:0-123384 GCA_041750915.1 Thermoanaerobaculia bacterium | reverse complement strand
ACGATTCTGATTCTGCTCGTGATCGGAAATGGCATTGCGGAGCTATGGATTTTCCAGACCGTGTTCATTGAGCAGCAGGTCTACGACCCTGTGACCTATCAGCTGTTCCGCGCGCTCAAGATGATTCCCGCGCGCTGACGGCTGGGCGCCTCTGTGCATGGCCGATGGTGCCCCGGGCCGGGGTCGAACCGGCACGCCGCTTACGCGACTCAGGATTTTAAGTCCTGTGCGTCTACCAATTCCGCCACCGGGGCACGATTCGGGTCAACTGACGTTTATCACGAACAGAACCGAGGCCGAAACGTTTCCTTCCCGCCCTGAATGTGATACGAAGAATGCTGTCGGATCCAATCGACCGGCTACCATCCCAACGCTACAACAAAGCCCGCTGGAGGCAGCAAATGACGACTGAAACCACGGAACTCGCGACCGGATCTCCCCTCACCTCCCTTTCCGAGGAGGAACAGATGTTTCAGCAGAGCGTTCGGGAGTTCGCAATTGAGAAGATCCGCCCGCTCGTGCATCAGATGGACCGTGACGCCACAATGGACAAAGGATTGATCGAGAGCTTTTTTGAGCTCGGCATCATGGGCGTGGAAGTTCCCGAGCAGTTCGGCGGTGCCGGCTCGACATTTTTCAACGCCGTGCTCGTCGTCGAGGAGCTCTCCCACGTCGACGCTTCCTGCGGCGTGCTCGTGGATGTCCAGAACACCCTGGTGAACAACGCCCTGATTCGCTGGGGAAACGACGACCTCAAATCGAAGTACCTCAACATGCTGACTTCCGGCACCGTAGGAGCTTACGCGCTGTCGGAGGCGGGCTCGGGCTCGGATGCTTTCGCGCTCTCCTGCCGTGCAGAAGAGAAGGACGATCACTGGCTCCTCAACGGGCAGAAGCTCTGGATCACGAACGCTGCGGAGGCAGGCCTGTTCATCGTCTTCGCGAATGCGAATCCCGACGCCGGCTACAAAGGAATTACCGCGTTCGTCGTCGAGCGCGATTTCCCCGGTTTCCGGATCGGCAAGAAGGAGGACAAGACCGGCATCCGAGCTTCCTCGACGTGCGAGCTGGTTTTCGAGGAGTGTCGCATCCCGAAGGAGAATGTTCTGGGCGAGATCGGAAAAGGCTACAAGATCGCGATCGAGACATTGAACGAAGGCCGCATCGGCATCGGGGCACAGATGATCGGCATTGCCCGTGGTGCGCTCGAACATGCGATCGCCTACTCGAAGGAACGGAAGCAGTTCGGCAAGCCGATCTCCGAGTTCCAGGGGCTGCAGTTTCAGATCGCGCAGGCTGCAACGGAACTCGAAGCCGCGCGCCTGATGGTTTACAACGCAGCGCGTCTGAAGGACGCGGGGCTGCCTTTCCTCCGCGAGGCGGCGATGGCAAAGCTGTTCTCGTCCCAGGTCTGCGAGCGCGTGACGTCTGTGAGTGTCGATATATTCGGCGGGAACGGCTACACGAAGGAGTACCCGGTAGAGAAGTACTGGCGCGACTCGAAGATTGGCCAGATCTACGAAGGCACGTCGAACATGCAGCTGGCCACGATCGCGAAAACGATTTTGACGGATCGGCTGTGAGCGCAACGGATTCAGGCAACTCCGCGAAGGACCGCGTGTCATCCTGAGCGAAGCGACGGATCCCCTCAGGACTCGCTCTTGCGCAAGAAATAAGGGGATCCTTCGCTTCGCTCAGGATGACAACTTCTCCGTAGGGCTATCGCCTCTTGAGCTCTCTCAGGGTTCCTGATCGATTTCCATCGCGATCTCCCGCTGGCTCCGAGCGAGTTTCTGGAGGAAATCTGCGGCGCTCCCCGTGGGGGTGCGAAGCGTCAGCAGATAGGTTGCGAAGGCAGCAACCGCCCCAATGAAGGCCAGAGGCCCGATATTCGGGAAGAACGGCCAGAGCAGCCAGAGAAACGCACCGATCACACCGACGATGAGAATTGCAACGCGTTGAAACGTGGGAGGCGCAACGTGTTCTTCCGCTGAAACAGTGACGGTCCCTTCGCCGGGCGTGTCTTCCACCCAGCTCAGTACAGACTCCACCGCTCCCGATGCCGCAGCGCCTCGGCGTTGTGGGAGCGTGAACCGCAGCTCGTGGTCCGATGAATCTGTGACCCGGCCTCCATAGAGCTCGATCAGGTCGGCGGCATTCTCCGCGATGTCGCGGAGCGGCACGCGCTCTTCCCGAACGAGATCCGGCGCGCTCATCGACCGATCTCCTGCGAACTCAGCGCCCGCTCGACCCGTTGCACAAACTCGGATTCGACGACCCGATATTTGAACGCCTTCTTCCCGCCAACGAAGATGACCGGTACCTGATCAGAGAACATGGCACACAGCTCCGGGTCCCGGTCAATATCGACTTCTGCGATGGATATGGGCAGACTCAGACGGTGTGCCACCCCGGATATCAGCAGCTTCGCCTCGTCACAGAGACAGCAGTTCGGACGCGAGTAAATGAGGACCTCGACTTGGGCGGCCGCATCGTACATGTTCAGTAGTGTAACGAATAAGCACGTTCAAAACTCCTCGATAAAACTCAACGAATGAAAGGTGAATATGAGCTCGGAAAGCCTCGACCTCAGCGGTAGAGTGGCACTCATCACAGGAGCATCTCGAGGGATTGGACACGAAACGGCGTTGATGCTCGCTCGCGCAGGCGCATCCGTCGTGATCAATCATCGGGACAGCTCCGAACCAGCATCGGAGCTCGCCGAGTCCATCGGCCGGGAACATGCGCTCGTGGTCAAGGCAGACATCAGCGAACCCGCCGATGTGCAACGCCTGATCGAAACTGCAATCTCACAGTTCGGCCGCGTAGATATCCTGGTCAACAACGCCGCGACGTTCGAGCTGAACCGATTCGACAGCGACGATTACGAGAAATGGCAACGCGGATGGCGGCGTACGTTCGACCTGAACGTCTTCGGAGCAGCGAACGCCTCATTTCTGGCGATTCGGCAGATGCGGAAACAGGGCGGAGGCAAGATTATCAACGTAGCCTCACGGGCAGCATTTCGGGGGGAGACTGAGTTTGCCGACTATGGCGCTTCGAAGGCTGCGCTCGTGAACCTCACTCGCAGCATCGCTCGCGCGTGCGGGCCATGGAATATCGTCAGCAGTTGCGTCGCTCCCGGCTTCATCGACACCGAAATGGCGCGGTCCGAGATCGAACAACACAGAAGCGACATCGAAGCCCAGATTCCCCTCGGAAGGGTCGGCACTCCCGCCGACGTCGCGGCGGCAATCCTGTTCCTCTCGTCGTCGATGGGGGACTATCTGAACGGAACGACGATCGATGTGAACGGCGGATCGTGGTTCCACTGATCGAGCAAGTGTCGCGCGATTAATTCACAACCTCTCAGGATGACACTTAGTGCCTTGTCTCGACGACATCGAATCTCGATTCGGTCCAATTCTTGCTTCGTCTGTCTCAGCAAATGACCACCCTAGCGACCGTTCTCGTCATCCTCGCCGCGCTTGCACTCGGCCTTCTCTTGGCATTTCTTCCAATGAAAGTGCTGCTGGCAGCAATCGCACGCAATGTGACCGAGCCAATCAAGCAGTTCATCGAACGGCAGCGAGAACGCCGCAAGGTGGCACGCGACACCCCCGATCGACGACAGCGCTGACTCTTCGTCAGCCTCCGATGGCCGTATCCATCGCCGCGAGTAACGCGGGATCCGCTGCCCTGACAATTCCACGATGTATCCAACGAATGGTTCCGCTCCGGTCGATCAGCGCCGACGTCGGAATCACAGTCGTCTGAAAAAGGTCCGCGATCCTCCCCTGCGGATCGAGCACGACCGGATAGGTCATCTTCTGTTCCCGCACGTAGTCGCGAACGACCGCATCGCTCCCCGGGTCATCGATGCTGACTCCAATGACCTCGAAACCTCGAGCACCATACTTGTCGTGAAGAACCTGAAGCTCGGGAATCTCCACCCGACACGGCCCGCACCAGGTGGCCCAGATGTTCACCAGGACGACCTTGTCTTTCGTCAGATTGAACGGACGGCCGTCGAGCGTGGTGGCTGCGTAGGCGGGCATGCGGCCGCCAACTGCAAATCCTTCGACAGCACCATCCGCGGGCGCTGATTGCGTGACACCCGACTCCTGCGAAGTCGGGGCGGGTTCCGCCTGCTCCCCCCGACACGCCGCGACACTTCCCACCATCAAAGCTACGAGCACTACAAGGGATCGCCTCAATCCAGCCTCCATACTCCCGCGTGCCGGGCGAGAGGATTCTAGCATCAGGGTGGTGGTGCCCCTCTCCCGGTGGGAGAGGGGTCAGGGGTGAGGGAACCCGAGGTACGATCACACTCATGCACTCGGATCGAGAATGAAGAGCTTCTTGTGAATCCGGAGATCGTGTTCGAGCGGATCAAGCGTCTGGTTGAAGCGATGAAGAAGCTCCCTCACCCCTCTCCCGCGGGGAGAGGGGAACCGACTCCCTGGATGAATCTCTACTCGTCCTCGGTCTTACCCTTCTTGATCAACTCCGGTTCGGCCTCAGCTTCGGCCTCAACCTCCTCGACGATTTCCGCTCGAAGCGTCGCGATGCTGACGACGATACGATCAGGGTCTTCGAGAATCTCGACGCCTTCCGGCACCTGAAGATCCGACACGCGAATCGCGTCATGAAGATTCAATGCGGATACATCGACGGAGAACTCATCCGGGATGGCACCCGGAAGGCATTCGACATGAAGCTCGCGCGCCTGGAAATCGAGAACACCTTCGCCATTCTTAACGGCGATGGAGGTGCCCTCCACGTGGACCGGAATCGTGACCCGGACCACCTCGTCCATCACGACCCTCACAAAATCGATGTGGTTCATCTTCCGGGAGATCGGGTTCATCTGAATGTCTTTGATCATCGCGTGACGCGACTGATCGCTGTCGGACATCTTCAGGAGAAAGATCGAACGAATTCCATGCTCGCTCTTTCGGACCAGCTCAGAAACGCTCTTCTGGTCCACGCTGATGGAAACCGCCTCCTTGTGTCCGCCGTAGACGACGGCCGGCACTCTGCCCTTCTGGCGAAGCTTCCGTGCTACTCCCTTACCCGACTCTTCGCGGCGGGAGACTTCCAATTCGAGATCAGCCATGACGCAACAACTCCTTTGATATTCGGTACAGGCAGATTGAAAAGCGACGCGGGGGGGACAAAATTCCTATGGTTAGTAGACAGAATACAGTAGACAGAAGACTGTAGGGGGGCCGCCGCCCAGACCACGCGGTGAAATTGAAGTTCGCAGCGTGGGGAACGGCAGGCGGGCGGAGGAAGGTCACGCCCGCCTGATTCCAGAGTGGTCAGTATCGCCCCCCTTTGACCGGGTGGGGGCCTACTGTCTTCTGTCTACTGTGTACTGTCTACTTTCCCCCGACCCTACATCTCAAACAGCGAACTGACGGAATCCTCGCTATGGATACGCTTGATTGCCTCGGACAGCAGGTCTGCAATCGACAGCGTCCTGAGCCGATCGCTCTCGGCCTCTTTCTCTCCCATCGGCATCGAATTCGTCACCACAACCTGCTCGAGCTCCGAATTGTTGATCCGCTGGATTGCCGGACCAGACAGGACAGCGTGGGTGCAGCAGGCTGAAATGGACTTCGCGCCCTGCTGGTGGAGAGCCTTGACCGATTCGATGAGCGTTCCCCCCGTATCGATTATGTCATCTACGATGAACACGTTACGGCCTTCAACTTCACCGATGATGTGCATGACCTGCGTCTGATTCTTCGCGATGCGCCGTTTGTCGATGATCGCGAGGGTCGCTCCGAGCCTCTTGGCATAGGCCCTCGCCCGCTCGACGCCGCCCGCATCGGGTGAAACGATCGTGAGATCCTCGAGATCGAGAGATTTCAGATACCGGATGATGACCGGCGCAGCGAAAAGATGGTCCACCGGAATATCGAAGAAACCCTGAATCTGCGGGGCATGAAGATCGAGAGTGAGGACTCGGCTCGCGCCCGCGGCGGTGATCAGATCGGCCACCAGCTTGGATGTGATGGGAACCCTCGGCTTGTCTTTTCGGTCCTGCCTGGCATAACCGTAATACGGGATCACAGCGGTGACTCTGCTTGCCGAGGAACGCTTGAATGCATCGAGCATGATCAGCAGTTCCATCAGGTTGTCATTCACCGGCGGCGATGTCGGCTGGATGATGAACACATCGGCCCCGCGCACGTTCTCGTCGATCTGCGCGTAGTTCTCGCCGTCCGAAAAGTTGTAGAGCGCAGCGCGACCGGGCTCAACGCCGAGGATCCCGCAGATCTCGTGCGCAAGCGAGGGGTGAGCTCGTCCAGTGAAAATTTTTAAGGGGCCGTACATTTCAGCAGCGGAAGCCTCGCGCGGAACGGAGTTGGATTATACAAACGGATGGCGAAAATGATAGCGCCCTCTTCCCACCGCCCACCCGGTTGTGAGTTCTGAGTTGTGAGTTGTGAGTTCCCGCCCTTCCCCGGCCACCCGCCCGGTTGTGAGTTGTGGGTTGTGGGTTGTGAGTTCCCGCCCGCCCTCTCCACCGCCCCACCGTTGTGATACCAGATGATCTGGCAGCGTGATGAATTTTCCTGACCGCACTGCGGTTCACGTTGAGCACATCGGGTATATCCCGTACAATGCCTGCCTTCTCGCGCCCATAGCTCAGCTGGATAGAGCGACAGCCTCCGAAGCTGTAGGTCAGAGGTTCAAATCCTCTTGGGCGCACCACTCCCCCTCCCAGCCAGTTGTGGGTTGTGCACTCCCTCCCACCCACACGGTTCTGGGTTGTGAGTTCCCACCCCCCCGTTCAAACTCAAATCCCGGAGCGAGGGGTGGTTGAGCAGGAACTCCGAACTCAGAACCGTGAGGGCGGGTGGGTGTGCACAACCCACAACTGTGCCGGCGGGGGGCGGGCACAACTCACAACCTGGGTGGGCGTGCGGTCAGATTCCCGTGACTCTTACCACTTCCTCGAAGGTCGTCACACCCTCGGCCAGCTTGCGCAGAGCCGATTGTCGCAGGCTCTTCATTCCCTTCTTCACCGCGGCTTCCTTGATTTTGATGAAGTCTTCAGACCGGTCGATGAGGTCGCGGATCGGGTTGTCGATCGTGAGAATCTCGAAGATTCCGGTTCGCCCGTAATAGCCGGTATTGCGGCAGCGCATGCATCCGGCTCCTTCCTTCACGATGATCCTCTTGCCGGGAGGCGCCGTGAGGTTCAGCATCGCCGCTTCCTCGGGGGTCAACGGGCGATTCCGCCTGCAGTCGACACATATCTTGCGCACCAGGCGTTGTGCCATCGCGCCAATGAGTGTGGAGGAAATCAGAAAGGGCTGAATGCCGAGGTCCACCAGTCGGGTCACCGATGCAGCCGAGTCGTTGGTGTGGAGGGTCGAAAAGACCAGATGGCCGGTCAAGGCTGCCTGCACAGCGTTCTGGGCAGTTTCCCCGTCCCGGATCTCACCGACCATGATGATGTCGGGGTCCTGGCGAAGAATCGTGCGGAGCGCCGATGCGAATGTGATCCCGACTTTCGGCTGGACCGACGTCTGATTGAAGTCCTCCCAGATCATCTCCACCGGTTCCTCGATCGTGGTGATGTTCACCTCGGGCGTGTAGACCGCTCTCAGAGCCGAATAGAGCGTGACGGTCTTCCCTGATCCTGTGGGTCCCGTCACCAGGATGATGCCGTGGGGCCTTCGTATCCATTCGCTGAATGTCTTGAGCTCGTCGTCATAGAAGCCGAGGCCGGACAGATCGCGGATCATCACGTCGGGATCGAAGATACGCATGACGACCTTCTCCCCGAAAGCCGTAGGCAGTGTCGAAACTCGTAGCTCGATCTCTTTGCCTTCGCGTTCTGTCTTGATCCTTCCATCCTGCGGCCTGCGCTTTTCGGCAATGTCCATCCTGCACATCGTCTTGAGGCGCGAGGTCACGGCGAGGTTCACGATCTTTGGGACACGCTGCATCTCGTGCAGGATTCCATCAATTCGGAATCGAATCTGCGCATAGTCCCGCTTCGGCTCGATATGAATGTCGGATGCTCTGGAGTCATACGCATGCTGCAGCATGTAGTCCACAGCGTTCACGATGTGCTGATCGCTGGTCTCGAGGTCGTTGCCTGACTTCAGACGGACGTACTGCTCAAGATTCCCGAAATCGAACCCCGTCTTGAGGTCCCGCTCCGCTTTCGTAACCGATGAACGAAAGCCGTACAGCTCGTTGACCACCTGCAGCACATCGGGTTCGGCAGCGACTACAAGGTCAAGCTCCAGGCCGGCGATCGTGCGGTACGAGTCGATCGAAGTCCGGTCGAACGGGTTGACCACGGCGACTACCAGCCGGCCATTGCGGACCTGCAGCGGAAGCATCATGTGCTTCCGGGCGAACGGCCGCGAGATCTTCGACTCGACGAACTCCACATCGAGCTTGAGCGCGTCGATCTTATGAAATGGGAGTGAAGCCTCTTCAGCCACAAGACGCGCCAGGAGGTACTCGTCGAGCCTCGTCCCCTGCCCGGAGCTGTCCGTGAGATTCATCGCGGTGACAGCCTTGAACGGACTCGGAGTCTCCTCCGATCGAGTTCTCGACCGGGCCTGCAAGCGCGACTGCCGGTCGACGTTCTGCAATTCGGCGTGCTGCTGATCGTCGATAAATCCGGCCGCCCGCAGTAGCTCACCGAGGTGCGCAACCGTAATTTCGACTGCTGATTTCCCCTTCGGAGTCTCTGAGACCGACATCCGGCAAGTTTACCTCGTCGAGGGGAAGAAGGGAGGAGTCGTGAGAGTCCGTGAATCATTTTTCGTGAGCCACATCGGATCGAGCTCGCCGGTGTTCATTGAGCGCGAAAGCGCGCCGCACAGGCTAGCCCCGGGCTCCGTCCCAATGGCGTCAACTTAAGCGCGGCGACAAGCTGCATACCCCTCTCCCCGTGTGAACGGGGAGAGGGGCAAGGGGTGAGGGGCCGCGCAACCAGCTCATCTGGGGGCGATCGGCGTCTGAAGCTGCAAGCTCGCGACGCCCCTCTCCCGGCGTGCGACGATCGTGCAAGTCCTCGACGTCTGCGCGGATGCCGCACGCCACCCTCTCCCCGACTTCGCGGGGAGAGGGAGAGCACGAGGGGGGGCGTCTGCATTCGTTTCCTTCGTTAAGTTGACGCCATTGGGGCGGAGCCCCGGGGCTAAGCTGTCGCGCGCTCTCGCACGGTCGGCGAACGGAGTTGCGGAAGCGTGCGAACGCATCTGCGCGCCGCATCGGCGTTCATCTCGCAATGACACATCATTCTCGCGCTGAGGTCCCGCCGGCATCCTCACTCACCCACTCGCAGCACCAGGCCCTTCAGATACTCGCTCTCTGGACAGTAGATGGAAATGGGGTGATCCATTCCGGCTCCCATCCTCCCGACGATCGCAACTTCCCGTCCCGCGTCGACAGAAGCAGCAAAAACGATCTTCTGAAACAGATCTGCGTCGATGTGGCCCGAGCACGAGAAGGTGAGGAGATAACCGCCCGGCCGTATCAGCCGAAGCGCATGAAGGTTGATGTCCTTGTAGCCCCTTGCAGCTTTGTCGACGTCACGACGGCTTCGCGCGAACGCGGGAGGATCACAGACGATGACATCAAACCGCCGGCTCTCGCCCTCGAGCAAGCGCACGTACTCGAATGCATCCGCCACTATGAATGTGACGACCGAACTGCCGGCGTTCATCTCATGGTTGCGGCGCGCGAGATCGATCGCTCTCTGAGAGATGTCGACCTCCTCCACGCTTCGAGCGCCTCCAGCGACCGCGTAAACCCCGAACCCTCCGCTGTACGAAAAAAGGTTCAGGATGTCCCGCTCCACCGAGATGCTCCGGAGAAAACGCCGATTTTCGCGTTGGTCGATGAAGAACCCCGTCTTCTGTCCCTTTCGCGGCTCGATGATGAAAGAAAGACCATGTTCGCGCGCGGTGACCTCGTCGGGAAAGTCTCCGATCGCTTCGCTCTCCGCCGAAAGTCGCTCGATACGTCGGGCAGGACCATCGTTCGCCATCAGGATTCCACGAGGACGCACTTCCTCCTGCAGAACGTCAAGGACGGTATCGCGTACCTGCTCGAGACCCGCGGAGGTGATCTCCACGACGAGAAGATCGGCATAACGATCGACGATGAGACCTCCGAGCCGATCGCCTTCGGCGTGAATCAACCGCAGCAGATCTGTTGAGTCAGGGCAGATCGTTCGACGGAAGGCGAGAGCCGCGCGGATTCGTTCTATCAGAACCGGCCTTTCGAACGGCTCTCCGAACGTCATCACCCGAAGGCGGATCTGTGAATGACGGGAGTGGAAACCGGAGGCGAGCAGAGTGCCTGACCGATCGAAAAGGTCTGCCACTGCTGCATCCTCCGGGCCCTCTTCCCGGGCGATCGCGCCGCTGAAGATCCACGGATGCTGATTCGCCAGGGCTCGCTCTTTTCCTTCCCGCAGCACGAGTTTGCGCCGGCGCTGCGGCTCAAAGACATCACTCATCTGAAACCTCGCGCTGTTTCGAGCTAGAATGGGGATCGTGAACGCACGCACACAATTTCATACACCCTGCCAGGAAGAAGTCTACCGGAAGGTCAAAGCCTATCTGGACGAGCTCGTCGACGAACACTTCGACGACGCGGAGCATTGCGATTTCTATCTCAAGTACGGGACGACCATCGTGGAGATCTCGATCGAGCCATACGAAGACGACGATGCGGTCATCGAAATTCTTGCATTCTGCGTGCAGGGCGTCGAGCCTTCTTTCGAGCTCATGCATGAGCTCCTGCAGCTGAACTCAGAGATCCACCTCGGCGCGTTCAGTCTGGTTGAATCCGACGTTTTCTACTCGCATTCCTTCCTCGGCCGCAGGCTTCAGCCCGACCAGCTCATCGCCTCTCTGAACAACGTGGCCACGGTATCTGACGAGTATGACGAGAAGATCGTGCAGAGGTACGGGGGCCAGACAGCCCTCGAATTGCTCCGCAGCGCCTCCAGACGTACGAAACGAGCCCCGGCCGTCCATTGAAATAGCGGCACACCGCTTGCTCTTATAGGAGGTTGATGATTCTTCGTAAGCCTCATATTCTGCTGGCACTTCTCTCCCTGTCCCTTTCGGGATGCACGGGTGGCGAGCAGACTGCCGCCCAGACCTCGACTGCTCCCTCAGGGGAGGCTGCGCCTCCCGTTACAGTAGACCCCGCCCGGAAGCTGCAAACCATCAGTCCCGCAATCCCCTTCTATGCGGGCGCGACCTATGATGGTGACCTAACCCGCCGCGACCTTTCGATGGTCTCGAACCGGTATGGATCGCAGTCGACCGTCTACACGCTCTCGACTCGCGACTCCTTTCCGCAGGTCTGGCATTACTACGTGACTTACCTCGCGCAATTCCGGGGATTTGAGCCGATCCGGCCATTCCCACCCAGCAATCAGATTCAACGCTCGATTGAAGTCCGGCTCAACGAGGCCATGCAGGATCCCTTCATTCCGGGGGACACTCTGGGTCTCGACAAGAATCAGGTCATCCTTCAGGTTGTCGAAGGCGCTGACGGCACGGGAACAGTGATCCGCTACATCATCCGGCCTCCGGCCCCACCTCAGACAAGAATCGCGCAAGCGGCGCCGGCCCCCATGAGTGAAGCGTCTGAGCTTCGGCCTTCCGAAGGCCCCTGAACTCCCTCGGAGGCCCGCCTTCTCTGGTAGGATCCTCAGATGTATCCGTGGCGCAGAATTCTCGTACCAACGGATTTCTCTACCGCCTCCCGCTGGGTTTTCGACTCCGCCGTTCGCGCTGCCGGGCTGTCCGGCGCCGAAATCATCGTGCTGCATGTCAGGATCACCCGGCCTTCCAATCGCGACACCCTCAGATTCCCGGCCGACGCATCGGTCTACGAGTACGTCGAGCATCGCGAACTGGAAGTTCTGCAGCGTCACATCCATCGCGCAGACGAAAATCTGCACACCCGGCTGATCGTCAGGACGGGACCCGACGTCACCTCGGAGATCGCGGCGACGGCCCAGGACGAGCAGGCAGACTTGATCGTGATGGCGACGCACGCTCGACACCACATCCCCCACCTTCTCATTGGCTCGACCACGTTGAAAGTCCTCGGAAACTGCGTCGTCCCCATTCTCGCGGTCCGCTACGGGATCCGGAAGCCTTTCGGGATGGAGCGCCTCCTGGTAGTCGTCGACGATCACTCACCTCCGCCTGAGTTCATCGAATGGATGGAAAGCATACCGGCGACCGAAGCCGTGTTTGCGGCAACGACCGAGGAGTCCGAGCCGGAAGCACAGGCGCGATTGAGCCGTTGGCGGGCGGCAGTGCCTCGAATCGCAACCAGGTCCTTGATGGTCGACTCCGAACGTGAGTTGCTCCGGACGGCGGAGAATGAAGCGTGTCCTTCCATCGTGTTGACGCCACGCTGCGAGCCAGAGGGCACCATACGTGGAGTCAGCGAGTATGTGATCCGCCACGCCGACCGGCCCGTCTTCATCGTTCCGAATCGCTCCTCCCCTTTGGAATCATGAAACCTGCCGGTCTGCTATAGTCGCTGGGGCGCGCGGGGTTAGCTCAGTGGTAGAGCGTCTGCTTTACACGCAGAGGGTCGGGGGTTCGATCCCCTCACCCCGCACCATTCGCCTTTCGAACGCGATTCAGCGTTCGCTGCGAACATTCCGCAAACGTTTCCGATCGCTCCTGCCGTTGCGGCTATACTCGCAATTGAGAGGGATGACGTTCGCTCATTCTCTCTACTCACGCACCATCAGGACCGTGGAGGCCAGACCATGGACCCGGAGATATTGTTTGTCGGAGGTGAGGGTGTGCTCAGACGGGCACTCTCCCATCTCCGCGATTCCCTGAATCTCACTATGCATGTAGCGAGCGACGCGCTGCAGGCAATCTCGTTTGTCCAGAGTCACAGCTACAGAGCGCTGCTGATCGACGAGGAGATCGGCTACGTCGATGGGTGGGCTCTCTTGCGGTACCTCGATGAGAACCGGGTTCCGATCGACAGGATCGTCGTGTCGGCCAGCGACGGGCCGACAGGCTTCGACGAAGAGTTCGATAAAGTCCAGAGGGTGAACCTCGATGATCTCGCTGATGTTCTCAGATCGGTCGTGATGCGGCGGTGACCCTAACGCCACCGGAAGATTCGCAGGGCGAGGAAGAAGCTTCCTACAGTCCACGCGAGGAGAATCCCGAGCTCGACTGCCACGTCCTGCACCGGCCTCGCCTCGTTCATCACCGCCCGGAGTGCATCGTTTAGCGCGGTGAGCGGAAGCGCGCGGATGAAGGGCTGGAACGCATCCGGGAACCGATCCGCCGAAAAAAACACTCCGGACAGAAGCCACATCGGCAACATCACGAAGTTCATCAGCCCGCTCACACCTTCGACAGTTTCTGATCGCGAGGCGACGAGCAGTCCGAGCCCCGAGAAGGCCATCGCGCCGAGAAGGCAGATCACAGCGAGAAGAATGATCGAGCCGCGTACGGCAACGTCGAACACGAGCCATCCGAATCCCACGATCGCCACGATCTCTGCAACGAGAAAGATGAGTCGCGAGAGCATCTGGGACAGCAGGTAGTCGCTCTTTCGCATCGGCGTCGCAACGAGTCGTTTGAGCAACTTTCTCTGGCGGGCTGTGACGATCGAGAAGCCGATCGCCCACATGCCGGTCCCCATCAGGTTCATTCCAATGAGACCCGGCAGGAGGAAGTCGATATAGCGGGCTCCGGGCTCGCGCATCTCTTCGTCGGAGATGGGCAGCGGGTCTCTGCGTCCTGCCGCGGTTTGCAGCGCAACCTCCGCCTCGAGTCTCGCGATCCGCGAATCCGGTCTCGAAGGATCGAACACGAATGCGATGCCCTCACCCTGCCGTACGAGAAGCGAGATCCGACCGGTACGAAGCGCCTCGATGCCCTCCTGGTCCGGATAGACGCGGGGAAGAAGCGCCGGTGAGGCGGCGAGCGCCTGCATGATGCCGTTCGATCCCTGCCCTGCCACGACGCCGACCGGCGTCTTTTCCGGGGGCTTCTCACGGAAAGCGAAGCCGAGAGCGAGTGCCATGAGGATCGGAAACGCAAACACCCAGAACAGCGCCTCGCCGGTTCTGAGAAAGTCGCGTGTTCGCGCGAGAGTGAGCTCGTAAAGCGCCGAGCGGCTTTTACTCATTGCGCAACTCTCTTCCCGTCAGTGAGACGAACACATCTTCGAGCGTCGCCCGGTGCGTGGACAGACTCGAGAGCTTTGCACCCGCCCGCTCCACTTCGTTCAGGATCACCGGCACGGTGGCCGCCAGGGAGTCGACCGTCAGCGACCAGCTCGATCCCCTCTGCCTGTATTGATGAACCCCGGAAATAGCCCGGAGAACTGCGGCATCAATCAGAGGCTCGGAGGTGAACTCGACCACGTTCGCAGCATCGAGCGACGCGATCAAATCCTCAGGTGTCCCCAGCGCGATGAGCCGGCCATGATCAACCACTCCGACGCGGTCGCAGAGACGGTGAGCTTCGTCCATGTAGTGAGTCGTCAGCAGCACGGTGCCGCCATCCTGCCGGAATCGCGAGATCTGATCCCAAAGCTGCAGGCGACTCTGCGGATCGAGGCCTGTCGTCGGCTCGTCCAGAAAGAGCACCTCGGGCTTTCCGATGAGCGCACAGGCGACTGCAAGGCGCTGTCGTTGACCACCGGACAGCTTTCCCACCCTCGCGTGCTGCTTCTCTTCGAGGGACAGTTGTCTCAGAAGGTCCAGCGGATCGCGGCCGTCAGGATAGAACGCCCGAAACAGCTGGAGCGTTTCGAGCACGCTGAGCTTTTCGGTCAGCTGGGTTTCCTGGAGTGAGATTCCAATGCGTTCCCGGATCTCCTTCGCGTGGTTTTTCCAGTTCCGGCCGAGGATTTCGACTTCTCCCTCGTCGGGCGAGGTAAGGCCTTCGAGAATCTCGATGGTGGTCGTCTTTCCCGCACCGTTCGGTCCCAGCAGGCCGAAACACTCGCCCCGGCGAACGGCCAGGTCCAGGCCGTCCACGGCGACGACGTCGTCATACCGTTTTCTCAGGCCGCGGCAGAAAAGTGCGACATCGATCCTGTCCATGTTGTGAACCTGCTCCATCCGTCTGCCGTTTCACGGGCGCGTCATTGTAGCGGGAGCCCAAGCTGGTTCGTCAATGATCAAACCGGGTCTGGAGGACTTTGCATACGCATGGTATCTTTGCCCAACTCAAACCTCGCAAACGGAAACACAAAACATGGAATGGTGGATCTGGATCCTCGTGGGCTTCCTCCTGCTTGGACTCGAGTTGCTCTCGACGACGCTGCACCTCGCATTCTTCGGAATCGGTGCGCTCCTCGTCGGATTCGCAGTCGCACTCGGATTGGACGTCCCCCTCTGGGCGGAACTGATCATGTTCACCGCCTCGTCTGTAGCGCTGTTGCTCTTCCGCCAGCCGGTCCTGCGGCTGTTCAAGACCGGTCAGGAAGACAGGCATATCGACGACATGGTCGGCGAAACAGCGGTCGTCCGTGAAGAGATCGCCGGCAACGCGCTCGGGAAAGCCGAGCTTCGAGGAAGCCTCTGGACGGTAAGAAATATCGACGAACACCCGCTCACACCCGGCCAGCGCTGCCGGGTTGTGAAGATCGAGGGGCTCATGCTTCACATCACTTCTGCTCCCTGAAATCCTGGAGCGGTACAACGGAGGAGGATAACCAACATGTCCGGAGCTCTCATTGTCAGTCTCGTACTGGCCCTGCTCGCCATCATCATTCTCGTCAAGACTGCAGTCGTCGTCCCTCAGCAGAACGCATACGTCGTTGAACGTTTAGGAAAGTACAGCGGCGTCATCACTGCCGGCTTTCACATCCTGATCCCGTTTCTCGACGTGATCCGCTATCGTCATTCCCTCAAAGAGTCAGCGATCGATATCCCCGAACAGATCTGCATCACGCGGGACAACGTTCAGGTCGGTGTCGACGGCGTGCTCTATCTCCGGGTCCTGGACCCCGAGCGAGCATCGTACGGGATCACGAACTACGTTTTCGCAATCATTCAGCTGGCACAGACCACCCTCAGGAGTGAGGTCGGAAAAATCGAGCTCGATCGCACCTTCGAGGAACGGACGAACATCAACATCTCCGTGGTCAGTGAGCTCGACAAGGCTTCCGAAGCCTGGGGTGTGAAGGTTCTCCGCTACGAGATCAAGAACATTACGCCTCCTCAGGACGTGCTTGCGGCCATGGAAAAACAGATGCGCGCAGAGCGTGAGAAGCGCGCCGTCATTCTGACGTCCGAAGGCGTTCGGGACGCAGCAATCAACACCGCCGAAGGTCAGAAGCAGCAGGCGATCAAAGTTTCGGAAGCGAACAAGCAGCAGCAGATCAACGAAGCGGAAGGCGAAGCGGCAGCCATCCTGTCTGTCGCGGAGGCGACCGCCGAAGGCATCAGGAAAGTTGCGGAATCCATTCAGGTTCCGGGCGGATTTCAGGCTGTCCAGCTTCGGGTTGCCGAACAGTACGTCAGCGAATTCGGCAAGCTTGCGAAGGCGGGCAACTCCATCATCGTTCCCGCCAACGTCACGGACGTCGCAACGATGATCGCTTCGGCCCTCACGGTCATCAAACAGAATCCGGGAGGCCCGCGGGCATAGGCGGGAAGAGTAGACAGTACACAGTAGACAGGAGACAGTAGGGAGGCCGCCGCCCGACCCACGCGTCGAATTGAAATTCGCAGCGCAGTGCCGCCGCAGGGGTGGGGCCTGCTGTCTCCCCAACCGTATGCGGTAGACATTAGAGGCGCCGCCACACGGGTGGGGGGCCTACTGTCTACTGTCTACTGTCTACTGTCTACTGTCTACTGTCCCTTTCCGTTATCATTCGCCTCCGATGAAAGTGACAGAGACTTCGCTTCCCGGCGTATTGATCATCGAGCCACGCGTTTTCGCAGACGATCGTGGCTTCTTCATGGAAACCTATCACTCCGCGAAGCTCGAGTCCGCGGCAGGGATCGATCTTCCTTTCGTACAGGACAACCACTCGAAGTCTTCCGGAGGTGTGATTCGTGGCCTCCACTATCAGGAGCCCAACGCGCAGGGAAAACTCGTTCGAGTCGTGTCCGGCTCAGTTTTCGATGTCGCAGTCGACATCCGGCAGGGCTCACCGACGTTCGCACAGTGGACCGGGGTCGAGTTGTCGGCCGAGAACCGGCTCCAGTTGTGGATCCCGCCCGGATTCGCGCATGGCTTTTCTGTGACGAGCGAATCAGCCGAGGTCCTGTACAAGTGCACGACGTTGTACGAGGGCGACAATGATCGCGGAATCCTCTGGAACGACCCCGAGATCGCCGTCGACTGGAAGTTGACCGACCCTCTCCTCTCACCGAAGGATGCTGCCCTTCCCCTGCTTCGTGACGCCGAGCGGCTGCCGGAGTACCGCGGCTGAGCAGCGCGAATGCTCGCCTTCTTGACACACCAACAGCCCTGTAGCGGTGAACAAGCGCGTGTCATCCTGAGCGCAGCGAAGGATCCCCTCAGGACTTGCTCTGCCTCGAGCAATCAGGGGATCCTTCGCTGCGCTCAGGATGACACTTTCGCGCTTCGCTTGAACTCGAGGCCATCGCCTTGACATACGCAGATCCGGCCCTTACGATGCGGGCCTTCCGGGAATTCCGGTTCCCGTTGAACCGTTTCACGAGCGTTACCCATTGCGGGGTCGTAGTTCAGTCGGTTAGAACGCCGGCCTGTCACGCCGGAGGTCGCGGGTTCGAGTCCCGTCGGCCCCGCCACCCCCTCTGCTGTGTCCGCCTGGCACGTACGATGTTGCAGCCCCCGTCCGGGATCGCTGTGACAAGTCAACTCTCCGATAGGATTGCTATCAGATGAAACCTTTCTACATCACCACAGCGATTCACTATGTGAATGAGCTTCCGCACATCGGCCAGATCTATGAGAACGTCGTAGCCGATGTGATTGCTCGCTATCGTCGAGCCGCCGGCGACGACGTCTTCTTTCTCACCGGCACGGACGAGCATGGTCAGAAGATCGAACGGTCAGCGGCCGCCAAGGGAATCCGTCCGATCGAGCTCGCCGACCGGGTGGTGGCTGAGTACGAGCGTCTGTGGAAGCTGTTGGGAATCAGCCATGACGACTTCATCCGGACCACTGAGGCTCGTCACAAAGCTGGCGTTTACGAGCTGATCCGCCTCATTCGCGAAAAGAACCCGGACGACATCTACCTCGGCGAACACAGCGGCTGGTACTGCAGCAGCGAGGAGACTTTCGTTCCCGATGCCCAGGTACGCGAGGGCCGCTGCGAGAATGGACATGCCGTCGAGCGGACAACCGAACGAAACTACTTTTTCCGGTTGTCGCGTTACACCCAGCCTCTTCTCGATTTCTATCGTGCCCATCCCGACTTCATCAAGCCGCAAACGCGTTACAACGAAGTCATCGCATTCGTCGAAGCGGGGCTACGCGACCTTTCGATCTCACGATCATCGTTCTCATGGGGTATCCCCTTCCCCGGCGATCCCGAGCACGTCGTCTACGTCTGGACAGACGCGCTGACGAACTACATTTCTGCACTCGGTTTCGGCAGTGCTGACAACGAACGATTCACGAAGTACTGGCCGGGCACACATCTGATCGGCAAAGACATCGTCCGGTTCCATGCCGTCTACTGGCCCGCTCACCTGCTGGCTGCCGGCCTGCCCCTTCCCGCCCAGATTCTCGGGCACGGATGGTGGCTCCGCGACGACCAGAAGATCTCCAAGTCGACCGGCAATATCGTCCGTCCGAACGAGATTCTCGAGTCGTTTGGTCCGGACCCCTTTCGATACTACCTGCTGCGCGAGATGGTTTTCGGGCAGGACGCAAACTACTCCGACGAGGCGTTCCTTCAGCGCTACAACAGCGACCTTGCAAACGACCTCGGCAACACCCTCTCGCGCTCTCTCAAGATGTGCGACACCTATTTCGGCGGAAAGACTCCACCGGTCACGTGCGACACGAATGAGCTTCGCGATGCCACGGAATCGCTCGTTCCGGATTACCTCCGGGAGATGGACAACTTCGCATTCCAGCGCGGGCTCGATGTCGTCTGGAAGCTGCTCACTGCCATCAACGCGTACATCGTCGCTCACGAGCCGTGGAAGCATTTCAAGGAACGCGGCGCGGACGACGCACTATCACGCGTCATCTGGAACATTCTCGAGGCGCAGCGAATCGTCTGGATCATGATGTTTCCTTTCATGCCGACCCTCGGCACGGAGGCCTTACGGAGAATCGGTGGAAGCGCCACCTCGGTTCGCCACACGGATCTTGCGTGGGGCGGTCTGCCACCGAAAGCACCGGTCGATGCAGGGCAGGCGCTGTTCCCGAGAATCGACGCAGCCGAATACATGAAGCCCTCAGCCCTGAACGGAGGAGACGTGAATCAGGAAGAACCGAAAGAGAACGCCGCTGTCGCACCTGCAGCAGCCGGCCCCCCCCTGGAAACAACCCAGGCCATCGCCCCGGACAGCCATCAGATCACCATCGACCAGTTCTTCGAGGCCGATCTGAGAGTTGCTGAGATTCTCGCAGCTGAGAAAGTCGAGAAGTCAAAGAAGCTGATGAAGCTTCGCGTATCAACGGGCGACGCCGAGCGCACGCTCGTTGCCGGGATCGCGTCGAAGTACACGGCTGAAGAGCTCGTCGGCCGCAAAGTGGTAATCGTCGCAAACCTCAAGCCGGCGACTCTGATGGGCATCGAGTCGAACGGGATGGTTCTCGCCGCATCGATCGACGGTGAACCGAGCCTGGTAGCTGTCGATCCATCGGTGCCTGCAGGAACCAAGGTGAAGTGAGTGAGGGTGAAGAGTGAAGATAGTCAGCGATTGACTTGGTGAGCCGAACTTTCTTTCCGACACCTTCCAAAAACGTGCAGACATCCGTCACCGGGTCCATATATTGAGGCGTACCGGTGAGCACAGAATCACACCGGCTAGCCGGCACGCTCTGCGCGCCGTCCCCCTTTCGAATGGCCACGAGAGGGGGTTTTTTTTGCCCGGATGATGAGCGTAGTTGTGGGTGTCTGCTGTGCGAAAGGGCTCTGGCTGAGAGCAAAGTGGGCGGGCAACTCACAACCCACAACTGGGGGGCGGGGTGGGTGGGCACAACTCACAACAGCGTCGGTCGTGGGCGGGGGGCTACTGTCTACTGACTCCTGTCTACTGTCTACTGATCTTCACATCCCCATCGGGTGCCACACCGTCTTCATCTCGAGGAAATCTGCGATCGCGTAAGGTGACTGAGCGAGCCGAGCATCCTGCCAGTCGATCGACGTCGCATCGAACCGTATCACCCGTTTGACATTCTCCGCTGCAGAGACCTGAACAGCAGCAAGCACGTCATCCGTCACTCCCGTAGCGTCGATCGCATTCACATCCATATGTGATGCGAGCCAGGGAACGAGCTCGTTCTTGAGGCCTGAGATCAGATTGATCACTCCCGGCGGTACATCCGAGGTGGCGAAGGCTTCGGCGAGGGTGATTGCGGCGAGGGGATGTCGCTCCGACGTAATGACGACCGATGTATTGCCACTCACGATAGCTGGGGCCAGCCGGCTGACGAGGCCAAGGAGGGATGGAGTTTCCGGCGCGACGATTCCGACCACGCCAGTCGGCTCCGGAACCGTGAAATTATAATAAGGTCCGGAAACGGGATTCACGGATCCGAACAGCTGTGAGAACTTGTCTGCCCAGCCGGCGTAATAGACCCAACGGTCGATGACGCGCTCCACTTCGGTCCGCGCAGCCACTTTTCCGAGGCCCGAGTCGCGCAGCTCCTGTTCGAGCTCGGCCGTCCGTGCTTCGCAGACTTCCGCAATCCTGTAGAGAATCTGTCCGCGGTTGTATGCGGTTCTACCGCTCCAGCTTCCAAACGCTTTGCGCGCCGAAGCGACAGCGTTCCTCAAATCTTTGCGGGAGCCTCGACAGGCATTCGCGAGCACGCCATCTCCTTTCGGCGTCGCAATCGCGTAGAAACGACCCGACTCCGTTCGAGGAAATTCTCCATTGATGTAGAGCTTGTATGTCTTGCGGACCGCGAGTCTGGAGTTTTTCTCTTTCACAGTCATCCGCCTATCCGAGGTCGACGTAGGGCCGCAGTCCGTGGAGTCCACCTTCACGGCCGAACCCCGATTCCTTGTAGCCGCCAAATGGCGACGCGGGATCGAACTTGTTGTAGGTGTTCGCCCAGATCACGCCAGCACGGAGCTTCTGCGCCATCTTGAGGATCCGCGATCCCTTCTCCGTCCAGATTCCGGCCGACAGACCATAGGGAGTGTTGTTCGCCCGCTCGATCGCCTCTTCGGGAGTTCTGAACGTCAGGACCGAAAGTACGGGTCCGAAGATCTCTTCCTGGGCGATTCGATGCGACTGCGCGACCCCGGTGAAGAACGTAGGCCGGAACCAGAAGCCCTTGTCGGGGACGGTACAAGTGGGCTGGAAGATCTCGGCTCCCTCGTCCCTGCCGCTTTCGACCAGCTCAGTGATTTTCTCGAGCTGTGCCCGCGAGTTGATCGCTCCGATGTCTGTGTTCTTGTCGAGCGGATTGCCGAGGCGGAGTGTCGAAATTCTCTCGCGCAGTTTGCGGATCACCGGTTCCAGAACGGATTCCTGCACGAACAGTCTCGAGCCCGCGCAGCAGACGTGTCCCTGGTTGAAGTAGATTCCGTTGACGATCCCCTCGACGGCCTGATCGATCGGCGCATCCTCGAAAACGATGTTTGGAGCTTTTCCGCCGAGCTCGAGGGTCACGCGCTTGCCGGTTCCGGCGATCGATCGCTCAATCCTTTTTCCGACTTCGGTCGATCCGGTAAAGGCGATCTTGTCGACGTCCGGGTGAGCCACGAGCGCTGCTCCCGTCGCGCCCGCACCAGTCAAGATGTTGACCACACCCGGCGGCAGACCGGCTTCCTGAATGATCTTCGCGAGCATGAGAGCTGTCAGCGGCGTCGTCTCTGCGGGTTTGAGGACAACTGTATTTCCCGCCGCAAGCGCCGGCGCGATCTTCCACGAGGCCATGAGCAGTGGAAAGTTCCACGGAATGATCTGTCCGGCCACGCCCAGGGAAGACACTTTCCTGTTGGGGAAGGCGTATTCGAGCTTGTCGGCCCAGCCTGCGTAGTAGAAAAAGTGCGCGGCGGCGAGAGGGATGTCGATGTCGCGCGATTCCTTGATCGGCTTGCCGCCGTTCATCGTTTCGACGACTGCCAGCGCTCTGGACTGTTCCTGAATCAGTCTGGCGATCCGGAAGATGTACTTGCCTCTCTCCCCCGGTGCCATCTTCCGCCAGACCTTGTCGTACGCCCTTCTGGCTTCGCCGACTGCGCGGTCGACGTCTTGCGCATCAGCCTCTGCCACGAGCGACAGGACTTCCTCTGTTGCAGGATTGATTGTCTCGAAATACTTCTTCGAATGCGGCTGCACGAATTTGCCACCGATGAACAGATCGTATCGATCTTCGATTCTGACGTGATCAGCCGACTCGATTGACGGGGCGTAGTCCCAGGTTGCCGTCATCGCTGTCGGGGGCCCGGGCTTCAGCCGCTCGATCGTCTCTTTCCCAGTCTGAAGCTCACCCATCGTCTTCCTCTGTCTCCTCAATCGAGCGTGAAGTAATCGCCTGATTGATATGCGCCTGTCCGCTCCTTGCGAAGCTGCATCAGAATGTCGTTGAGCAGCGAGCTGGCGCCGAGCCTGAACATGTCGGGCGTCATCCAGTCGATACCCAGCGTCTCATAGAGCACTACGAGATACGCAAGAGCGAGCTTGGCGTTCGAGATACCGCCCGCCGGCTTCATGCCGACCATACGGCCGGTCGCGTGATGATAATCCCGGATCGCCTCCAGCATCGCCAGAGTCACGGGAAGCGTGGCGTTTGTCGTCACCTTGCCAGTGGATGTCTTGATGAAATCCGCGCCCGCATACATCGCAATTGCCGAGGAGAGTCGGACCTGATCGTAGTTCGCCAGCTCTCCGGTCTCGAGTATCACTTTCAGATGTGCAGGACCGCACGCCTCCTTCACCGCGACGATTTCATCGAATACGCGCTGATGATCACCGGAGAGAAATGCGCCGCGGTTGATGACCATGTCGATCTCGTCGGCACCATCGCCCACGGCACGGCGTGTCTCTTCGAGCTTCACATCGAGGTAAGTCTGCCCGCTCGGAAATCCGGTAGCCACCGACGCGATATGTATGGGTGATCCCCGAAGCGCTTTTTTCACGTACGGAATCATCGCCGGATAGACACACACTGCGGCCACCGGTGGAATCGTCGCATCGGACGGGTCAGGCCGAAGTGCTTTGCGACAGAGAGCGTCGACTTTCCCCGGAGTGTCCCGCCCCTCGAGGGTTGTCAGATCGATCATGCGAATGGCCAGACGCAGGCCCCACACTTTGGCGTCCTTCTTCAGCGACCGTTTCGCAAGGGCGGCCGCGCGCTCTTCGAGAGCAACTGCGTCCACAGGGACGACGAGATCGAGCGCTTCATGCAGCCCGCTGCTGCCCCGACCCGGAATCCGGGCGGTGCGGGAAATGACGGATTCAGTCATCGGGATACCTTAGCAGAGTCGGACCCAACCGGACTCAATTGTCATCCTGAGTGAAGCGGTGTCATCCTGAGCGAAGCGAAGGATCTCCTTGCCGGGTTCGAGCGTCGCGAGATGATCCTTCGCTTCGCTCAGGATGACAAGTTCTGTCTGCTCTCGAAGCGCTACGGCCTGGAGGCACCCCTGCGACGGCTCACGGGCGGCGGACCCTCGACGTTCCATCCGTTCGCATTGTAGGAGCGAGTCTCGGAGAAGTATCTGCCCGCAAAACCTCCGTACATGATGAACCGCTGGGTCGCCAGATCGAAAACGAGTCCACCGTTCATGCGGGCGGAAGGCCGATTGGGCTCATTGATCTGCACCCAGCTCGTGCCGTTCCACTCCCACTGATCATTCAGGTAGAGCTCGCGCTCGTCCTTTCCGCCAAAAAGCATCGTGCGACCCGTCATGAGATCGGTCCGCGTCTGAGCGCCATAACGGGCCGGTGGCTTGAGGCTCACAGTCGTCATCTCGGTCCAGTTGCTTCCGTCCCAGCTCCACATGTCTCCGTAACGTTTGACGGAATCGGTGGCCCGCCGTCGACCGATGCCGCCATACAGAATGATTTTCTGTGAGGAGGGATCGTAGAAGAAGGATGCCAGCGACCGGCTGTCCGGTGCCGTCCGGTTCCTTGCGAGCTGGGTCCAGCTGGTTCCATCCCATGCCCAGAACTCGTTCACGTAATCGCGGCCGAATGTGTATCCGCCAAAGAGCAGAACGCGCCGTGAGCTGGGATCATAAACGGCGGAGCTGAATCGCCGGTCCGCGCGTGGCTGTCTATCGGTAGGGAACGTATCGAAAGCTCGCCAGGTTTCTCCGTCCCACTCGTGCACACGCGCGTCCGAGCAGACCATCACGAGCCTGTTTCGGTTCGCATCCCAGGCGCCGACGGGATAGCTGCAGGAACTCGGCGTTCCCTCCGCTACGATCGGAGTCCAGCGTCCTGACTGATACTGCCAGAAATCGTAGAACTCTCGCGACTCATTGAGGCCGCCATACATGAGCGTCACGCCTCTGACCGGATCGTACTCCATGAGCGGAAGAGACCGCGGTCCCGGATCGCCGGTTTGAGGAACCAACGTCCACTTCCCGTTTCGATACCGGTACGTCGTGTTCGTCGCTCCGATGAATGTTCCACCGAAGAGAATCGTTTCACTGCGTGTGCGGTCGTACGCGAGAGCATGACCGAGCACCGAACCGGGGTTTGACGTGGGAGTGACATCCTCCCAGTTGGTGCCGTCCCATTCCCACGTATCATCTGCCTGAGCCCCGTTGAAGCACTGCCCCCCGACGAAGACGACCGTCCCGTTGTGCTTCTGGTAGGCAAGCGCCGAGAAGCTGACACAGGGCGGGATGTCTTCCGGCGTGATCCTTTCCCACGCCGTTGCCGTCAAGCGATACATCTCCGTCGTGTTCTGGCTCCCAAACCCGAGCATGAGCACCTCACCTCGGGCTTCGTCATAAACAAGATTCACCGCCTGGACAGACGGACCTGCGGCGAATCGCTGCGTCCAGGTCGTGCCGTCGAACTCCCAGGTATCGTACCGGGGCCCCGCACCGTCGATTCCGCCGAAGAGGACCACCCGATCACGGATCGGATCGAAGGCAAGTCCTGTCTGGGTGCGCGCTGGAGGCGCTGAAGGAACGGCGAGTTCGGTCCAGTTCCTTTTCTGATAGCTCCAGGTGTCGTTGAGGAAGACCCCTTCCCGGATGCCTCCGAAAAGGATCACCTGCCGCCGATTGGAATCGTAGACCATTCCATGTCCGGACCGGCCCGATGGGGAGTTTGCCGGGAAGATCTGAATCCAGCCGAGACCGGTCCACTCCCACGTGTCGTCCAGCTCGTAGCGGATCTCCGCGGCATCCGGGTCGCTGACCCCGCCGAACAACACGATCCGGTCGAGGGACTCGTCGAATACCATCCGTGCGTTCGAGCGCGAGGTGGGATATGCCAGCAGCGGCACCGCAATGAGCAGTTGAATCGACAGGGCAGCACACGCAACGGCAATCGTTCGAAACGAAGGAATCATGTAAGAGAGGCCTCGTTAGCTGGAGTTGGGAGAGACTGGCTATGGCACCAGGTCCCGCGAAGTCGAACCAGAGGCCCCCTGGACAAATTCCGAAAGTGCGGTCTTCGGGCGGGCGCAAAACTACCTCGAAACAGAAAAGACACGGGCGCTGATGCCGCCCGTGTCTCTGATCGTGCTGAAGCTCGATGCAGCTTATTTCGGCCAGGGAGCGCCGGAATCGGTAGCCTGGTCGATCCCGAGCACCTTCTGGTTCCGTTCTCTCTCGTTCTCGCGGATGCGCTTGTAGGAATCGCGCGCCGGCTCACGAACATCCTGCCAGGCGGACTTGTTGGTGCTGGACTGCGACCAGTTCTTTTCGAGCGCCGGCTCGACCTCCTCGAAATCGCGATCGCGAAATTCGGGGTTCGCTGCCGCTTCCCATCCGTACCGGTAACCAGGGGCGTAGTCGTCATAAGTCCTTTCCTGGTTGTAGTACGGGCGGTTGCGGTATTCGTTACTCCAATACTTCTCTTCCTCGGTCGGATTGACCATCTCGCCGACGCCTTTGCCCGCGAATCCGCCGGCGACAGCACCGACCGCTCCGCCCACGATCGCTCCGATGGGGCCGCCTACCGCGCCACCGACTGCTGCACCAGTTAATGCTCCCGCCGTGCCGCCGCCGGCGACTCCGACAGGATGGGCTCCCGGCTCTCCCGTGATGGGGTCGGGGTTGGAATCATGCTTCCGGTCCACGTTCTTTTCATTCTCGCGAATTTCATTGTCTCGATTGCGATCGCTCGGTTCCATGTAATCCTCCTTGGTCTACTGCGCGGTTTACGGCTTTAAGATCTCAGCGGCGGGAAGTCACTTACTTCCGGACCACCGGCTCGATTCCATAGTCTTCGGCGATGGTGACGAGCTCCCGCTCGATGTCCGCATCGTCTTTTTCTGCGAGGTTGCGCCTGATCTTGTGGATCTCTTTCAGGTCGTCACTCTCGAGCGCAAAGCCGTGTGCATGCAAAGCAACTTCCGGATCGTCGAGTAGCGCAGACCGAAATTCAGGATGCTCGATCGCCCGGCGGACAATCGCTCCAACCATCTCGTTTCGCATAGGTTTCCTCCGCACTTCGATAGTGCAAGGATCAGACCGAAAATGACGAAACAAGCGAGCGCGAGTGGATGCTTTTCCGCACTCCGATTTACTCCTGGGCAGGCTTGGTGAGCGAACCCGGACGCTCCGAATCGAGCCGCCGTTCCCTGCGCCGGACGAACCCCTCTTCGAACGCCACCTGGATCACCGCAGCCATCGGCACTGCGAGCACGGCACCGATGATTCCGAGCAGGGATGCGCCCATCATGAAGGCGATGAAGACGGAGAGCGGCGCCACCGAGACCTTCTTCGACATCAGGCGGGGAACGAGAAGGTAGTTCTCCACCTGCTGAATGAGAATGGCGGCCGCGAACACCGCCCAGAACTGCCACGGAGACTGAAACAGGGCGACGATGAGCGCCGGGATCGCGCCGAGGATCGGTCCGATCACTGGAACCATCTCTCCGATCGCGGCGAGGATCGCCAGAGGAAGCGCGTAGGGAATTCCGAGAGCGAGAAGAATGACAAAGGTCACGACGCCGATAATCGACGCAAGCAGCAGCTGCCCGGAAAGCCACGAGCTCATCCTGCTCGACATCCTGATCACGATTCGCCTCTTCTCGGCGCGCTCCCCTGCCGGAAAAAAAAGCAGGAACAGATTCCGGAGACGCTCTGCATCGATGAGCATGTAGACGATCATGAACAGGATCGCGATGACGGATGCGACGCCTTGAACTACACCCGCCACGTAGTTGAAGATAGGAAGCTCCGCGTAAACTTCCTGCCACCCGCCATAGATGAACGCCCTCGCTTCCTCCATCGGAAAAAAGCGCTCGAGAGGAGTCATGAGCTTCTGGTCGAGCAGCGGAGGCAGCTCGCGCGCGAGACTTCCGGCGTCGAGCAGGAGCTTCGGAATCGTTAGAGCCATCGTTACGATCGCGACGGCGAGGAACGGGAAGTAGACGATCAGAACTGCGGTGCCACGTCGGATGCGGCGGCCGAGGTAGAGCCGGGCCCAGGTCCTGACCCGCTTGACAGCTGGCGAGATGCCGGCCGCGAGCACTGCGGCGATGAGAATCAGAATCAGAACCGCGCGGACGCGCCAGAGCAGAAACAAGACGGCCGCAATGAGTGCGACGATCAGTACCTTACGCGCGAATGCAGCCAGCGCCTGCGTACCGCCGCTGCGGGATGTCGTCCTGCGCTGTTCTGCGGTCATTCAGTGCCTGGAAAGGTTCTGGTCGATCACCTGTTCGATGCGCTGCCTGCCTGCCGCTCCCACGATCCTTTCGACCTCGGTCCCTTTGCGGAAGAGGATGAGCGTCGGGATCCCACTGACCTTGAACCGTGCGGCCGTTTCAGGATTGTCGTCGACATTCAGCTTCGCAAAGAGTACGTCAGACCGGGCTGCGGCGAGCGCTTCGATGACCGGGGCAATCTGTCGACAAGGTCCGCACCACGGCGCCCAAAAGTCGACGAGCACCGGCCTGGCCTGCGAGACGATTTCGCGAAAGTCCGCATCCGTAACCGTAACGGGAACGCCCGCGGCTCCTGATCCAGACAGCTCCGATCTGCACTTTCCGCAAACCGCCTTACTGCCTTCATCCAGTGCAGGAACCCTGTTCGCCTGCCCGCAGACAGGACACTTGATGATCTCCGGAGGCATACCGTGCTCGTCTATGCGAATCGGACGCCAGTCCTCCCGCCCACCCGGTTGTGAGTTCTGCCCACCCACCCGCCCGGTTGTGAGTTGTGCCCACCCGCCCGCCCTCACGGTTGTGGGTTGTGGGTTCCCGCCCACCCGCACGGTTGAGCGGTGGAACTCAAAACTCACAACTGTGAGGGGAGCGCGTCGGCGTGCACAGCTCCCAACCCGCGCGGGCGGGCGAACCCACAACCCACAACCGGCGGCCGGGCGGGCGTGCACAACTCACAACCGGGCGGGTGGTGGGACTCACAACTCACAACCGTGCGTGCGGGTCGGGTGGGCACAACTCACAACCGTGCGTGCGGGTGGGTGGGCACAACTCACAACCGGGCGGGTGGGGGCTCAGGGCATGGACGGCGCGGGGTTGCCCTGGTTGTACATAAGGTCCACGGCTTTGACCGTCACTTCGAGAGGGAGATCGTCCTCGAAATCGAGGAATGCCTGCTGGGCTTCACGGAGACAGATGCCGCAGTGCGCGGCGTGATCATCCTGGAAGCAGGTGAGAAGACTGTTGTGCGCCAGCTGCTCGTTCTCTTTGCAGCGGCAGTAGCAGTACATCTTGTCGAGCCGGTCTGCCACGAGCTTCGCCTTAACGTACGTCTCTCGGACTTCGGGATTCTGGAACTGGTACGGATCGGCGATTGTGTCCGCCAGACTGCCGCCGGATGCTTTCTTCTTCACCATCACAGAATCAGCGGACGGCTCCTTCAGTGCCGCAGCCGTGACGACCGGGCTCGAAGTCTCAACGGCCCCCGTCAGCGCTGGAGCCGCATGATCGTGACCCTCATGATCGTTGTCAGAGAGATCCACGGCGGATGGCGCGCTGCCGGAGTGATCGTGTGGTGCGTCGTTCACGGCTGCGGCGCTCTGGGGCGAAGCCGCCTGACCGGCTGGAGCCGGAGCCTCCCTGGAACAGGCCATTGCGAAGGTCAGAGATGTTGCAACCGCCAGGAATTTCATCGATGACATGGTCAGCTCCGGTTTTTGGGTTTGGTCCGTCGATCGTACAACGCCAGAGTCACCTCCCGCATTTCGCAATCTCCCGAGCACGTCGTGCTCCGGGGAAGCGCCGGAGGGCATACACTCAGTCGGTGATCGAATTCCGAAGCGCCGCCCACGAGGACCACGACCGTCTGAAGTATCTGCTGCGTGGAACCGCCGACACCCCCTATCCGGTTGCGACTGTGCTCGCCGAGAAGTTGCAGCCCGGTTTTGCGGGTGAAGCGAGGGTCACCGTTGCCGCCCGGGAAACCGAACTGCTTGGCTGCATGGTTACGTGCGGGAAATACCTTCGACTTCTTGCCGTGCGCCGCGATCAGCGGCGTCAGGGGATCGGATCGGAGCTCGTGGCGCTCGCCGAGGAACGCGCGTTGGATGAAGGTTCCGACCGGCTGATCTTCGCCGCCGAACCGGGCAACTATTTCACTCCAGGCATCTGGCGGAAGAACGACGCTGCCATCGACTTCCTCAAAAAACGTGGATACACCTCAACGAGCGAGGCGGTGAACCTGACGGCTTCTCTCACGGGGAATCCCGCACTCGCGGTCCGAAGGCCGAGCCGCGAGATTGTGCGGGCAGCCCACGATGATCGGGAAGAGATCACGAGCTGGATCGCGCAGGAGTTCGGAAACATCTGGGCCTTCGAGGTGCAACGCTGTTTCGAGCAGGCACAGCCTTCGCTCTTCATTCATCGCGGGAAAGACGAGATCCGCGGCTTCAGCGCGCACTGCGCCAATAACGCCAACCTCGGCACCTACGGCCCCGCCGGAGTCGGGCGCGAATGGCGGAGAAGCGGCTACGGGCGTGGCCTGCTTCTGGCTTCACTTGCCGATCTGAAAGCCCGGGGCTTTGACAGGGCCATCATCCAGTGGGCTGCAGCCCTGGAGTTTTACGAGCGGAGCTGCGGGGCGATCGTGTCGGAGCGGTTCGCCATCATGGAAAAGGCTCTGAACTGAGGATCGGCGGGATCCTGCATTCGTAATTCACACTCCCGTCCTTTACTATCACCCCACGAAATGAAAGAGCGTCAGAAACCAGCGTCCTTCCTCCCCGCCACGATCGGAATTACCGGAGGTGTGGTCCTCGCCTCATTCGCATTCTGGTTCTTCAAGAAGCAGGCGGATTTGGTGAACAGCGGCAGGACCGCCAATTACGATTCGATGATTCTCCAGTCGGCGAGGAAAGTCGCGAGTCCGACTTCCGACCAGACCATGCGCTTCGCGACGTATCTCGGCACTCACGTTGCCGTAGGAACGATTGCCGGGTTGACCGCCATCACGATGCTCCGCCGGAAGCGGCCGAACGACGCGTGGACGGTGATCGTGAGCACGGGCGGCGCGATGATGCTGAACACGGTTCTGAAAGGCCTCTTCAGAAGGCAGCGTCCGCAGGACTTCAGATTCATCCGCTTGCCGAAGTCGCACAGCTTTCCGAGCGGTCATTCACTCATAACAGCCGCGACGTTTCCGATTCTCGCACATCATCTGGTTGAGGATCAGTCTCCCAGCGTACAGTTCGCCGCGCAGACCGCGTCTGGCATAACCATCGCCCTTGTCGGGTTTTCGCGAGTGTATTTCGGCGTTCACTTCCCTTCTGATGTGCTGGCAGGATTCGCCGCGGGATTGGGCTGGCTCGGCCTGACCTCCCTGTCTCACACACTCATTGATCGCGACCGGCGAGTTTTGCCGGGCGCGGACCGAAGCACGATATGAACCTCAAGGAACCATCATGACCACCACGTACTCCTACGGTACGAACATCGCCTTCATCGAAGAGCTGTACGAAAAGTATCTGCACGACCCTTCCTCCGTGAGCTCCAGCTGGCAGGAGTTTTTCGAGGACTATGAGCCTCATCTCGAAGATGAGTTCATCGACAGCCTCGAACAGTCGCTCACCGGCGGAGAACAGCCTTCGAATGGTCCCGAAGCCTGGCCCTCCAGCGTGGGAACACCGGCTGCGACGTCCACCGCACCTCTGGCTGCAGCGGCTCCGCGCCAGTCCGCACCTGCGCCCGCCGCGGCGAAACCGCCGGCAACCGCTGCCGGAAAGCCGTCGGAATCGAAGACCGACGAGCGCGTCGCTACTCCCTTACGCGGAGTCGCCTCGAAGATCGCCGAGAACATGGAGTTATCGCTCGAGGTGCCGACGGCGACTTCCGTGCGGAACATCCCGGTCAAGGTCCTTGAAGAGAACCGCCGGACGATCAACCAACACCTCGCGGTGACCGGACAGGCCAAGACATCCTTCACTCACGTTATCGCCTGGGCGATCGTCAAAGCGATCGCCGAGTACCCTCGGATGAATGCGGCCTACGCCTCTGTCGACGGGCAGCCTACCCGTTTCGACCGTCAGCACGTCAATATCGGTCTCGCTATCGACCTCGAGAAGAAGGACGGCACGCGAACGCTCGTCGTCCCCAGCATCAAGAAGGCCGACACGATGGACTTCGCGCAGTTCCTCCGGGCCTACAACGATATCGTCCGAAAAGCGCGCAACAGCTCTCTGGAGATCGCCGACTTCGAAGGAACCTCGATTTCCCTGACGAATCCGGGGACCATCGGGACCATCTCCTCCATCCCGCGACTGATGCAGTCGCAGGGCGCGATCATCGCTACCGGACAGATCGACTATCCGGCCGAGTACGCCGCTACCGATCCCAGCGTTCTGGCAGACCTCGGAATCTCCAAAGTGATGACGATGACGAGCACGTACGATCACCGCATCATTCAGGGGGCAGAGTCCGGCGCATTCCTCGCGAAGATCCATCAACTCCTTCTGGGAGAGGAGAACTTCTACGACGAGATCTTCCGCGATCTCAGGATCCCCTATGAACCGGCGCGCTGGTCGCGTGATCGACGCACTTCCCGTGGGGTCGCAAGCCGCGAGCAGAGCGTCTCCCGCGAAGCGGGTGTCCTGCAGCTGATCAACGCTTACCGCGTCCGGGGACACATCCTGGCCGATCTCGATCCGCTCGAATACAAAGTCGGCTACCACGCAGAGTTGAACCCTGCTTACTACGGCCTGACGATCTGGGATCTCGACCGCGAATTCGTCTGCGGCGGGCTCGGCGGACATGAAACCGCGACGCTGCGCTTGATTCTCGACACGCTTCGCGAGACTTACTGCGGACGAATCGGCCCGGAGTACATGCATATCCAGGAGCCGAAGCAGAAGCGGTGGCTGCAGGAACGAATGGAGCCTTCGCGCAACGCCGCGCCGCTCGACGGAGCGACCAAACGCCGAATTCTGATGAAGCTCAATGACGCGGAGGCGTTCGAGCGCTTTCTACACACGAAGTACGTCGGCCACAAGCGCTTTTCACTCGAGGGTGCAGAGACACTCATCCCGATGCTCGACCACCTTCTCAATGAGGCGGCCGATGGTGGAGTCGAGGAAGTGGTTCTCGGGATGGCGCATCGCGGACGCCTCAACGTGCTCGCCAGCATCATGGGCAAGTCGTACGAGCGGATCTTCAACGAGTTCGAAGGCGACATCGATCCAAACACTACACAAGGCTCCGGAGACGTGAAGTACCATCTCGGCGCCGAGGGAACGCATCTTTCGCCGTCAGATATCGAGGTGACGCTCACACTCGCCTCGAATCCCAGCCATCTCGAAGCAGTCGACCCCGTCGTCGAAGGTATGGCCCGCGCAAAGCAGGAGATCCTCGGCGATCACGATCGATCGCGCGTCATGCCCGTTCTGTTGCATGGAGACGCGGCATTCGCCGGTCAGGGTGTCGTCGCCGAGACGCTCAACTTCTCGCAGCTCAAAGGCTATCGGACCGGAGGCACGGTTCACATCGTCATCAACAATCAGATCGGGTTCACGACGGGCCCCGAGGCTGCGCGATCGTCAATGTATGCCACAGACGTGGCGAAGATGGTTCAGGCGCCGATCTTTCACGTGAACGGCGACGACGCCGAGGCATGCATCAGGGCCGTCGCCCTCGCCTTCGAATTCCGGAAGACATTCAAGAAAGATGTCGTGATCGATCTCGTCTGCTACCGCAGACATGGTCATAACGAAGGCGACGAGCCGTCGCTCACACAGCCCCGCATGTACAAGCTCATCAAGGAGCACCGCTCCGTTCGGAAGATCTACACCGAGACTCTTCTGCGCAAGGGCGACATCGACCCCGAAGAAGCCGAGAAATGGCTCGACAGCTTCCAGAAGATGCTGCAGGAAGCGTTCGACCGCATCAAGGAGCCGATCGAGCCGCCTTCAAACGAGCGTCACCCGCTCTGGACGGATGAAGAGACGACCGGGTTTCAGAACGAACCGAGCGTCGATACCAGCGTCTCTTCGGACAAGCTCCAGCGCGCAGGCTCGGCGCTCACGACTGTCCGCGACGGATTCGCGCTGCACCCGAAACTCAGGCCGATCATCGCAAAGCGCCTCGCCATGCTCGAGGGAAAAGAGAAGATCGACTGGGCCTTCGGCGAAATGATGGCGTTCGGAACACTGGTCCTCGATGGCTTCGGAGTTCGCCTCAGCGGTCAGGACAGCGGTCGCGGAACGTTTTCACAGCGGCACGCGATCCTGTTTGACTACAACAGCGGCGAGCGATGGATTCCGCTCCACACACTCTCTCGCACTCAGGCTGCTCAGGAAACTCAGACGGAAGCGCCCGTCGACAATGCGCTGGGCGAATCGCTCCGATCGCACGGACGAGCACCCGTGAATTTTGCTGTCTACGACTCCCTCCTTTCCGAATACGGAGTGCTCGGCTTCGAGTACGGATACTCGGTCGCTGATCCCCAGACACTCGTGTTGTGGGAAGCGCAGTTCGGCGATTTCATGAATGGCGCGCAGATCATCATCGACCAGTTCCTCACCTCAGCCGAGGAAAAGTGGGGCCAGCACAGCGGTCTCGTCATGCTCCTCCCTCACGGGTATGAAGGTCAGGGGCCGGAGCACTCGTCCGCGAGACTGGAGAGACTGCTGATCCTGAGCGCGGAAGGCAACATGTTCGTCGTCTATCCGACGACGCCGGCACAGCACTTTCACGCGCTGCGGCGACAGATGATGACCGATCCCCGCAAGCCGCTCATCGTCATGACTCCCAAATCGCTTCTGCGCCATCCCGAGGCTACCTCGACGATGGACCAACTGGAAAGCGGCCGGTTCCATCCGGTGCTCGACGATCCCGGTTTCGAGTCGGGCGGAAAACGAGAGTCCGTCCGCCGGATCGTGCTGACCTCCGGCAAAGTCTTTTACGACCTCAAAGCAGCTCGAGATCGCGACTCGCTCGAACAGATCGCGATCGTCCGGCTCGAGCAGTTCTATCCCTGGCCGGCGCAGCTGCTCGCCGATGTCTTCAAGACCTACCCCAGCGCGACAGAAATCCTCTATGTTCAGGAGGAGCCGCGGAACATGGGAGGCTGGAACTTCGTCCGCGATCGACTGTTTCCGATGCTCGGAGAGTCGCAGACTCTGCGCTACTGCGGCCGTCCGCCGAGCGCGTCGCCGGCGACGGGCTCGCACCACCGCCACGAAGAGCAGCAGAAGGCGATCGTTCAGACAGCGCTCGATCTGTAATCATCACGAAACAACAGGAGACAACAATGCCCAGGGTAGAGATTGAACAACTTCCTGAAACTTCACGCGTCTGGATCTTCGGCGCCGACAGAAGTCTCAACGATGAACAACGCGAGAGGCTTCTCGGCACTGTAGACGAGTTTCTCGGCGGATGGTCGGCGCATGGCTCGAAGATGGAGGGCGCTCGCCAGCTCATTGAGAACCGCTTTCTGATCGTTGCCGCAGACCCCGGAACCAATCCATCGGGATGCTCGATCGATCGTCTCTTTTCCACGCTCCAGAAGCTCGAAGGTGAGCTCGCCGTGTCGCTGCTCGACTCAGGCAGGATCTACTTCCGCGACGCCTCGGGCACGGTACAGTCCGTCGAGCGGCCCGTCTTCCGCGCACTCGTAACCAGCGGCGAGGTCTCGGCGTCGACGCCGGTGTTCGACACGACGATCGAGCGGCTTGCAGATCTTCGCTCGACTCAACTGGAACGTCGCGCGGGCGAATCGTGGCATGCGCGTGCCTTTCCGCTTGCCGAACAGGAACCAGCGACCCGGTAATTGAGGATCCGCCCGATGACACTCGATTCACTCGTCAGATTCTTCAAGAACAGTCTCAGCCCAACCCAGCCGGAAACTCCGGAAGATCACGAACAGACGATTCGCGTCGCTACCGCGGCTATCCTTCTGGAGACGGCCTACGCCGACAGCGCTCTTTCAGCGGGTGAAGAGGCGCGCATCCTCGAGTTTCTCCAGAAGAAGTTCGAGGTCTCGGAAGACATGGCGAGGGAGCTCGTCGAGGCGGCTGAGGACATGCGCTCCCGGACGATCGACCACTGGAATATCACCAATACCGTTCGAAAGAGCTTTCCCCTCACTGATCGCATCCAGATCGTGAAAGCGATGTGGCGGCTCGTCTACCTTGATGGCGATCTTCACCAGTACGAAAACTACATGGTGCGGAAAATGGCAGACCTGCTCGGGCTGGAGCATCACGTCATGATCGAAGCGAAGATGGCTGTGCGGAAGGAGCTCGCGCTCGCCGGCGAAGAGTAGCGCGGCGGCATCATCCAGGCTCATCGCTCCCTGAAACAAGTGTCATCCCTAGCGAGAGGCGTTGTCAGAACTCCGGAAGCGTGTCATCCCGAGCAAGCGAGGGTGGGCGGGAGGGGCGAGGGATCTCCCGCCCGCACAACCAAGCTCGGGATGACAAACTCTCAAACGTGTATCGTAGTTACTCGGACGGCAGAAGATTAGAGTCACCCTTCCGCATGACTCAGCAGCGCAAACCCGATCATCTTATAGAGCAGCCTTGCGCCCACGTTAGCGTCCCACTCCGTCTCTCCCGGTGAGACTTCGCAGAGATCCAGCCCGACGATTCGCTTCCGGCCCCGCACGAGAGCGCGGAGAAGCGCGATCGCATCATTCCACGAGAGTCCGCCCGGCACCGGTGTGCCCGTTCCGGGACAGAGTGTCGGATCGAGCCCGTCGATATCCCACGACAGATAAACCGTATCCGGAAGATGGCCGACGATCTCGTCGGCGATTTCGGCGAACGGCGTCCCGATGTCCCGCCGCTGCGCGATGTCGGCATCGAAGATCGTTTCGATCTTTCCGTTTGAATCGACGATCATCTGTCGCTCGGCGCGCCCGAGGTCCCGCACACCGACCTGCACGAGCTTCCCGACTGCGGGGATTCGCGTCATCACGTTGTGAAAAATCGACGCGTGCGACCATGTGAAGCCTTCGTATGCGTCGCGAAGATCGGCGTGCGCGTCGAGATGCAGAATTCCGAGTCCTGGGAAACGTTCCGCACAGGCCTGGATCGCGCCGTACGGAACCGAGTGATCTCCGCCAAGTACGGCGACGAGTTTCCCTGCATCGAGAAGCGCAGAAGTCGTCTCGTGCACCCACACATTCACTCGCGTGCTGATCTCGTTGACCAGGGCGAGCTGATCTTCGAATCCGTCGGCATCCCCTCCCGCTTCGATAATCGGGGCAGCGGCGGATTTCGCCTCGCGGTTCCACTCCTCGATCTCGGAGGGGATCGGAGCCATCGCGATTCCCGCTTCATAAGGCTTGCCGGTCTCGTAATCGAACAGATCGACCTGCCTCGACGCGTGCAGCACGGCCGCCGGACCTCCCGACGTTCCGCCACCGTAGGAAGTCGTCGCCTCGAACGGCACGGGGAGAATGACGACGTGCGATTCCTCGGTCGAGAACGGCAGTCCATAGATGCCGGACTCCGCCCCGGCAGGTGCATCGGGGTCGAAGTGGCGGGGCGTGGTGCTTCGAGATTCGTCTTCCAAGCTTCCGTCCATTTGTTGGTATTAGCGAAGTCCGTACCGATCTGGTGAGCCTGCGTGTCATCCTGAGCGCAGCGAAGGATCCCCTCAGGGCTCACTCTACCGCAAGCAATCAGGGGATCCTTCGCTTCGCTCAGGATGACACCCCTCGATCAAGATCAGTCCAGATCGAACGGATTCACGGGCGGCTTGTCGTCCTTGTCTGCGCGCTCGAGCGCTTCACGAAACCGCTCTTCGAGAATCCGCCCGCGATCCTTCTGGCTTTCGATGTTTCGATCGAACTTTTTTTCCATCTCCGACTTGCTCGCAGCGAGTTGCGAGACCATCGCCTCGAACGTCTTCCCGGGCCCTGCGGGTTTGGCTTTGTGAAGCAGCACTTCTCCACTCACTGGATCGACCACCAACGTCGACTCACAGCAGGGACATAGGATCTCCAGATTTTTTGCCATGTGCACGCCTCCGGTCGGAAAGGCATTCTATAGGACAGGCTGCCTTCAGTCAGCACTCGCGCCTCGGACTTGAATAGGCTATACACTGCTGCCGATGGAACCTTCCGGCATCCGCCTCGGATCGATGCGCGGCACCACGATTCATGTCGAGATCAGCTTCTTCATTCTGATCGCCCTTTTCGTCATTCTCGACCTGGAACGTCGCGTTCCGATAGAGCGAGCCCTTCTGTGGGCTCCGGTCATATTCTTCAGCGTTCTGCTGCACGAAATCGGGCATGCGGCCACCATTGGAGCTCTCGGATTCGGGCCGAGCCAGATCTCGCTGGCCGGGTTGGGCGGCCTGACGCGCAATGCGCGCCGATCCAGGCCGTGGCAGGACATTCTGATCAGCGTCGCGGGGCCGATGTCGAGCTTTGCGATCGCCGGCGTTGCCTACTTCTTCCGGCAATCCGTACCGTTCCTCCAGTCCGATCCGATGTTCGCCGCCCTGCTTCCGATGCTGATCCTTGCAAACGTGATCTGGGGGTTCTTCAATCTGCTTCCGATCTTTCCGCTGGACGGGGGGCAGGCCTTGAGGAACTTCGCGAGAATAATCACCCGGGAACGGACCGCACTCCTCATCTCTGTCTGGATCTCGATGCTCGTAGGCGGGCTGCTCGTCGTCTGGGGCGTGAGAAGCGGTCAGTTCTTTGTGGCAATCCTTGCCGCGGTCCTGACCTTTCAAAACTTCAAGCAATGGCAGGTTGTGAGAACGCTCGACAGGAACGCGCGGGTCGAAGACGTCGAAGAATGAGCCTCCCTCACGACCGTCCGGGCGCCGTCGGACTCAGCCTGTGCGATAATTCACGAACAGTTTGCCGACGAGGATGGGGTTGAGCGGAATCGAATATCAGGGGTCCGAGAGACGTAGCATACGCAGCCTGCGCCTGTTGAGCGGTTCGCGCGACGCCCTCCCCCACCTTTCGCTCCCTGAACTCTCCGGCGTGGATTGATATGGTGAAGTCCATTTCTTCCTCGAGTGGAGTTACCTCCGCGTTGGAACCGATAGCCGGTCGCATGACTCGCCTACGCGAAAGATTTCTGAAAACCGTTCGCCGAAGACAGCGGTTTCGATCACAGACGGACGCACTCCGATCTCTCGAGACGACCGTGTCCATCCTCCGGGCCCAGCAGGAAGCCACGCTGGACGGCATTCTGGTGATCAGTACGGACGGACGGGTCCTCACGCACAACCACCGGTTCCTCGAGATCTGGAACATCCCGGACGAAGTAGCGAGGACAGCGGACGACCGCGAGTTGCTGAAGCATGCGTTTTCTACGGTTGCAGATCCCGATGCTTTCGGAACGGTAGTCGCATGGCTCTATGACCATCCATTCGAGATCCGAACCGGAGACATCGTCAAACTGAAGGACGGCAGAGTTCTGTCGCGAGCGTCCGTGCCGGTGGTTTCAGACGGCGGCAAGGCCATGGGAAGAGCGTGGTACTTCCGCGACGTCTCGGAAGATGAACGTGCCGAGGAGCTTCGCTCGGCGATGTTCCGGATCTCCGAGATCACGAACACGGCGCGCGACCTCAACGACCTCTACCGGTCGATTCACCGGATCGTCGGAGAGCTGATGGATGCGACAAATTTCTACATCGCTCTGTACGACGAGGCAACCGATGTCGTGTCCTATCCCTACTTCGTTGATCAGTTCGAGGAAGACTCGCCTGCGCCTGAGAAAACCGGAAGGGGCCTGACCTGGCATGTTCTGAAGACAGGAAAGCCCCTTCTCGCGACACCGTCCCGGTTCGACGAGCTCGTGCTCGATGGGGCGATCGAACCGGTCGGCGCACCGTCGCTCGACTGGCTCGGCGTCCCCCTGATGTCAGCCGACCAGGTTTTCGGAGTTCTGAGCATTCAGAGCTACAACGAAGGCGTGCGGTACGGCGAGCGTGAGAAAGAGATCCTGGTGTTCGTCTCGCAGCATGTTGCCTCCGCGATCGAGAGCAAGAGGAAGGAAGAGGCGCTTTTTCGGTCAAAAGAGTACTCGGAGAGCCTCATCAAGGCTGCGAACGCGATCATCGCTCATCTCGATGCGTCCGGACGCATCGAGATGATGAACGAGATGGCCGAGACGATCACCGGCTTCACCCTTGCCGAAGTGAAGGGACGGAAGTGGCTCGACGTCCTGATGCCTCCCCAGTCCCAACGCGATCTGTTCGAACAGACTTCGTTCAGGCGAGGACGTCCACTTCCGCCGATTCTCGAGTTCTCGATCCAGACCAGAAGCGGAGAGCAGCGTCAGATCTCATGGCGGAACAATGAGGTTCGCGAAAACGGCGAGCTCGTGGGAACGGTCTGCATCGGCGTCGATATCACCGAAAAGAACGCTGCGGAAAACGCCCTCAAGGAAAGCGAAGATCGATACCGGCAGATGTTCGAGAACAACACCGCTGTCAAGCTGCTGATCGATCCCGAGACAGGTCTGGTGATCGATGCGAATGCTGCCGCCTGTGGATTCTATGAATACAGCAAAGAAGAGCTGACGTCGATGCGGGTGTGGGACATCAATGTCCTGTCCGAAGCAGAAGTCAGAACGGAGATGGCGAGAGCAGCCACACAACGTCGCAATTTCTTCGTGTTCCAGCACCGCACCCGGCGCGGAATCCGGGACGTGGAGATCCATTCCGGTCCGATCGCCGTGATGGGAAAAACGCTGCTCTATTCGATCGTCAGCGACATCACCGACCGCAAACGTGCCGAGCGGGCGCTCCTGGAATCAGAAGAGAAATATCGAAGCCTTTTCGACTATGCACTCATCGGCATCTATCAGGCGGACGCCGAGGGACGGATCGTGACGGCTAACGCCACGCTGGCGAGAATGCTCGGATACAGGAACGCCGAAGAACTTCTCGAGAGGAACCTTGACGAGTTCTACGTCGATCCAAAGCAGCGCGACATCGCCGCCACAGATGCGCCGGATGGCCGCGGACCTTCGCATATCGAGGTTCTCTGGAAAAAGAGAGACGGCACGCCGCTGTGGGTTCAACTCAATGCGCACGCGGTCACTCATGAGCCAGGACGCCCGGCATACCTCGAGGGCTTCGTCCATGACATCACCGAGCGCAAGCGCGCCGAAGAAACGCTCCACAGCCAGTCCGCCGCGTTCCGCGCATCCATGGACGGAATCGCGATTCTCAGCGGAAAGGGCGAGCTGATCTACATGAACGACGCGCACGCCGAGCTCTACGGATACGACAGCCCTTCCGAGATGCTTGGGAAAACGTGGCACATGCTCTATGACCCCGAGGAATGCAAGCGCTTCGAAGAAGAGATCCTGCCGCGGGTTCACCTCCACGGCCACTGGCGCGGTCAGGCGACCGGCATCCGCAAACAAGGCGACACCTTCCCGCAGGAAGTCTCGCTCACGCCGCTGGAGAATGGCGGGCTCGTCTGCGTGGCCCGCGACATCACCGAGCGGAACATTGCGGAAGATCAGATCCGGCACCTCGCTTACCACGACATCCTGACCGGTCTGCCGAACCGCCTGCTGTTCAAGGACCGTCTCACGGTGGCCCTCTCGCGCGCGCAGCGGGAGCGCTCGAAACTCGCGGTGCTGTTTCTCGATCTCGACAGGTTCAAGAGCATCAACGACTCGCTCGGTCATAACGCCGGCGACCATCTCCTTCAGGCCGCCGCAGATCGAATCCAATCGTGTGTCAGAGAGAGCGATACGGTCGCGCGGCAGGGCGGTGACGAGTTCACGGTCATGCTCCCGATCGTGGGAAGCGCCGACGATGCCGTTCAGATCGCGCGAAAGATTCTCGATGTTCTGCGTCTCCCGTTCCCGCTGGACGGTGATGAGCGCTTCATCACGACCAGCCTTGGAATCAGTATCTATCCCGACGACGGCTACGACGCCGACACGTTGATCAAGAACGCCGACACCGCCATGTATCAGGCCAAAGGGCTCGGCCGCGACAACTATCAGATCTTCAATCCGCTCATCAACGCGCACACTCTCGAGCGGCTCGCGTTGGAAAACGGACTGCGAAAGGCCATCGAGCGCGACGAGTTCCGTGTTCATTACCAGCCGATCTACAACGTGGCGACCGGCCGCATTCGCGGCATGGAGGCGCTCGTACGCTGGGAACATCCCGAGCTCGGCCTCATTCCGCCTGCGCGGTTTATCCCTCTGGCAGAAAGCGCGAATCTCATGGGCCGTATCGGCGCCCTCGTGCTCAAGACGGCCTGCCTGAAGCTTCGCGAATGGCACGACAAGGGTTTCCGCGACCTCAAGCTTGCGATCAACCTCTCGGTCTCCCAGCTCCAGCAGCCGGACCTGGTCAAGATCGTCGGAGATATCCTTCGCGAGACGAGACTCGGCAGAGATGTCGTCGAGCTCGAGATCACCGAGAGCGGTGCGATGCAGAATCCGGAAGTGTCGATCCGATCGCTTCAGGAGCTCAGAAGACTTGGCGTGGGAATCTCGCTGGACGACTTCGGCACGGGACATTCATCCCTCAGCTATCTCAAGCGGTTCCCAATCGATACACTTAAAATCGATCAGTCGTTCGTTCGCGATGTGACTGAAGACGGTGAGACTGCAGCGATCGTGACCGCCATCATCGTCATGGCGCGCACGCTGAAGCTTGAAGTCGTCGCCGAAGGGGTCGAACAGGAAAGCCAGCGCCAGTTCCTGCTCGAAAACGGCTGTGAGCTCATGCAGGGCTTTCTCTTCAATCGGCCCGTCCCGGCTGATGAGTTCGAGCGCATTCTGATCGAGAACGTGAAGAAGAATTGAGAATGCAGAATTCAGAATTCAGAAAGACACATGCGCAGGTGCTCTTTTTCTGAATTCTGAATTCTGAATCCTCACTTTTTCAAGGCACGATTCGATACAATCCGCAGCAGACCGAAGGAGGTCCTCTTGCGCAAGATGCTTCAGCTCACTCTGATCGCGGTTCTCATCTCGGTCTTTCCGCTCACGGCGCAGACTCCTGCTCCTTCACCGACCGCGACGCCCCCGGGCTCGAAGCCATCCGCGCCTCCCGAAGAAAAACTCTCCCGTACGAAACATACGGTCACGATCGATGGACGTCGCATCGCCTACACGGCGACAACTGGAAATCTGCTTCTCCGAACCGAGCAGGGCGCACCTCGAGCGAGCATCTTCTTCATCGCTTACACCCTCGACGACACCGGCATCGCGCAGCGGCCGCTGACCTTCTCTTTCAACGGCGGACCCGGCTCCTCTTCCGTCTGGCTCCACCTGGGGACCCTCGGGCCGCGGCGCGTCGTCATGAACGATGCAGACGCCCCCGCCACCGCCCCTCCTTATCGCGTAACCGACAACGAGTTCTCGATTCTCGACAAGACCGACCTCGTGTTCATCGATCCCGTCATGACCGGATACAGCCGGCCTGTTGGCGAAGAAAGCCCAAAATCATTCCTGGGGTTCAAGAACGACATGGAGACCGTGGGAGAGTTCATCCGCCTCTACACCACACGGTACCAACGCTGGGGATCTCCGAAATATCTCATCGGCGAGAGCTACGGAACGACTCGGGCAGCCGCGCTCTCGAATTACCTTCAGTCGAGACATGGGATGTACCTCAACGGCGTCATGCTCGTCTCCTCGATCCTCAATTTCCAGACAGCTCGGTTCGAGCCGGGAAACGATCTCCCTTACATCCTATTTCTTCCGACGTACACGGCAACCGCGTGGTATCACCGCCAGCTCGATCCCGATCTTCAGCGCGACCTACGAGCTACTCTCGCAGAGGTCGAGAATTTCGCCATGGGCGACTACACACTCGCTCTGATGAAGGGCAACGACCTGCCGGATGAACAGAAGAAGGCGATCGCGTCACGAGTCGCGCGGTACACCGGCCTCTCACCCGACTACATCGAGCGATCCAACCTTCGCATCAACATCGCGCGCTTCGTCAAGGAACTGATGCGCGACCAGCGGCAGACCGTCGGACGCCTCGACAGCCGCTTCAAGGGCATCGATCGCGACGCCGCGGGCGAGCGATACGATTACGATCCGAGTTACGCAGCGATTCAGGGACCTTACACCGGTGCGCTGGGCGCGTACCTCCGCGGCGACCTCGGATATGAGAACGACATTCCTTACGAGATCCTCACGGATCGCGTGCGCCCCTGGAGCTACGCCGATTTCGAGAACCGCTACGTAAATACGGCGGAGGACCTTCGCGAAGCGATGACGCAGAATCCGAACCTGCGGGTGTTCATCGCCAGCGGCTACTACGACCTCGCAACGCCGTACTTTGCGACCGACTACACATTCGATCATCTCGCCTTCGACCCCGGCTACACCTCGCGCGTCACCACCGAATACTACGAAGCGGGACACATGATGTACGTGCACATGCCGTCACTCGAAAAGCTCAAGCGAGACCTCGACGCGTTTTTGACAGGGTCGGCGCGGTAGGCTGGTGCTCTCCCTCTCCCCGCGAAGTCGGGGAGAGGGTGGCGCGCGCATCCGCGCAGACGTCGAGGACTTGCGACGGCCTCGCGCGCCGGGAGAGGGGCGTTGCGGGCTTGCAACTTCTCAGGCCAATCGGTTGCATGCGAATTGCCTGCACGGCCCCTCTCCCCTTGCCCCTCTCCCCGTTCACACGGGGAGAGGGGGATGCGGGGTGTGTCTTCACTGGCGCTTGCGCGAGAGCTGCCTGGTATTGGGCTTCGACGACTCGCGGATGTCCGCTCCCAACTCGCGATGGCAAGGCCATTACCGGAAAGCACGACGGCTGACTTCGGCATGAAAGGTGCTCTCTAGTTCCGGCCAGACATGCGGGAACGAAGAGTCGATCATGAGCTACGAGAGCGAAACACCGCTCTCGACATGCTCGAGGCTGCGCCGGAAACGCGGAACTTCTACCGCGACCTCATAGGGCTATTCAACGAGCACGAGCTCCCCTTTCTGGTCGGCGGTACGTTTGCGTTCCAGCGCTACACCGGCATCGCCCGAGCGACCAAGGACCTGGACTTTTTTATCCGCCGGAATGACTACGTCCGGTTCCGCAGAACCTGCCGCAGCGCCGGCTTCCGTGTCGAGCTCGCCTTCCCTCACTGGCTCGGAAAGGTCTTCAAGGGCGAGAAGTTCGCAGACCTGGCCTTCCGGTCCGCGAACGGTGAAGGCGAAGTCGACGACGAATGGTTCGAGCACTCGGTCGAGGAACAGCTCTGGGGAATTCCGATCCGGCTCTGTCCTCCCGAAGAAACGATCTGGTCGAAGGCCTTCATCATGGAGCGGGAGCGATTCGACGGCGCTGACATCGTGCACATTCTCCGCGCCACGGCCCCAACGCTGGACTGGCAGCGACTTCTCCGGCGGTTCGGTGCGAACTGGCGGGTCCTGCTGATGCATCTCATCTCGTTCGGTTTCGTCTATCCAAAGGAGCGCCAGCTGATTCCCGAGGAGATCATGCGGGACCTCATGGGCCGCCTCGAGGCTGAAATCGAACGGGGTGCCCACGACGAGGCGCCGGTGCTCTGCCGGGGAACGCTGCTCTCCCGTGAACAGTACCTCAGCGACGTTCATGAGCAGGGCTATATCGACGCGCGGGTCGAGCCCTATGGCAAACTGACCGAAACCGATGTCGATCAGTGGACGGCTGCCATCGACAGATAGCGGCGAACCGCCATCCCCTTGTTAGACAGGCCCAGCGCCCTGCTGTAAACTCTGCCGCATGAAACAGCTATCCTTCATCGTGTCGCTCGCACTCATCGCATCCGCAGCTCTTGCTGGCAATGAGGTCATCCAACGCGGAGCTCCGATCTCGAAGGACGCGAAATCGGTTCCTCTGACAGAGGTCATGGAGAAACCGCAGGAATGGACGATCGATCCCATCGTCGTCGAGGGAGTCGTTTCGACAGTCTGCCAGACCAAAGGCTGCTGGATGGAGATCGCTCCCGAAGCCGGAAAACCCGGAATGAGAGTGACCTTCCTCGACTACGGGTTCTTCGTCCCGAAGGATGCCAAGGGTTACAAGGCGAAGCTCGAAGGAACTGTGGAAGTGAAAAAGCTCTCGAAGAATCACGCGGACCATCTCGAAAGCGATGGCGCCACGATCGAGCGTCAGGCTGACGGCACAGTGATCGAGACATCGTTCATCGCCGCCGGCGTCGAGCTTCGCAAACCGTAGCGGCTTGCAGGATCCCGAAGTAGCGGGATATTCCGATGTCCCGTCTCCCGCGTAGAGACGCTGCACGACATCTGTGGCATTGATCCCGGGTTGTGGCGCCACAACGCGCAAGTCTGCAGCGGACCGGAAAGCGGCGGATCGGATCCGCCGCTACGTGCGCGCTACTGGAAATCCAACCGCCGCGCAGCACAAACATGAAGTAGGATCACAACGTGACTCGTGGTGACGTCTCCCGTCGGTGGCTTGGAAAGCGAGCGGTGATCGTCGCTCTCGTGGCTGCTGGTGTTGCCTCGGGCCTCGCCGCAGTCGTTTTTCACCTTCTCGTCGAACTGGCCCAGCTGGTCATGATCGATCGAGCTCTAGGGCTGACCGGACCGTGGCGCCCAGTCGTGCTGATTGCACTGCCAGCGACGGTCGCGGGCTTTCTCGTCTGGTTCGTCCGACGGTTTGTCCCCAGCGCCGAAGGAGTCGGCCTCGCACGTCTGCGCCGCGCCTACGCGGGAGATCCTGACCTTGTCGGTCCACGCGCCACAGCCTCCACGCTTGCACTCACTCCGATCTCTCTCGGTTCCGGCGCGCCACTCGGCCCCGAGGGACCGATCGTCGTGATCGCAAGCGGGGTGTCGATGTTCGTGGCCAAACTGTTCCGGCTTCCCCGGAAGATGCGCAGGGGAATGATTCCGGTCGGTACGGCAGCGGGGATCGCGGCGATCTTCAATGCCCCGATGACGGGCGTCGTCTTCGCAATGGAGGAGGTTCTGGGATCGGCGGGGCGTGGCGTTCTCGGCGGAACGATCATCGCCGCAGTTGCCGGAGCTGTCGTGCAGCGCGTCTTCCTCGGAGGGCGCCCGATCCTGCCGGCCGCGGCAGCCGAGTGGACAGATGTGCGCGAGCTCGTCGGGTTCGCCATCCTCGGCATCCTGGCAGGTGTGCTCTCGGGCTTCGCGATACGGGCCACTCTGTGGCTGAGGAAATCTCTCAAGAACCGGGAAGTGTCGCCTGTGGCTCAGGCGGTCGCCGGCGGCGCAATGGTCGGCGCGATCGGCACGTTCATCCCCTCGGTGTTCAGCGTCGGATACACGACGACCTCGCGTTTTCTTCATGGTGACGGAGACCTGCTGTTCTCCGCCACTGCGCTCGCCGGGAAACTGATTGCATTCATCGCAGCGACGGCTACAGGGCTTCTCGGTGGAACGTTTGCGCCGTCGCTGTTCCTCGGAGCCGCCCTCGGATCGACGGTTGGCGGCGCCATGCAGGGATGGCTCAACGCCGAGACGGTGCAGCCTGCGGCGTATGCGCTGGTCGGCATGGGTGCTGTATTCGGCGGAATGCTCCGAAGCCCCCTCGCCTCTGCCCTCATCGTATTCGAGCTCACTGGCGACTATGAGCTCATCCTGCCACTGATGCTTGCGATCGCTCTATCCGTATTCATCTCGTCCCGGCTTGCACCGAAAACGCTGACGGAAGATCAGCTGGAACGTGAGGGCTTCGAGAGAATCCGAACCGGCGACCCGCTCTCGGGTCTCACCGTCAGCGACGTCATGACTCGAACGCTCGTCGTCATCCGACCGAGCATGACCTTCCGCGAGGCAATCGAGACGATCGGAGCAGCACGCCACCGCGAGTATCCCGTGGTTGACGACGAGGACCGGTTCGTGGGCGTGCTCCGTTCCGCGGCGATTATCGAAGCGATCTCGCGCGGTGAGGTCGATCAGACGGTGGAGCGCTCCATTGCCGTGCCATCAGTGATCGCACGCCCGGCGCAGCCCTTGCTCAGCTTTCTTACGCTCATGTCGAAAGAAGGAACCGACCGCGCGCCCGTGGTCGACGCCTCGGACCGTCTGGCCGGATTCGTCAGCCCCTCCGATGTGATCCGCGCGCGAATGCGGGTTCGCCCCGACGAGGATGAGGAGCTCGGGCTTCTGGGCTAGCCCGCAGACAGGCCGCTATCCGTCTCCGCAGCAGAAACGGTATGAGAAATGCGGGCCCGCGCGGTATCACCTTGCGGTCGTGGTGACGGTGTGGGAAAGTGAAGGGTTACCGTGCGGGAAGTCCACGACTCCCTCTCGGATATGCACTTCATGAAATCCACCCATACAGAGCCTCATCGTGCGCGCTGAGTTGAGCCTCAGACGATTCGTTCCCCCCGGCATACGAAGCCGGGGCGAGGATTACTACCTGAGCAACCGGGTGCTCACCGTCAACGTCGAAGGACGCACGATCCTCTGCAAAGTGCGGGGCAGCGACGTCTACAAGGTTCAGCTTTCCCCGCAAAAAGACAACCTCGTGACATCCTGCACCTGTCCGTTTTTTGCTGATCAGGGCCAGACGTGCAAACACATCTGGGCAGCGATCAGGGAGTCGTCGGTGCGCGGTCTGCTCTCCGGCACCTTCAACTCTCTCACCCACGGGGGAACCATCGTTCCGTTCCGCCCAAGGCGGGAACACCAGGCGGAGCCACCCCCGAGATGGCGAAGCCTGCTCGATGCCCTCCCTTCGCTCTCGCCCGAGGGGACTTCACCGCACCGTTCGACCCAGCTACCTGACGAGATTCTCTACATCCTCGCGGAAACGACGACCGTCGCGCCGAAATGGAGCCTGAACCTCGCCGTGAAGGCACGCTCGCGCAAACGGAACGGCGAGTGGGGACCTGCGAAGCGCTTCACTCCCGATCTTCGCCAGATCGAAAGTCTCGAGGCATTCGATCGCGAGATGCTTCTAACGCTGAACCTGCAGACGTCGGCCACGCCGATTGAGAGCGATCATCGTCTTCGCCCGGCATCCGCGGCGTTGCTTCTCGAGAAGCTCATTCGCGAAGGCCGCCTCTACCTCGAACGTGGCACGGCAACTATTTCTCCGATCGAATGGGACGACGGCGCCGCGTGGGAATTGATCGTCGAGGTCGTTCACGCGGAAAGCGGGGGCGGATACGCGATGCGCGGGGCGCTGGTCCGTGGAGACGAGCACTTACCTCTCGACGCCACGCGGCTCATCATTCCTGGAATGCTGTTCACTGGAGAGAAGGCTGCGCGCCTGGCCGACACGGATGCCCTCGACTGGGTAGACGTTCTGCTGAAGGCAGGTACCGTCGAGATCCCAGAGAGCGAGCGCGACGCACTCATCGCGAGACTCCTCCACGCGCCTACCGCCATCCGGATCCCGGAGGAGCTGGCCGCGGAGGAAGTCGACGTCGCACTCACCCCGGTCATCAGGCTGGCGAGAGCACATGAGGATGCGGGAGATATTTTCGAGGCGAAGCTCGCGTTCCTGTACGGCGACAGTGAAATCGACTCGGGCGAGCATCAACGCGCGTGGCTCGACGGACGCCGGATCATCCGTCGCGACATTCCGGCCGAGCAGGCGTTCATCAGAGAGCTGGCCGGCGCCGGATTCGTCACCAGCTACTACCGCGGGTACTCGATCCGTGCCGGAATCCTCGGACCCGCTCTCGATCAGCTCGTGCGAAGCGGCTGGTCGGTCGAGATCGACGACAAACAGGTCCGCGCGACCGACGAGATGAAAGCGGAGATCACGAGCGGAATCGACTGGTTCGATCTTGCGGGCGGCGCGCGCTTCGGTGAGGAAACCGTTCCTCTGCCGGAGCTTCTCACCGCGCTCGAAAGGCGGCGCCCTCTGGTTCTGCTGAGCGACGGTTCGCTGGGAATCGTGCCCGGAGAATGGCTAGAAAAGTTCACGGCGATGGCGCAACTTGCAGATCGGTCGGCTGGAACATTGCGGTTCCGCAACCATCAGGCGCTCCTCATCGACGCCCTCCTCGGCACTCGGACGGAAGAGGCCGGCTTTGCGCGGGTGCGGGACACGATCACCAGCGCGCAGCGCGCAGAACCGGCCCGCGAATCGGAGACGTTTCGCGGAGAGCTGCGACCCTACCAGCGAGAAGGACTCGGTTGGCTACTCTACCTGCGTGAAGCCGGAATTGGCGGCTGCCTCGCCGACGACATGGGACTCGGAAAAACCATCCAGGTCCTGGCCCTTCTCGACCTGCTCCAGGCGGAGAAGACGGCGCCTTCGATCGTCGTGGCTCCTCGGTCCCTGCTCTTCAACTGGAAGAACGAAGCCGAACGCTTCACGCCGGAACTGAGAGTTCTGGAACACCACGGCAACGACCGTGACCGTGACATGAGCCGGTTCGATCAGTACGACCTGATTCTTACGACCTACGGAACGATGCGCCTCGACATCGCACAGCTCGCGCAGGTCGAGTTCGAATACGCGATTCTGGACGAGGCCCAGGCCGTGAAAAACTCCTCGAGCCAGATCGCGAAGGCCGTGCGGTTGCTTCGCAGCAGGCACCGCCTCGCCCTGAGCGGAACTCCGATCGAGAACCACATCGGGGAGCTCTGGAGCCTCTTCGAATTCCTCGACCCGGGGATGCTGGGACCCGCCCGCTGGTTTCAGAGAAATTTCGCTGCAAAGTCCGTGTCGCCGGAGAAGCGCCAGCTCCTTGGGGAGGTTCTGCGTCCGCTCATCCTTCGGCGAACGAAAGAGCAGGTGGCACCGGAGCTCCCTTCACGCACCGAGCAGACGCTTTACTGTGAGCTGGATCCCTGGGAGAGAAAGCAGTACGAGGAGCTGCGGCAGTACTACCGCGCAACGCTGTTGGAGACAGTTCGTTCAAAAGGACTCGCCCGTTCGAAAATGCACGTCCTCGAAGCGCTCCTTCGGCTTCGGCAGGCCGCCTGCCATCCCGCGCTCCTCGGAAAACCGGTCGAGGGCTCGAGCTCGAAACTTCAACTTCTTTCGGACGAACTGGCCGATGTCCTGGATAGCGGGCATCGCGCTCTGATCTTTTCCCAGTTCACTTCCCTGCTGGCTCTCGTCCGGAAAGAGCTGGACGCAAGAAAGATTACCTACGCCTATCTCGATGGCGCAACCCGCAACCGCGGTGAGATCGTCGAGAAATTTCAGAGCAGCGATGGGCCGCCGCTGTTCCTCATCAGTCTCAAGGCGGGCGGTGTCGGTCTCAATCTGACCGCCGCGGATTACGTATTCCTGCTCGACCCGTGGTGGAACCCTGCCGTCGAGGCTCAGGCGATCGATCGGACCCATCGAATTGGCCAGGCAAAACCAGTCGTCGCGTACCGGCTGATCGCGCGCGACACGGTCGAGGAAAAGATCCTCGACCTTCAGGCTGCGAAACGTGATCTTGCCGGCTCGATCATCAACGACGAGAACAGCATCCTTCGCGTGTTGAACGCAGAGGATCTGGACAGGTTGCTTTCATGAATCCAGTGAAAGGAATCCTTCCGGTATCCTGCAAACAAGCCTGCCACCGATGACCACACCCCGACGCATACTCATCACGAACAATACTCTCGCCAATCGCGCGGGCAGCGAACTGTACGTGCGCGACATCGCGACCGGCTTGAGAGATCTCGGGCACGCGCCCGTGGCGTACAGTACGGTTCTCGGTGAGGTCGCGGAAGAGCTCCGCCTGCTCACCGTCCCGGTGCTCGACGATCTCTCGAAGCTCCACCTGCCACCGGACATCATTCATGGCCAGCATCACATGGAGACGATGACAGCGCTGGCACAATTTCCGGCGGTTCCCGCTATCTACGTCTGTCACGGCTGGCTGCCATGGGAAGAGACGCCTCCGATTCACCCTCGCATCCTTCGGTACGTAGCGGTCGACGACACGGTGCGCGATCGCCTCTTGATCGAGCATGGGATTCCGGAGGAGAAGGTCGAGGTCATCCTGAACTTCGTTGACACCAACCGTTTCCAGCCGCGGTCCCCGCTGCCGTCGCGCCCGCACCGCGCGATTGCCTTCAGCAACGAGATCTCTGAGGGTGGTTCGCTCGACGTGATCCGCAGCGCGTGCAGCCAGCGGGGCATTGAGCTGGATGTCCGAGGCACGGGCATCGGAGCGAGTCTCGCGGAGCCGGAACAGATCCTTCCTCTCTACGATCTGGTCTTTGCCCGCGGCCGTAGCGCGATTGAGGCTCTCGCTGTAGGGGCAGCGGTGATTCCAGTCGCTCCCGACACGTTCGGACCGATGGTGTCCACGGAGAATCTCTCCCGGTACCGCTCGATGAACTTCGGAATCCGTTCGATCCAGCAGCGGATCACCCTCGATGCTCTGCTGCGTGAGATCGACAGCTACGACTCCAGCGATGCGGAAGCGGTCAGCCGGGAGATACGCACCATCGCTGACATGCGGAAGGCCGTCGAGGCGCTATTGCAGATCTACGAGCGTGCGATCGAAGAATTTCGTTCGACCGGAGAAAGCCCTGCCGAATCCGCCGCCTTCGCAAGGTACCTTCAATGGCTCTCGGAGTCGATGAAGGGAAAAGTGCTCGGACTGAACCACGTACCTGCGCTTCGCAGCCGCGCACAGAAACAGGACCGGGAGCTTGCCCATCTGAGAGAAGCCCTGCGAGCGAGCCAGACTCAAATTCAGGAGTTCGAAAGCCAGACGGTCTCCCGACTCCTCGAGGCCGAGACCTTGCAGAACGATTGGGAGGAAGCAATCGCTAAGCTGATGTCCGAGATCGAGGTCTTGCGCAGGGAACGGGATGACCTGCGGACAAAGAACGCACAACTGGGGAACGAGGTTGCCCGCCTCGAAGCCGAGGTAGCAACATTGGGACCAGCGGTGAGCGCCCTCGAATCAGAGTTCGCCACCCGATCCAGCGAACAACGCGAGCGCGAATCCGCCCTTCAACGCTCCATCGAGGAGCTGTCGGACCGTATTGCGCGCGCCGAAGCCGAAAAGCGAGACTGGGAACGAAGTGTGTCGTCAAGGATCGTCGGGATCATTCGCCGCACCCTCTGGAGATGAGACCCGATCGTCCGATTCCGCTTCCAGCAGCTCGAGGATCGGTAGGACGTGCTGGTCATAGCGGATGACATCGCGGTAGCGGCCGAGCTTCACCATCTGCTCCCCGTAGAGCTCGTAAAAAGGATTGCCACCCGGATCAGCCTCGAGCCCATCCGGGCTCGTCAGGCATTCGAGCTGCAGGTCACTGCGCTTCATCCGTCGAATTCGCGTCTCAATCAGCCTCGCAATCTCGGGACTTCCGGAGGGCGATGCCGAAGGGCGGTCAAACATGATCGCTTCGAACTCGCCAGCGAGCTCGGGGTAGCGTCGCGCTGCACTGATCTTTCTCGCAAGGGCCGGCTCATCGAGCCAAAGAACGATCGAGTCCACTCCGGCCTCCGGAAGCACCGGAGGAGAAATCAGTGGGAATGCATAATTGCGGACGTGCAGACCGAGGCTACGGACACGCGCGACTGCCCTGTCGATCAGGGCACGGCAGAGATCGTGCGACGGATTGTAACCTTCGCTCGCGTCCCCAACCACTGCCGCTGGCCGTCTGTCGAGTAGGACGTCGGTCAGCTGATCGAGAAATCCACAAAAGAAACCGCCATCCCCTGAGAGCAGTGCCCGATAGACTGCGTCGTCGCTGACCTGCTGCCAGGCGCGGCTTAACGTCGCGCCCGCATCGCCGATCGTCCGAAAGCTCGAGCCGAGCCTCGACACAGACCCGCCCCCCGAGCCATCTGTCAGGATCATCACTTCAGCCCTGCTCTGCTCGAGCCAGCCGTGAACGAGCATCTCATGTCCCGGATGGGCAACGACCAGAAGTGCAGGAGCCTCCAAGCTGTCGCCCCTCACAGTAAGCTCGGGGAAGTGCGAGGATTCATCGCCGCAAAGAATATCTTTGAATCGCCCTGCATGATCGGCTTGAAGAAACAATATCCAGGCCAGCTTCGTTCTCACCTGACCCAGCCTATCCGCTGACTACATGGCGTTATCATGCCACCGATGACCGACTTCGCTTCAGAAACCCTACAGGTCGCCTCCTCACAGGAGGAATTCGACGAAGAATTCTATCTGGAGGTGTATTCCGACGTCGCTGCTGCGATCCAAAGCGGCAGTTACCCGTCCGGCTGGCATCACTACGTCGAGCATGGCGCCGCGGAGGGCCGCTCGGCAATCAGGCCGCACAGGCAGCCAGGCGAGGACCTTCTCGTTCCGGAGACAACGGAGATGGTCTACCTCGAGCTGACGAGCCGGTGCAATCTCCGCTGCACGTATTGCGCTGTCAGCCAGCCGACCTACGTTGGCTCCGATCTCCCGCTCGCCCGCTTCGACGGCTTTCTCGAGGAGATGAGGCAGCGCCGTGTGCAGATCATCGTGATGAATGGTCATGGCGAGAGCTCGATCGTGACAGGCTGGGAAGCTCTGTCCGATCGGCTCGCGGACGCCGGCTTCCGTCTTCACATCACGACGAATCTTGCCAAGCGTCTCACTCCCGCGGAGATTTCCGCGCTTTCGCGATTCGAGAAGATTTACATCAGTCTCGATACAGTCGATCCGGAGCTCTGCGCGGCGTTGAGACGTGGCGCGCGGCTCGAGGTGATTTACGAAAATCTAGCGGCCATCCTGCAGCACGCCGCGGCCCGTCGGAGGCAACCCGAGATCGGCGTGAGCGTGGTTGTCAGCGACCAGTCGGCGCCAGGTCTAGCCGACGTGATCCGAGAGATGTGGACGCGCGGCGCAACCGTGTTCCGATTCGGCGACCTCGCAGAGTATCCCCCGATCGAAGGGACGCTGACCGCCCGGCACTTGTCGCATCTTGCTCCTGAGGCGCTCTCGGCGTCGTCAGCTGCATTTCGCAATGCCATCTCGCAGCTCGAGCGTGATGGAGGAAGCCATTTCATCGATCCTCCGATCGCCGCAATCCTTCTCGATCAGCATGGTGAACGGGTCGAAAGCGCCACTCGGGAGCCGTTGCGTATCCGTGAGAAGACCGTCCATCACGATCATGTCTCGTCGGGACAGACACGCGATTGCCTCGATCCGTGGAAGATCGCATTCGTACAATCTACCGGCGAAGTCCGGCCATGCTGCTTCTTCGAAGAGACGCTCGGGGGACTCGCCACCGAGTCCCTACGCGATATATTCGAAGGAGATGAGTTCAAGAGGCTTCGCGCCGAGTTGATCACCGGAAATCTGCGTCCGAACTGTGCGAATTGCAGCGCCCGTCCTCTGATCGTCGCGGAATCGTTCGAACAGAAAGTCCGCGCGTTCCGCCAGTCCGAAAAGAGTTGAGGCGGTTAGCCGAATGAGCGGATCGCAAGTCCGGCGGCGCGCGAGGCGCTCCGTACAGGATAGCCCCGGGCTTCGCCCGGGGAAGCGCAGAGTCCTCGCGCATAGGCGGCCGCGAAAGCGGTCGCTACAGGCTGAACAGGAAATGATCGCCCTGTAGCGCCCGCCTTCGCGGCCGCACAAAACATCGTGCGCTACCAATCCCCCGGGCAGAGCCCCAATGGCGTTAACTTAAGGCACAACGTGTCATCCTGAGCGAAGCGAAGGATCCCCTCAATCCTTGCGATACAGCCAATAGTAAGGAGATCCTTCGCTACGCTCAGGATGACACTTGCTCCTGCGCGGACCTTAAGTTGACGCCATTGGGGCAGAGCCCGGGGCTAAACTGTATGGCGCGCCTGCGCGCGCCCTGTTACGCGGCACTACGCATGCTTTGAAACCCTGCCCAGACCAGAAGATCTGAAGGACTTGTCATCCTGATCGTCTCTCCTGCTCTGGACCGGCGTGATCACCTGCGGTCGGCTGATCGCCTATCTCTGATCGCGGAGTCAATCGACGGGAATCGCGCTTCCCGATTCTTCCCGCTGCTGCTTCTGCAACCCCCAGATCAGCAGCGTCGCCGTTCCAAGAAGGATCCAGCCCGGCACACCGTCGTACATCACCTTGGTTCCCGCCCACTCCGGAGGTGAAGTCCCTCGTAGCGAGGGAACGACACCATGAAGCATCAGCACTGCCGCGGCATGCACTCCTACCGACGACCAGAGAGAGCCCGTGCGCAGGTACAGCGCTGAGAGCAGAAGCCCGAAGAGAAACAGTCCGACGATCGAGGGCCAGAAGGTCGGGCTGAGGAGGTGTCGCGTCCAAAGGCCTAAAGCCATCAACGCACCCTGCCACGTATCAGCGACATCGACGGTCACATGACGCGGTTTGAATCCGTGAGCGAGGGCGTACACGAGGTTCGTGAATACGAGTGCCACAAAGAACCCCTTCGCTTTGCCGATGCGCCGGAGCATCCATCCGCGAAAGAAAAGCTCCTCGATGTATGCGATCAAAAGACCGGTAAGACCATATCGCACGGCTCGGAGGATGTAATCGGGACGAAGTTGCCACTTCACCCAGCCGGCCGCCAGTTCGATCTGGATCAGTGTGGCGACGAGCGCCACGGTGATGACATAGGCACCCATCGTGGGCGATACATTCTCCCGAGAGAAGCCGAGTCCGTAGCTCTGCAGATTCCCGTCTTTCCATGGCAGTAGCCGGAACGCGAGGACCATTACGGCCGCAAGCAGCAGGATCCGACGGAAAGTGCGAAGGAAATCGAGCTCGAACCCCAGGAGGATCGTCAGGTCGAATATCGGTGGGGTGAGCGCGACCGCGCAGCCGATTCCGACTGCGAACCAGAACGCCGTCACCCAGCCCCTCGAAATACTCTCTATCATGCCGCTGATGCGGCATATTGTAGGACCCCGTCGCAAGATTTGCGAGAGAAGGTTCACTCCCGCGGAGGAGAGCCCCGTAGCTTCTTGATAACGCCGCGCTGCTTCTTTTCGTCGATCCTTCGCGCCTTCGCGGCTCGCGATGCGCGGGTAGCCTTCCGAGGCTTCTGCTCGGAAAGCGCTTCTCTGAGCAGCTCCGCAAATCGCGCAATCGCCGCCTCACGGTTGGCTCCCTGCGCGCGGTGCTTCTGACTCGACACGTGCAGGACACCCTCGCCCGTCACGCGTGTGCGAAGCGCTGCGAGCAGTTTCTGCTTCTGGCCTTCCTCCAGGACCGTCGACCTCCCGATATCGAACCAGAGGGTGATCCGGCTGTTCACCTTGTTGACGTTCTGACCGCCCGGACCGCTGCTGCGCGACGCCGTGAGCACGATCTCATCGTCAGGAATGGAGAGCGTTTCGTTGATCTCTATCATGAAGAGCTCACAAGTGAATGCATGTGCGACGAAGTCTTAAGCAGGTCTCAAGGATCTGTCATCCCGAGCAAGCGCGGGTTGACAAATCCTGCAGACTTGCCTGAAGCTTCTTTGCGGCCTTCATGGAAGCTCCAGAATGATTACCGACCCCCGACGATCTTCTTCACGAATTCCGCCGCCATCACCACCGCCTCGTCGATATTCTGCCCCTCGGTCCGACCCGACTTTGCCCGCGGCTTCAGCGAGTGATCACCATCCTCGATCCACGCGACGCGTATCGACGGTGCGAGCTCGTACGTGAGCACGTCGTCCGGCTTGCCGAACGAATCGCGAGTTCCCTGAATGATCAGCGCGGGAGTGCGAAGAGACTTCAGATGACTGATGCGATCCCCCGGCGGTTTGCCCGGCGCATGGAACGGATACCCGAAGCAGACGAGCCCTCGAACTCCCGCCTCGTCCGCCACGAGGCTCGCCATCCGGCCCCCCATCGACTTGCCGCCGATAAACAGCCGGTCCTTGTCGCCCAACTCCTCAATGACTTCGAGCCAGACTTCCCGCAGACGCGTCTCGCGATCCGGAGGCTTCTTCCCACCATTGCGCCGAGACGCCATGTAAGGAAACTCGAAGCGCGCGACTCGCAGTCCGTTCGCGCCAAGGCCTTCAGCCACTTCGTTCATGAATGGCGAGTCCATCGGCGCTCCCGCTCCGTGCGCGAGCACCACCGTCAACGAAGCCTTCCTCGGCCCACCAATCAGGATTTTGTGCTTTTCAGCCATGACCTACGAGTTCTGAGTTCTGAGTGGAGCGCCGCGTTCCACTCAGAACTCACAACTCAGAACTCACAACTCCCCTCAACGTCGTACTCGCAACTCATCGTACTGCACCTCGGGCGTGGAGAGATTCAAAGCGAGCCCTTCGACTTCGGGGCGCGCCAGCCGGTAGATCTGCTCGTGAAACAGCGGCAGCATGAGCGCATCGCGCACAACCATCTGCTCGATTTCCTGATAGATTGCATGACGTCGTCCGGGATCGGATTCCTCTCTGCCCCGCTCTGTGAGGCGATCGAGTTCCACAGATCCGCAGGAATCGCCGATGTAACCGGCTTTTCGATGAAGCAGACCGTGTGTAAACGTATCAGCGTCGGGATAGTCCGCGAACCAGCGTCCTATCTTGAGATCCGCTTCAGCGACGATACGGGCGTCTGTATATTCGCTCATCGTTTTCGCCGTAATCTGTATTCGAATCCCCTTCTCCGCGAACGCTGCGAGCAGTTCTTTCCCGACTCCTGCGTACTGTTCGAAGAAGATCGGATGCACGACGGTTTTCAACTCGATGTCGCGATTCTCTCCTCCGCGTGAACGAGACATAGCAGCGCGACCGGGCTGCGCTGTATTGAATCCGAGCAGCCCGGGCGGAATGATTCCATGCGCAGGAATCGCCAGGCGACCCAGCTGGCGCCCCACGATTCCGGGGACATCGATCATACTCACCAGACTGCGGCGCAGTTCAGGGTCAGCGAGTGGGCCTCGGTTCCGGTTGAATGCGGCGAAGTAAATTGAAAGACGAGGGGTCTCCCGGTACCCCGGAGCGAACTCCGGGTCGTGCCGGAACAGTTCGACGTCCGCCGGCCTGAGGTCGCTGGCGATGGATAGCTCCCCTGCCTGAAATCGATGTCTGATCTCGTCGCTTCCCAACCCGTACTGGAAAACGAGAGCATCGCTCTTAGGGTATCCATCACGCCAGTAAAACGGATTCTTCTCCAGCTCCAGTCTCCCGGACGGATCGAGAGCCACCAGCCGAAATGGTCCTGTGCCCGCTACGCCAGTCTTCCACGACGTACCGATTTCCCCAGTCCCTTCTGGAACGATCGACGAGTTCAGGTGCGAGAGCAGCGTGGGAAAAAACGAGAGCGGGTGCTCCAGCTCCATGACGAGCTCGTGTGAGGAAACGATTTGCAGACCCTCGAGCTCTCGGGTCCGTCCTGCCATCAGTTCCTTCGCGCCCTTAATCGCCGTGAAGAACCATCCGGCAACGCTCCCTGAAAGAGTGAACAGACGCTCGAACGTGTAACGGACATCGCGCGCACTCATACGCCGGCCGTCATGGAAACGAACGTCCTCACGGAGTCGTATCCGGTAACGCATTCCTCCGTCCTCGGGTGTTACCGAGCTGGCAAGCCACGGGATGACGCGGGCGCCCTCGCCCACCTTCGTCAAAGTCTCGTAAAAGCAGGGCACCGTCTCGCTCATTTCGACAGTCGTCACGCGAGTTGGCTCGATCTCGTGCATCGCCCCGGCGATCGGTACAACGATCATTCCGCCCGCGCGACTCGTTGCCACGACGGGCGCGTGCGACGATTTTCCGAGCTCGGCGTAATTCACGAATGGAGACGTGCTGACGATCTGCAGCCCCCGCACGTAGGGGTTGGCCAGTCGGTAATCGATTTCGTGGAAAAACGGGAGAACCGATCCGGACTCGGAGATCGCCTGCTCGAACCGTCGATAGATCGCCTCTCGGGCTGCAGGCCGTCGTTCCGTCCTCCCCTCTTCGGTCAATTGGTCGATCGCCGGCGTCGAGAAGTAACGCGATACGAGCCCGGTTCCGGAATGGAACAAACCGTACGAGAAATCGTCCGGATCGTCATAGTCGGCAGCCCAACGCATGATCCGGATGTCGATGTCTTCGTCATCGCGGTATGAGGCCATGAAGGACTCGAGATCAGGCGTCACGATCTCGATCGTCACTCCAAGGCTCGACCAGATCTCGACAATGGCGTCGAGCAAAGCGCGATACCGGTCCTGGTAGAGGGGCTGGACTGCCGCCCGCAGCGTGAGGGGCAGTTCGAGTCCACTGGCGGTGAGCAGTTCGGCCGCCTGGTCCCGCGACATCGGATGCCGGCGGCGGCCCGGATCGTGGCCCAGGATCCCCGGTGGAATCAGTGTCGTCGTCGGCTGGGCGAGGCGTCCCAGTGAGCCCCAGACGAGATCGTGCACGGGAAGAACTCCGCACAGCGCGCGGCGAAGCCTTTCATTTCCTCCCGCAGGCGTCGAGTGATTGAACACCGCGAAATAGGTGATCTTGTTCGGAACCTCCTGGAGACCGTTGCGGAAACGGGGGTCGCGAAGAAGCTCGTCGAGGTCGTTGGTCAGGAGCTCGCGCCCGACATCGATCTCGCCGGAGCGCATCTGCGCGGCGCGCGACGAGGCGTTTCTCTCCACGCGAAACTCGATCGCGTCGAGGCGCGGCCTCCCGGGCATCCAGTAGTCCGCGTTCTTCTCTATCACGATGCGGTCCTGATCGTGCTGGACGATGCGGAACGCACCCGTACCGGCCACCGAACGGACTCCCTTTTCGTCGACTGTTACGTGTGAGATTCCGGTCTTCGTATCCGTCAGGAGCGCGGGATAAATCGGCAGGGGTTCTCTCAGCCGGATCTCGAGGTCACCCTCTCCCTGAATGAGAATTCCGGAGATGTGGCTCGAAGCTCCCTCCCGGAACTCCTCGAATCCTTCAATCACCGACCAGGCTGCGGTCTCGCGCAACTGAGACTTCACAGCCCCTTCGATTGAATCCCTCACCGCCTCGGCGGTAAGCGGGGAACCGTCGTGAAAGCGCACTCCCTCGCGCAACCGCAGTTTCATCGCCCGGCCATCGTCGATCACATCCCAGCTTTCGCCGAGAGAGGCGACCAGGTGGCCCCGATCATCAGTCGTCACGAGCCTTTCGAAAGCGAGGCCGAGAATTTCGGACTCTTCCAGAAGCTCGATCGCTGCCGGCTCTTTCGCGGGCGCGGGATTTCCGAGACTCACCATCAACCGCCCACCGACCGGGATGTCGATCTGCTGCTCCAGGGAGATTGCCGGACGGATTCGTTCGAGCTCATCGAGAAGCTCCTTCGCCCTGCTGTACTCGCCCCGCAGGTTTGCGACCGTGGCTGCAAGGGACAGCAGGTCGGCGAGAACATTTCCTGCTGTCGCACCTCTCGCTGCCGCAACTCCGCGATCGAGCCAGTTCCTTGTTTCTTCGACACGGCGGCCCTGCCATGCGGCTTCCGCAGCGAGCAGCATCGCAGCCGACGCGCGATCCGCATCTTTGTCCTTTTCGAAGCTCTGGACAGCTGCCTCAGCTTCCCGCAACGCTGCGTCGATTTGTCCCTGCTGCCGAAGCGCCGAAGCGAGCAGCATGCGCGCCTCGCCTACGGTGCCCGGCGGAGGCGACCACTCGTCATCATCAAGGAAGTCGACGACCGTACGAAGCGTCTGCACCGCCTCCTCGGAACTGAATGCGTCAAGAGACTTGCGCGCGAGAATCATTCCGTACTCGACCGTCTTGTCCGGAACATCCCCCTCGGAGTAGTGGTGAACGAGCTGCGGATAGACTCGATCCAGTCTTCCGCTGTTCCGCTTTTCGAGCAGCTCGGCATACCTGCGATGCAGAGACTTTCTCTTCCGGCGTGACAGCGCGCTGTAGAGAACATCCCGGACGATGCCGCTCGTGAACGCGAGCCTGTCTCCCCGCGACTCGCGCTCCTCTTCGATCAATCCCTCGTAGACGAGGCGATCCACGATGTCGTCGAGGCCTCCCTTCGAGTCTGCGAGTGACTCGAGGTCGCGAAAGTCGAAGCTGCGGCCCATGACAGAAGCCGTGGAGAGCACGTCCCGCATCTCTTCCGGCAGCCTCTCGATCCGCTTCTCGACCGTCTGCTGAATCGTTGCAGGCAGCGCGTCGGACGAAATCGCCATTTCCCCCGACAGCGTCCACTCTCCCGTCTCCGCCCTCGCAATTCCGCCGGAGTCGATCAGAGAGCGGACGAGCTCGCGCGTGAAGAAGGGATTCGCTTCGGTCGCTTCATAGAGTCGCTCGGCCAGCCCTGCTCCGAGAGAAGCGCCACCGACCATCGTCTGAATGAAGCTGCGGTGTTCCGACGGAGTCAGAGGACCGAGGTAAGTCGACGAGAATCTCGGATCGTCAGCGAATGTGTCGAGCATCTTGACCAGCGGGTGGCGCTTGTCGATCTCTGTCTGACGAAACGTTCCGATGATGAGCGTCGGCGTCGGAGCGAGGCGGCGCACGATGTACTGAAGCGCATCGAGCGAGAGCTCGGCCGAGTGGAGATTCTCAAACACGAGAACGAGCGCTTTCCCGCCTCCGATGCGCACCATCGTCCGCGCGAGCAGCTCGAACACCCACGTGCGGTCTTCGGCTTTTCGCGATTCGGCCGGTTCCTGCCGCTGATCGCCGCTCGATGTTTTGCGCAGTTCGCTGATCTCACTGAGAACCGGAAACAGTGCGATCAGATCGGGTGCGAGATCCGATACGTCCGGCCGCGCTCCCGATCCACCGGTGTCCGGCGAACGGAAGAACTCCTGAATGGCCTCGCCGAAGCCCTGATACGCGAAGGTGCGATCCTGCTCCATGAAACGCCCGTGAAGAACTGTGATCTTCCGCGCGCGGGCGAGACTCTCGATCTCTTCGACGAGCCGTGTCTTGCCGATGCCCGGCTCTCCTGCGATCACTGCGAACTGGCATTCTCCGTCGACGGCTGCGTTCAGGCGGCGCTGCAGCTCGGCAATCTCTTTCTCTCTTCCGATGAACGGAGCCGACGACGGACGGACCATCTGTGCCGTCATGACCGAGGACATTCCTACGGCCTTGACCATGTCATCGTCGCGGAGGGTCAACCTGTACCGTCTGAGCGCCTCGACGAGATCGCCCGCCGTTGCATACCGTCTGGACGGCTCTTTAGCGAGCGTACGCATGATCACGTCTTCGAGCGATTGCGAGATCTCCGCGCCGCGATCGATCAGCGAACGCGGGTTCTCGTGGACGGCGCGGTAAAGCACCGACTGCATCTCGCCCGTGAACGGAGGCTCTCCTGCGATCGCTTCATAGATCACCGTCCCGAGAGAGTAGATATCGGAGCGGTTGTCGACCTCCTCGGCCTTGACCTGCTCGGGGCTGAAATACGAGACGGTTCCAACGAGCGTGCCCGTTCGCGTCAGCCTCTGGTCCGACGCCGCTTTCGCGAGGCCGAAATCCATAATGCGAACCCGCAGCGCGCCCTCTTCCTCGGAGACCATGATGTTCTCCGGCTTGATGTCGCGGTGAATCACTCCTCTCGCGTGGCTGTATTCGAGACCCTCTGCCGCCTGGATGGCAATGTCGATGATGGATCCGAGAGTCCGAGGCTTTTCGCGGAGAAACGCCCGCAGGTTGTCGCCCTTCACCACAGGCATCAGGAAGAACATCGAGCCATCGTGCTGTCCGATGTCGAAGATCGGAACGATGGACGGATGGTCCATCTGTGCGACGAGCTGCGCCTCGCGGTTGAATCGCTCCTCTGACTGCGGATTGAGCAGCATCGGGGGAACGAGCTTGATCGCAACCTCGCGGTTGAGCAGAGGGTCCCTGGCGCGGTAAACCACACCCATCCCACCGCGACCGAGCTCACCGATGATCTCGTAGCGGTTATTGAGAATCGTGCCGATCATGTCGCGTGATGGCCTCTCAGCATTTGGAGATTGAAGGTTTGAATCCTATCACGGTGCACAGCAGGGTGGCGGTTCCCCTCTCCCGGCGGGAGAGGGGTCAGGGGTGAGGGAACCCGAGGTACGATCACGCTCATGCATCACGAATCTCACAAGCTCGTCCAAAGAGCCCGCGAACTTCGAAGGCGACAGACCCCGGCAGAACGCGCGATGTGGTCCGCACTCCGCGGACGCCGCTTTATGAATCTGAAGTTTCAGAGACAATTCGAGATCGGACATTACATCGTTGATTTCTGCTGCGAAGAAGTTAGGCTCATCATCGAGCTCGACGGCGACGGTCACTTTGATCTGTCCGTTCAATCGTCCGACGCGCATCGCACGCAGTACCTTCAGGATCGCGGTTACACCCTGACTCGAATCGAGAATGAAGAGCTGCTCGTAAATCCGGAAATCGTGCTCGATCGGATCAAGCGTTTGGTTGAGGCGCTGAAGAAGCTCCCTCACCCCTGACCCCTCTCCCGCCGGGAGAGGGGCACCGCCGCCCTGGCAGTACTCAGAACTGCTTATCGCACCTTCGCCACGACCAGCGTCAGGTCATCCTCCTGCGGCGCATGGTCACGGAACGCGAACACGTCACGGAGGATCGCGTCCCGCACTTCCCGTGCGGTCGTCGAGTCGTCCTGCTCCCCGAGAACCGCCGCGAGCCGGTCGAGCCCGTACGCATCTCCCGCGTTGTTGCGCATCTCATAAACTCCGTCCGTGTGCAGGATGAATACGTCGCCCGATCCGAAAGGAATCTCGTCGACGACATAATCCGCCGACATCGCAGCCCCGAGTGGAAGGGAGCTTCGCAGGACTTCGTCCACCTTCCCCGTTCCTGCCCTCCGGATCAGCAGGGGTGGATGCCCAGCCGTCGCGTATCGAGCCCCCATCGTTTCCGGGTCGAGCGACAGGAGCGCCATCGTGACGAGCATCCGCGTTCCCGTCGTCTTGCGGAGCATGCGGTGGAGCCTGCCCATGACGAGCTCCGGATGATCCAGCTCGTCAGCGAGAAGCGCGAGTCCGCTTCGAACTCCCGACAGCACGAGACCACTTCCCAGACCGTGACCGGCAACGTCCGCGGAGACCAGAACCAGCCGGTTCGCAGACGGGAAAAAGAAGTCGTAGTAATCGCCGCCAACTTCCGTCGCGGGAATCGAGACGCTCGCGAGATCGACCCATTCGAGCTCCGGCGTCTCCCGCGGGAGCATGCTCAGCTGGATCTCACGGGCCGACTCGAGTTCCTGCCGCATCCGGATTTGCTCCCGCGCGCCGCCCCTCGCTTCTCTCCACTCGGCGAGAAATCTGCGGCTGATGCGGCGGGCGATGTACAGGCCGACGCCGAGCGCAACGGCGTTCGCAACCGTTGCGGAAACGACGTGTTCGAACCTTGCGTTCGACAGATCGAGAATCAGCGGAGCCAACCATCCGACGACCGCCGAAAGAATGAAGATCGCATGGAGCGCGAAGCGTTCCGCCGGTCCGAAGCGGAACAACAGAACGATCTGCGGGAACAGAACCAGCCAGGGGATGATGCCGCTTCCTCCCGAAGTAAACAGCATCACCATCCACAACTGAAGCACGAGATAGGTCGAGGCGACTCCCCGCGACTGAACCCGCAGCAGACGCGCCAGCGGCTCGAACCAGGACAGCCTTCTGCCCAGGCCTTTCTTCGGACTCGTCAGTCGTCTGAATCCCAAAAGAAGGCCGACGACGACCAGCAGGTTGACGATTGCGACTCCGGCTGGACCGGTGCCCTGCGAAGCGGTCAGCCACTCCACGAGAGAAACGACGAAGAAGAAACGGAGCACCCACCGGAGCGCTTTGAGAATGGCCGCATTGGAGGAGCTACGGAGCGCTTCCTCATCGCTGAGTCGGGCGAGCTCTTCGATCGTGAAGGGGGTAACCGGCATGCTTTCTGGAATGATTACACAGACGGCGGGAGAGTAGACAGCACACAGAAGACAGTAGACAGGAGCCGCCACCCGAGCAGGTCACATTGGCGATGAACGAGGGGTCATCCCGAGTAGGTGGATGGCAGGGCCATTGAAGCGAGCGATGAACAGCGGGTGTCATCCTGAGCGCAGCGAAGGATCCCCTGAAGACCTGCCTTACCGCCTCGCGGAGTGGGATCCTTCGCTGCGCACAGGATGACACTCATTCGCCGGTAGGGTTCATTAGCAGCCTGGTCGTGCGGGTGGGAGCTTGCTCGGGATGACGAATCCGACAGATCTCCGTTCAGGTACTTCCCCCCTAAAGCTTCGTCGAGACGAAGCACGCATTGATCGGGTCGTCCGCCAGCGGCTCGACCCGGATCTCGGAAAAGCCTGTCGCCCGAAGCATCGCGACTGCATTCTCCCGGCCCCACAGCATCCCGAGCCCTTCGCCTCCCGCTGCATGGGAGACCGGAAGCGAGAGGAAGCACGAGATCGTGTAGAGCACTGTGGACAACGGCATGTCGAGATTCTCCTCGAGATGCGACGAGCCATCGGGCTCGATCATCAGATACATCGCTCCCTTTTTCATCGACCGATAGATCGCCCGCAGCACCGCCTCGGGTCGAGCCTGCTCATGCATGGAATTGAATGTCAGAACCAGACCGAATCGGCCTTCATCCGAAAGCACCGCTGCATCGCCGACCTGGAAGGAGACGTTCTGAAGTCCATGCTCCTCGGCTTCCTGACGGGCGGCCTGAATGGACGATAGCGACAAGTCGATGCCGACGAAGCGGCTGCGCGGAAACCGCCGCGCGAGAAGCATCATCGCCCGCCCTCTCCCGCAACCGAGGTCCAGCACTTCGATCCCAGCCCGCAACCGCTCACGGAGCGATGGGGAGACTTCCACGATCGCATCCAGCCGTGAACAGAGAACCGGATCTCCCGTCTCCGCGATAATCGCTTCGAGGTTTCGGAACTGCCCGTAGCTCACCCCGCCACCATCGCGGAAAGCACTGATCAGACGATGCTCCGTCGCTCCGATGGACGCGAGCAGCCGGGCCGTCGGGCCGGCGTTCTCAGCCCCGCCCATTTGAGTCAGAGTGCGGACATGGGAAGCTGGAAGCGCGAAGGTTCCATCCGCGGGGTCGTAGGTAAGAACGCCGGCTGACGCCATCGCCGAGAGCCACTCCCGAACGTACCGCTCCTGAAGCCCGGCAGCAGCCGCAATCTCGAGGCTGGTCGAAGGCGGCAGCTCCGCCATCTTTTCAAAGAGGCCCGTCTGATATCCGACGCTCGTCATCATCGATACCGCAGCGCCCGTCAGATGAAGCCGCATCCTCTCAGCGAATGTATCCTCGGCGCTTCTTTTCACTATGGTTTGAACCGACATGGGTCGCTCCTTTTCCTCGCTCATCGTGCGGTACAATCCACCTACCGCTCGACAAACAAGGTAGTTCGTCTCCGGCCCGGAGTCCTGAGGGCTCTATGAAATGCCGTTGAGAAATTTCTGAGGACAGGCTCATGGAGCAGCAGCCCATCATCTATTCATTCGGCCCGTTCAGAATGGACCGCGACCAGGGCATCCTCGCCTCCGGAACCAGCGAGATCTCGCTGACTCCGAAAGCATTCGAAACGCTGCTGCTTCTGGTCGAGCGGGCCGGGACGATCATCGCCAAGGAGGAGCTGATCAGCAGACTCTGGCCCGACAGCTTCGTCGACGAAAACAATCTCGCTCAGAACATCTCGCTCGTCAGGAAAGCGATCGCCGCCGTCGACCCGGAAAACAACTACGTACAGACCGTCTCCCGGCGCGGCTACCGCTTCGTCGCGCCCGTTATCCGTCTGACGAGCGAGCCTCAGGCGCCCCTGCTTTCCACCCATTCGCACGCCGTTCCCGATGTCTCCCTTGACCATTCACCAGACCGTCAGGGCATGCCCCTCACCCGCTACGCAAGAAGCGGGGATGTGAACATCGCCTATCAGATCGTCGGAGACGGTCCTGTGGACATCGTTTTCGTCATGGGGTGGGTCTCGCATCTGGAGATGTTCTGGGCGGAACCATCCTTCGCGAGTTTTCTCCGACGCCTCGCGAGCTTCTCCAGACTGATCCTTCTAGACAAGCGAGGCACCGGGCTTTCGGACAGCGTGCCTCTGTCCCAGCTCCCCACCCTGGAACAGAGAATGGACGATCTGCGGGCTGTGATGCAGGCCGCAGGTTCCCGAAGGGCGATCCTAATCGGCGTTTCCGAGGGCGGCACGATGAGTTGTCTCTTCGCGGGAACCTACCCGGAACATACAGCAGGCGTCGTGATCATTGGCGGATATGCGCGAAGACTCTGGGCCGAGGATTATCCGTGGGGCCCGACCGCGGAGCAGCGTGAATCGTTCATCGCAACACTCGAGCGCGAATGGGGCGGACCGGTCGGGATCAACGAGCGGGCGCCGAGCCTCGCGAACGACCCCGAGTTCCGGCGGTGGTGGTCAACCTATCTGAGGATGGGAGCAAGCCCCGGCGCCGCCGCCGCACTGACGAGAATGAATGCCGACATCGACATCCGTCAGGTTCTTCCGAGCATCCGGGTGCCGACACTCGTGATCCATCGCACCGACGATCAGTGCCTCCGAATTGAAGAAGGACGTTACATCGCCGAGCGGATTCCAGGCGCTCAGTTCATCGAGTTGCCTGGAAACGATCATCTGCCATTCGTCGGTGATCAGGATTCGATCCTGGACGAGATCGAGCGATTCGTTACCGGGCTCGGCACGGCGCCCGATGCCTCGCGGATGCTCGCCACGCTTCTGTTCTTCCGCATCGAGGGCGATCGAGTCATTCCCGGCATCGAACGCTTCGACTATCAGACATCCATCGAAGTGTCGTGGTTCCAGGGAAAGAAGGTCAGCCGGATCGGCGAGGGGCTGCTCGCATACTTCGACGGTCCTGCACGCGCAATCCGATGTGCGCGGGGAATACTCGATGCCGCCGACAAGGCCGGCATCTCGCTCGCCGGCGCGTTGCACACCGGGGAGTGCGAAATTCTCGAAGGCGGAATCGGCGGAGTTGCCGTCGCAGCGGCTGAAAAGATTACGCAGCTCGCGAAGCCGGGCGAGATTCTCGTTTCGAACACCGTTCGCGACCTCGTCGCCGGCTCCGGTCTCGAGTTCACGCCCCGCGATCTCGCCTCCCTCGGCGACCTCGGTTCCTGGCCCCTCTTCACGGTTCAGCGCGACCTGTAAGCCGAGTTGTGAGTTCTGAGTTGTGAGTTCTGAGTGGAACCGCCCACGTCGACGTCGCGCGATTCCCCTCTCCCCGTGTGAACGGGGAGAGGGGCAAGGGGTGAGGGGCCGAGCAGGCCATTCCAATGTTGCCAACTGGAGTAAGTCGCTGCAAGCCCTGGACGCCCCTCTCCCGGCGCGCGGAACTGTCGGAACCGAAAAGTCGTCTCGACTCCCGCGCGCCACCCTCTCCCCGACTTCGCGGGGAGAGGGAAGTCGCTACTCACTGCAATCACAAAACGGTGAACCCCCTTCCCGCGACCGGCGGACGTGCGTTACAACAAACGCCACACCTGAATCAACGGAGGGATCATGCTGCGCACTCTGCTCGTTTCACTCGTACTCGTCACGGCCTTTACCCCCGCCGCAACGGGCGAGGAGAAACCAGCGACCGAGAACCCCATCGAGCTGTCACAGCGCGCGGGCAAAGAGTACGAACAAGGCCGCTTCATCGAAGCTGCGGATCTCTACCGGCGGGTCCTTAACGTTCTCCCCCGCACCGTATCGACGCGACTGGCACTCTCCCGCGCCCTCGTCCGGGCCGGAAGAGTCGACGATGCGTTGCGCGAGCTGGCCACCGCAACCGACTTCGGAATGAGATTCGACGAGCACGACGCTGCGTGGGACACGGTGAGGAGCGATCCGCGGTTCCAGAAGCTGGCAGGTCTCATGCGCGCGCGGACCGCGCCCATCATCCGCAGCGAGACGGAGTTTCTCCTCGAGAAGGATCTGATCCCCGAAAACATCGCCCTTGACGCGAAGGGCGGCAACTTCTATGTCGGCAGCATGTACAAAAGCAAGATCGTTCGCGTGTCAGCCAGCGGCGAAGTGTCCGACTTCATCCCCTCACGCCGCGACGGACTCTGGGGAGTGCTGGGGATGAAGATCGACCCTTCCCGGCGCGAGCTCTGGGCGAACTCCTGCAACATCGATAGCCCGCCCATGGAAGTTCCGCACATTCCGACGAAAGGACAGGCCGCGATCTTCCGATTCGAGCTCGACAGCGGGAAGTTGATCGCGAAATATCCCGGCCCCCACGGCTCCGCCGAACGGCCGTTCTGCTTCAACGACCTGGTTCTCGTGCCGAATGGCGATGTTTACGCCACCGCCGGAGGGGATGGGCTCTTCCGTCTGCGTGCAGGCTCGCAGTCGGTCGAGCAGTTTGTCCCGCCGGACGGCTCCTGGTTCAACGGCATCACGATGACACCCGACGGCAGGACGCTCTTCGCCGCCTCGCATTTCGATGGCGTCGTCGGCTTCGACATCGCGACAAAAAAACGAACGCTGATCGACGTTCCTCATGGAGCGACGCTCGGCGCCATCGACGGGCTTTATTTTCACGAAGGGAGCCTCATCGGCGTTCAGGGCTCAGATCCGCGCCGCGTCGTGCGCGCCTGGCTCAGTGACGACATGTCGCGGGTGACCCGGTTCGCCGTCCTCGAGCAGGACCATCCTCTTTATGACTTTCCACTCACAGGAACTATCGTCGGAAACGACCTGGTTTACGTCGCCGGGAGCCAGCTGCGATCGTTCGCTGATGGGAAGATCTGGCCGATCGGGAAACTGAAAGACACAGTCATCCTTCGTTTGCCGATCGATCTGCCGCCGAACGACCAGGTCGCGGGCGACGACGCGATGCGCTCGCTGCTGAAGATGCACGCAGAGGAAATCCGCTCACACTTCGAACGCGACGCCGCCTGGATCGGCGACACGACGGGCGAAACCTTTGTATCGGCGAGCGGAGGAAAGATCCAGCGCTCGGGCAGTGATGACGTCCGCAGGTTCTTCGAGCGCTACTTCGACGGCGCCGAGTACCTCGAGTACGAGAATCTCGAAGAACCGGTCGTTCGCCTCTCGGACGATGGATCGATGGGTTGGGTACTGTCGCGCACGAAGGTCAGACGGGTAGTCCGGTCAGCGGAAGGCCCTGACACCGAGCGGAACTTCGTCTACGCCGGAATCATGATCTATCAGCGGCACAACGGCGCATGGAAGCGCGTCGCGAACGCGTCGACGTTCGAGTGATACAGAGAGGGCTTCAGGACGCAATGGCGTCACCTCGAGCCACAAGGTGTCATCCTGAGCGCAGCGAAGGATCCCCTGAAGCCCTGCGATCCAGCCAATAGTATGGGGATCCTTCGCTACGCTCAGGATGACACTTGCTCCTGCGCAGGTCTTGAGTTGACGCGCTGGTGGCGTCAGACCGCTGGCTGCGATCCCGGTGCGATGGTTGACGTGCACGCGCGGCAGCGGCGGGCCTCCTCCGGGATCATCTCGAGACACTCGGGACACTTTCGCATCTGCGGAGTCGCCGGTTCAGGCGCCGGCTTGACGAGGCGCTTCACGATGATGAAGACAACGAACGAGATGATGATGAAGTCGAGCACGGCGGCCGCGAACTGGCCGTAGAGAATCGCGCTCTCTGAGACTACTCCCGCGGCGTCCGTCGTGCTGGAAAGCACGTACTTCGCCTCACGCCAGTCCCCCGCCGGTAGAACGAGGCTGATGATCGGCATCAGGATGTCGTTGGCGAGCGAGCTGACGACGGCACCGACGGCGCCACCGATGATGACGCCGATTGCCAGGGCGAGCGCGTTGGTCTTGGTGAGGAATCCGCGGAACTCGTCAATCATCTTCGGCCTCCCTGTTTCGACGAACTCTACAGCAGATTGAGAACTTGTGCGGAAAGACGGGGCTGCGCGAGCAGTGGGATTCGTTACTCGCACGAACCCCCGGCAACCGGACCAGTCACATCTGCGGTGCAGAGGCCCGGTGCCACATGTCGTAGCGCATTCTCCATTCGCCGTCGGACTCGCGAATCCAGACGATCAGGTAGCGGCCGCTCGCCGTCGTTTTCGGATTGTCGCCTCGCACGTTCATGCTGTGCCAGAGCCCTGTGTCAACCGCTATATGTCCCTCGACCACGATCTCGGAGGCCTCCATCCTGTGCGCGATCTGCCTGAACCTCGGACCCCACTCGAAATACTTCATGATCGCTTCCCGTCCTCGGATTTCGCGGTCCGGTGGCAACAGAACGGCGTCGGCGGTGTAAAGGTTGCCGAGCGTATTCATATCGTTCCGCACGTAGGCATCCGAGAATGCCCTGCTCGCCGCGGCGATCGCGGCGCGGGCATCCTCGCTCGTGTCCCTGGCTATGCCGTCGCCATGCGCACATCCGAGCGCCAGCAGAAGCAACACGCTGCCAAGCGACCGTACAAGAGTTGCATCATTCGGTATTTCAGATTCTCTGGACCTACCGGGCATTCGACCTCCTGCAGCTTAGCCCGCTCACCTCGAGCGAGTGTCATCCTGAGCGAAGCGAAGGATCCCCTCAGTACTCGCCTGTCGCAAGAAATCAGGGGATCCTTCGCTTCGCTCAGGATGACACCGTCGCAGCTTAAACCAATGGAATCCTCTGTGACCCAGATTCACCGTCACACTGAACGCGTACCGGACGGGCTACCTGTCAATGTCCCCACGTCTTGTGATTCTTCCCTCACTGCGAAACAATCCACACCCGAGGAGTGAGTATGAACTTGCATCGAGAACCTTCTGTAGTCCCCGGTCACGTAAAAGTCCGTTCCGTCGCAGTCGGCGCCCAGGCCCTCGGTGCCAGCAGTTCCGGCGCGCTCGCAGCCGGTGCCACCGCACTCGGCATCCTCGCCCTCGGCGCCCTCGCCGTTGGCGTCATCGCGATTCGCAAACTGAAGATCGTCGAACAACAGATCGACTCGCTCAAAATTGGCACTCTGAAACTCGACCGCGTAGAGATCGGCGACCTCGTCGTCACCCGCTCGATGCAAACGCCGGAGGGCTAGGCGCACCATGTCATTGATGCGACCAGTGTCATCCCGAGCTTGAGAATGGCGAACCACCCGTATCGCGGGAAATGAACCAAGCGCTCACGGCCGGAACGTCTTCGCCGCCTCGATCGACAGGAACTTCGGCCTCGGCAACGCGATCGCGCGCCCGGAGACGTCGCCTCCACGCAGAAACTCCATGATGGCCCGTCCGACATCGCGGTTCATGAACGTATCCTCGTGTCCGGCGTTGTCGACGATGATATGCGTCGCGCGCGTGAGGCCCCACCGCACTTCCTCCGCCTGAAACGGCGGCGTGTTGCTGTCGAGTGTTCCGCTGATGAACAGCACCGGCACGTCGCTGACGATCGGACTGCGGTAATCGTCCCCGAGGTCAGGGCTCCCGACCGCCCGGCAGATATCGGGAAATGGATCATTCGTGAATCGTCCGAGGATCGAGCTGCTCTCCTCGGAACGGATCTGCGCCAGTCTCCGCGCGGATACGCCTGAGGCACAGTCGGTGACAATCGGCATCAGCCCGATGCCACCCGCCACACCACCCATGCGCTTGAGCACATAGCCGGCGAGAATCGAAGATCCTCCACGCTCGAGCTCGAGCAACATTGCCGGGAAAACCGGGAAGTCGTTTCCGTCTCCCACATCGTATCGAAGGATCTTCCGCAGACCATCGGCGCTGACAGCAATCTTGTGCTCCTCCCCCGTTTTCGGATGCCGAACCGTGACTTCCACCGGATTCGCCTCGAGCTTCTTCAGCACCCGCTGCAGGAGTGCGAGCATGTCAGGAACGTCGCGATTGATCGCCGGATCCTGCGAAGCGAGTGCCGAGATCTTGCGAAGCTGCATGTCGAGCGTCGATGGCAGCTTCTGCGTGTGGTCGGGACCCTCCGTCCCGATCAGAACGACGCGCTCGAGATGTTCACGATGTCGCCGAAGTGTCGCGAGCGCGAGGTGCGTTCCGTAGCTGAAGCCGACGATGCTGAGCTTCTCCTCGCCGAGGGAGCGACGGAGCGCATCGATGTCATCGGCGGCCTCGCGGCTGTTGAAGCCGCTGATGTCGACTCCCTTCGCGCGCCATTCGTCCGCACACCGCGACGTCGCATCGATCATCCCCTTCAGCAGCGCGTCGGTGTCTGAGAATGCAGTGAGCGGCGGCTCTCCTGCCGGAGGACATGACGGGATTGGTTTCGACTGTCCCGTCCCGCGCTGATCGAGCAGGATGAAGTCGCCCGTGCTGCGGAACGCGGAAACAATGTCCGCAGCTCCGGGAAAACGCAGCAACCCTGTCGCGGAGCCGCCCGGACCGCCGGGCAGATACATTACGGGCGTCCCCTTCGGATTCGTTCCCCGTATGCGAACGAAGTGAAGCTCGAGCGTGCCGGAATCCTTCTTCTCACGATTCTGAGGCACGATGAGCGTTCCTCTCTCGGCGTCGACCTCACTCCCGCCCAGCGTGACCTTGTACGGCTCGATGCGAAATGCCGGCATCGTCTGCGCTTCCGCGACAGAGGCGATCAAGAGTGACAGTGCAATGAGTATCGAACGCATAGTTCTCCCCTTTACCCGGCGGTGGCCGGATTTCGTCGATTGATGGATTGATGAATGATTGTGAAACTGGAATCAGAAGACGTCGCGCACAGCGCGGTAAACCTTCGTGTCATCCTGAGCGAAGCGAAGGATCCCCTCCCTCGATTCGATCACATCACGACGATCCCCTCACCCGCCGTACGAATCGCTTGATGGGCGAGGTCACCCCGCGGTGAAAGAGTGCGACCGGATGCCTGCTCCGCCCCGTATCGTTCGCGATTTCTTCTTCGCCCCGTTTCCCGTCGCGGCGATCCACATGCCGATGCCTGTGAACGTCACGAATCACGATCACTTCATCGTCGATCTCAGGAGCGACGATAGGCGCAATCTCTTTCCCCTCTCCCGGCGGGAGAGGGGTCAGGGGTGAGGGAGCCCCTTCGGCAACAGGGTTATCGGATGCGATGGCCTCAACCGTCGCAACCGCCACAACATCCGGGTCGTCGATCTTCGCCGAACCAGTCGCGCGTGACGTCGTGGCTCGAATCTTCTTCTCAATGGCACTCTCGAACTCTGTACGGATCACCGCATGCACTTCACTCGTACCCTTCACGTTATCCAGCTTCTGAACGGCCCGCACGTCTGCAACCTCGACGACGACTTCCGCAGGAACCTCCGCCAGCGGCGTGAACGCGAAGAGAAAGAATCCTGCGCCGAGGAGACCAACAGCGCTTGCGAGAGAACCTGCGCGCGTCGACGCGCGCAGAATCCGCCGCACGCGGTACTCGAGATCTGCGGCCGCGCCGAGCTGCACGGCGAGCGCGGATCGACGTGGAGCGAGGCGGCAGAACCGGATCAGCGCCTCGGCGTACCGCGATCGCGTCTCACCCGTTTCAGCTGCCACCGCTGCTTCATCCGCCGCCGCCTCCCGTTCCCGGATCACGAGGCGCTCGGCGAGCCACAGCGGCAGCGCGAACCACAGCAACGACCGCACGAGGCGGATGGCGGAATGAATCATCGGATCGCGCCAGCGCGCATGCGACTCCTCATGCGCGAGGACTAGCCTCACGAGCTCCGCTTCCGCATGCACCAATTCCTCCGGCAGCACGATCACGGGCCGCAGGAGGCCGTGCGTACGCGGCGCTCCCCCGACGGACAGAACGACACTGAACTTCGACGGGTCCACACCTAGCTCACCCGCCGGAATCCACTCCTGCTCCTCGCGACGCAGATGCCGATACGCGCTCACGTCGCGTCCAATCAGAAAAAGCGCGCCGGCAAACCAGAGCCCAATGACGAGGAGCGCAGAGTCGAACGATTCGGTCGCGGTCGCCGGCACCGCGGCGTTCACGACAATGGGAGCGGCCTCCCGTGTCAGCAGAACCGGCACGACGATCGCGGCGACGAATCCGGCGAGCGCCGCGAGATAACGCAGCCGCGCCGGAGCTCTGTGAAGTAGCGCAAGTGAGGCAGCTGTGATGAGCAGCACCGGAACGCCTGCGAGCCAGAGATTGGCGGCGAGAGCAGGAAGAGCACTCATCGCTTCTTCTCCGCTTCCCGTCTCGATGCAATGAGCTCCTCGATGCGGACGAGATCGCGCTCCGAAACGGAACCCTGAACCAGGTGAGTCGCGAGCGCGGCCGGATCTCCCCCGAAAAAGCGATCGATCACACGCCTCACGGCGACTTTCGCCGCCGCCGGCTCCTTCATCACCGGCTTGTACGAGTAAGCACGCCCGACCTTCTCCCGCCGCACGTGCCCTTTCTCCTCGAGCCGGTTGAGCATCGTCTGCACTGTCGTATAAGCGACACTCCCTCGACGGGTCAGAAGCAGATCGTGCACATCCGAAACGGTTCCGCCTCCCGTATCCCAGAGCACCTGCATGATATCGAGCTCCCGCTCTCCAAGCCTCGGCTGTATGGCCATCGCAGCTCCTACTCGTGTAGTACGACGATTCACAAGATAGGGTTTCAGGGAAGGATTGTCAACTACTCCAGTAGGAGTTCACAGGACGAACATGCGCTGCGCGCATTCCCTCCCCGTGCGAACGGGGAGAAGGATCGAGATCGACGGGCGCCTTGGACGTCGGTGCGGACTTCAGGAGTCGTACTTTTTCGACTCTACCTGCGTATCAGCTTCAGACCCTCATCGTCTCCGGGCAGAATCATCGCCCCTTCGAATTGACCCGCTTCGTCGAAGCGCAGGCGGAATTTCGCCCAGTCCAGCGGCGAGAACCAGGTGTCGCCGTCGATCCGCCGGAGAGCGCTCTTGCGCATCGCGTTGTACGAGAGCACGGGAGCGCCCTGCTCCAGCGCGATCGTAAACGTCCACGTCCGCCCTTCGACTTCGTACGCGCCGAAGACTCTCGGGTCCATCGGCGCCGGCTTGCTCGCGAGCTTCACGGTCGGATCGGCTACTTTCTCGCCGAAGTACGTTCCGGCGATGTCGCGCGTGGCTGTCTGTGCGATCGTCGCGTAGTTGTTCGTCAGAACGACCAGTGTGACTTCTTCCTCGGGGAAGTAGAGGAGGTTCGCACCGGCGCCCGGAAAGCTCCCGTTCGATGAGTACGCCTGTCGGCCGTGGACCTCCGAGGTTCCCCCGAGCTCCGCGGGGTCGACGCCGAGCTTGGCGCGGTAGAAGGCGCGCGCAAACCGGTGAAGGTCGCGAGCGGTCGAGTACGACGAGCCGCCTGCGATCTTCCATGAAGTATCCTCCGGCCCGCAAACCGAAATGCCGCGGCCATATGGGTCGGGCATATAGCCGGTCGCGAGCCGCGGCACGACAGTCGTCGTCGTGAGCTCCCCAGAGTCCTTCATTCCTGCCGGCTCGTACACGTACTGATGCACGACCTGGTCGAAGCTCTTTCCCGTCACCCTCTCGATGATGTGCCCGAGGATTGCGTAGTTGGCCGTCGTATACGAATACGTCTCGCCCGGCTCGCTGCCGAGGGGCTTCTCCTTCAGGTGATCGACGACGGCTGCGGCGGAGTGATTCATCCGGATGAGCCGGCGGAGATCATCCGGGTCACGCACACCCGAGCGGTGTCTCGCGAGGTGCTCCACCGTGATCTTCTCGGCTGATGGAAAATCTGGAGCCCACTTCGACAGTTTGTCGTCAAGTGCCAGCTTCTCAGCCGCGATGAGCTTCAGCAGGATGATGCCGGTGAAACGCTTGGTGATCGAGGCGATCGCGAATCTCGTGTCGGGCCGGTTCGGCACGCCGAACTCGTAGTTCGCCATCCCGTAGGCCTTCTCGAACAATACCTCATCGCCCTTCGCGACGAAAACGACTCCGCTGAATGCGTTCTGGTCGATGTAGGGCCGCAGATATGCGTCGATCCGCGGCGCGAGCGGCGGGTCGGCCGGGTGAACGGCGGAGGTGGCGAGAAGTGAGGCGGACAGGAGAATGGCGAGTCTCTTCATGAATGTCATTCTCCAAAACGGACGAGGATCGCGCCACTCCCAACGAGTGAACATCTCGCAAAAGCAGTGAACGTCTCAGCCGTTGCGCGAAGAGCGAGCCGGGCGCACAATCGGGTGGTGCGCTGGCGCCTTCCGCTCTACCTCGTCATCCTTGCTGTCGCTATCTGGGCCGCGCAGGATTTTCCGTACAGAGCGATCTCCGATCGCTTCGAGGGAACGGCAACCGCGTACGACTTCGGCGAGGTGAAGATTGGAGACGACCCTTCCTGGGTGATCGAAGACGACAGCGCGGGATGGACCGAGAGGCTCCTGTACGACCTTCCCTCAGTTCCGACGATCTGGATCAGGAAGACCGTTGAGATTGTGGTCCCGGCGGAGAACGCATCGCTCGCGATCTATGTCTCCCTGCTCGCCGCTCACGAGGTGTACTGGGACGGAGCGCTCATCGGAAGGAATGGAACGATCGGCCCGGATGGCAGAGCGATGGCCGCCGGACCTCTCGACAACTTCTACGCGATCGACCCTGGCATGGCTATGCCCGGGCCACACACACTTGTGATCCGCGCTTCTCCCGGCGTCCCTCAGCTCGACGGCTTCTTTCACGCAATCGCAATCGGAGAGACGGTGCCGATGATCCGCTCGAGGATCCGGTCGCAGCTCGTCCCCACCGCCGGCCTCGGCGTCTTCTTCGTCGTCGGCGCGTACTTTTTCTCGATCTGGCTTGCCACGCGCCGCGAGCGCGACGCACTGTTCGCAGTCCTTTGCTTCGCGTCCGCTCTCCTCGTGCTCGCCGAGATGTGGCGGTGGGTCTTCGGCATCACATGGGACCTGCAGTTCATCCGGCTGAACGTCATCGCGACGCTCACGTTCGCCGTCGCATGGCTCCTGCCGTTTTTCTTCGTGACGGATCTTCGGATCCCGCATCGGAAACTCTGGGGCGCGGCATCCGCGGCGATTCTCGTCGCGTGTCTCCTCCTCGGCGGCGGATTCGACGTGCGGTGCCTGCTGATGTTCACTGCCTCGATCGTGATCTCATCAGCGGCGATCGTCGAAGCAGTCCTCGCGCGGCGCTCCGAAGTCTTTCCGCCCGCGATCGGGCTCGGCGCACTCACCGTCTCTCTCGCGAGGGGAGGATACGGATTCAGTGACTCCACCTTCTTCATCGCCTTCGCCGTCCTGGTCGCATCGCTCCTCGTCTCGATGGCGATCGGAATGAAACGGCAGAAACGTGAGCACGAGAGCGCTCTTCTGCGCGCGGCGCGACTGGAGATCGAGCTGCTGCGGAAGTCGATTCAGCCGCACTTTCTCATGAACACCCTCACCGCCGTGATGGAGTGGCTCGAGGAAGATCCGCCCGCCGGCCTGCGGTTCCTTCAGGCGCTCGCCGACGAGCTGAGGATCCTCGGCGAATTCGCGAACGAGAAGCTGATCTCCGTCCGGCGCGAGCTCGAGCTGTGCCGCTCGCATCTCGAAGTGATGGCGTGCCGGAAAGGAACGAAGTTCGAGCTGGCGACGGAAGGCATCGACCTCGACGCGAGCGTCCCGCCCGCAACATTTCACACGCTCCTCGAGAATGCGATCACGCACAACCGCTACGAGGGAGAGCTCGTGACGTTCACGCTTCGCCGGGCCTGCTCGGGCGGCGTCGACCGATACACCCTGGAGACGCCGCTCCGCACCGAGGCCGGCAGGCGGGGCGAGGGACTGGGGCACCGCTACATCCGCACGCGTCTCGAGGAGAGCTTTCCCGGAAGATGGAGCCTCGAGGCAGCGCCGGTCGGTTCGATCTGGCGCACGGTGATCGAGGTGCCGTCGGGATGAGCGAACCACTCCGCATTCTGATCGCGGAGGACGAGGCGGTGATCGCGCGCAGAATAGCCCGCCTCGCGACCGAGATCCTTGGGCCGCTCGCGGGCGAGACCTCCGTCGCGTCGCGCATCGACGATGCACGCGAAGCGATCCGGCTCCGCGCACCCGATGTTCTGATCCTCGATCTCAATCTCGAAGGTGAGGACGGGTTCGATCTTCTTCGCGATCTTTCGACGCGATCGTTCGACACGATCGTGATCTCCGCCGACCGCGACCGCGCCCTCGAAGCGTTCAGTCTCGGCATTCGTGATTACATCCCGAAACCGTTCAGCCGCGAGCGGCTGGCGCAGGCATTCCAGCGCGTTCTCGCACCTGCATCACGCACCGAGAGGCCGGTCGAGCACATCGGTGTACGGCGAGACGGCTGGCTCGAGTTCATCGAGATCGGAAGGATCGCCTGGATCCGCGGCGCCGGCACGCGCTCCGAGCTCGTGCTGACCGGCGGCGAGGTCGTTCCTCACGACAAGATGCTCGACCGGCTGGAAGGGATGCTGCCGCAGCGCTTCGAGCGAATTCACAAATCCTTTATCGCCGACGTCGCCCGTATCCGTCGGCTCGTGGCCCACGAAGGCTCGCGCTACTCGGTCGAGCTCGACGACGGCACCGTCCTGCCCGTCGGCCGCAGCCGCGTTTCGTCACTCCGCGCGCGGCTGGCGTAGAGATGTGACAGGGCGCTGTCATCCCGAGCGGATGAATGGCGAACTCCATTGTGGCGATAAATTGAACCAAGTGTCATCCCGAGCCTGGTCGGGTGGGTGCGAGGGGCGAGGGATCTCCGGCGATGGTACATACGAGATTCATTAAGGGAAAGAGTGACGGCGGCAGTAGGCAACTATGTACCATCGCCGGAGATCCCTCGCTTGCCCACACACCCACCCGCTCGGGATGACATTTGCCCGATTGGCCACAACTTGCGTTTTGCGGCGTTCATTAGAGCCTGACGATGAACGCCTTCATTTTCGAGAGGAATGAACCGATGTGTCATCCTGAGCGAAGCGAAGGATGACGTGCTTCTCCATCCCTTCGACGTGCTCGCCTCTTTACGTGTCTTGTAGGTGCGGGCCGCCCCTACGAAACACACGTTGTTCATTTTCTGGAAGACCGGCGACTCGTCGCCGAAGGAACCTCCGCGCCCGCAGACAGGTTGCGGGTGAGCACCAGCAATTCATCACCCTCCGAAAAGCTCCAGCGGCTGTTGCGCGGAGGATTGATCTTCGGCAGCTCGCCGCCTCTGCGCATTCCCAGTGCGATCTCGCGGCCGCATTCGACTCTGCGCGACAGATCGCCCCACTCGACCGTCTCGCCGGGAGAAATCACATCGCTCGCCGGACGGAGCGAGATCTCGACGCCCGTGGAGCCGAACATCTCGTCAAAGACGACACGCAGCTCCCGGCGCAGCGCGACCTGCGAGAGCATATGCGCGAGAATCAATGGACTGATCAGCACGTCCGCGCGCCCCTGGAGAAGTGGAACGTTGTCCGCGTCCATCAGTTCCACCAGAACTTCCGGACGAACAGCGCGTCCCGTGAGGATCTCGTCGAGCAGCAGAAACCCCAGAATCGTGCGGGCATCGCTCTCCACCTCGGAATCCATCCGGTCGCTCGCGAGGATCACCACATTGTCGTACGCCTCGGGCTTCAGGCCTCGCAGCTCGACGCTCGATGTGAAGTCGGCTTCCAGATTACGGAGCTCGAGCGCGTCATCGCCGATCCCGTGCCGGCGAAGATGAGTCGCGCGATCCTCCGGCTTCACGAGCGACACCACGTCGACTTCGAACGACTCGGATCCGTACCGCGCGAGCTCCGCCACGAGCGCTGGCACCTTGTGGTTCCATCCCAGCAGAAGAACACGCCGGCTTCGCTTCTGTGACAGCGGATACGAATGCGGTGCCGCGGCCCGAGGTCTGACGCTCCAGTGGCGCTCCGGCGCACTCTCTTCATAACTCTGTGCGACCATCACGAGGCGGTCGCCCGCTTCGATGACCAGGTCGCCCTCCGGCAGCATCAACGGATCGAAGCCCCTGCCTGACATTCGAAGCACACCCAGCACGATCGCGTGAGAAAAAGCATCGCCTACTTCATCGAAGCGCCGGCCTGCGAGCTCCGGCCACTCCCGCAGGTAAATCTCATTCCCTTCCGAGTGCGAGAGCAGCTCCGCGTAGACCGGCGAGAGTCCCGCGTGCCGGACGTTCTGCGCAATCAGCCGGCTGACCAGCAGGTCGCCCGCCAGGATCTCGATCGGGCCACCGTAGGCGCGCTGAGCCAGAGAGACGTTCCGCCCGTCCATCAATTCTGCGACCATCATCGGAACCTCATCAGCCTTCTTCTGGCGCGCCGAGCTCGAGATCGAAAGCAGCACCTTGATCGTCCGCTCGTCGCGAGCGAACGTGTTCTCGGTCCTGACATCGGGGAGCGGCAACATGATTGCGGCGGCGTGCAGGAAATCGACGCGCTCGAGATGCTCGAGGCGCAGCGGAGTGCCCGAGCGCACGATGATCTCACGCGAGTTCCAGTGGCTTCCAAGCCGGTCCTGGAGGTCCTGGACGATTTCCGGCCCGAGGTCCTCGATCAGAATCACGATCCGAAGACGCCCCGTACCTCGCAGCTTCAGAAACCGCTTCACGCGGCCCTCGGAGAGGATCAGCTCCTCCACGAGAGTCGGCGTCGTGCTGGTCCAGCCTAGAATCAGGAAGTGGTTGTTCTCGACGATCGGAGTCAGTCCCTGCTGCAGCCGCTGGATGGACTGATTGAGACTCTGGGTCATGATCGCGATGAGCGCGCCCAGAAACAGAACGTATCCGAGAATCGTGAGGGTCGTCGAAATGACGCGTGCGACGTTGCCGACATCGTCGCCGAGGTAGCCAGGGTCAGTGAGACGCAGAAACGCCCACCAGACCGCATCGGGAACGTCGGCGAATCCGCCGGCATAGAAATAGGCGAGATACCCGCCCGCGCACGAGACTGCGCCAACGGCCATCGCGATGACCGCGAGACGGTGAAACGGACTGCGCAGGATCAGCCGTTCAATCTCGAATTTGAACCGGTGCCAGGGGCGAAAAGTCATGCCTTCTCAGGTCCGGGCATCGCGGGAGAAGCGTTGGCGTCGTCACGCTTCAGAACGACGTTCACCTCCCCGCCGCGGAAGTGAAGATCGCGCTGCGGGAATGGCACGCTGAGTTCGTAATGGGCCAGCTTGCGGTGAATGGAAAGGTTCAGCTGGCTCACGAATCGGGCTTTCAGATGAAGGAGGGTCGTGGTCCACGCGCGAAGCTCGAAGTTCAGCGAGCTGTCCCCGAACTCCACGAAGACCGCGGTCGGTTCAGGATCAGCCAGCACATCGTCGATCTCCGCGGCAGCTTCGAGTAGCGCGCGCAGCACGAGCTCCGGATCGGATCCGTAGGCGACACCGACCGGAATGCGGAATCGGATTCGAGGGTCGTTGTAGCTCCAGTTCACGACGTTGTCGGTGATCAACTTCGAATTCGGCACGATCACCGCGACGTTGTCGTTCGTAATGACAGTCGTGCTTCGCGCGCGGATGTTCTGGACCTGGCCTTCGACATCGCCCACGAGGATCCTGTCGCCGACCTTGATCGGCCGCTCGAACAGAATGATCAGACCGCTGATGAAATTGTTCGCGACATCCTGAAGGCCGAGTCCGATGCCCACGCCGACCGCTCCCGCGACGACGTGCAGCGTAGTCAGGTCGATCCCCACCGTCTGCAGGATGACCATGAAGCCGAGGAGGAGCACCACGTAGCCGAAGAGCGTTCCCGCCGCTTGCCGGGCGTGCAGGTCCATGCGGCTGCGCGCAAGAAATCGATTGATGAGCCAGCGCTTGAGCAGCCGCACCACCCAGAAAAGCGCTACGATCAGCAGAATGAAATAGCCGACCCGGGCGAGTGTCAGGTCGGTCTCGCCGATCCTGAGAAACGGATACTCGAGAACCTCGCGAACTTCCTCCCACCATCCCTCGGGCCGTGGAATCTCGACGCGACCTGGTACCATCATCATCGGATCATATCAAGTCTACGAACGGCGGCCCGGCGGGTTCCGATCCGGCCGCGGCTCGGAATGGTGAGAACTACAGCGTTGTGGAGCGGCAGCTCATGTTCGAGAACTTCATTTCTCGCGACCAGATAGTAGTCATTCGTTTCGCCCCCTGTCGTCACCATGTCGACATAATCTCCGAAGAGAATTTCGCGACGGTGCCGGGCCAGATTCAGCTCGTAGTCCGGATCTGAATCACGATTCGCTGTGACTTCAACGGTTTCGCTTCCATAACGTGCTTTGAGGTATTCAGGTGTCCAGAGGGACATTGCCTTCCAGTTCTGCATCAGGCGCGTCAGAATCACGGGACGATTTCGCGAGTAGTAGTCGCGCAGGAATTCGTCTCTGGAAACGTCACTTCTTCGCTCGACTTTTCCAAAGCCGGGAGATAGCGCGTCCAGAGCTCTGTAGATATTGAGCAGGTCGTCGCTTATGGCCGAGGCGCCGCGTACAACAGTGGGAATCGGTCGTCGGGCAAATCAATCTCGGGAGCGTGGAGTTCAGAGAGAGGATGCAGCGGCTGGTGACGTTGCGCGTTCGCAGGCGGGAGCTTCCAGAGAGGCAACGCCAGCCCGTCAGGCCGACCCTCGAAGCTGTGCTGATGTCTGTGCCTGATTGCTTCGTGAAGTTCGAAGGGTCAGACGACGTCTGACCCATTGGCTCCGGCGGCCCCAAGAACCGGCGGTCGCATGCGCGACTGAAGCTGCGACCCAAATTCTTTACTTTGAACGATCAGGTCGCGGACAATGACGCAGTCCGATCGCTTCTGAAGATGCACGCAGAGGAAATCCGCGCGCACTTCGAACGCGACTCCGCCTGGATCGGCGAGACTACGGGCGAAACCTTCGTCTCTGCAAGCGGGGGAAAAGTCCATCGATCCGGAAGTGATGATGTTCGCAAATTCTTCGAGCGCTACTTCGACGGCGCCGAATACCTCGAGTATGAAGCGCATCGCGAACGCGTCGACATTCGAATAGCGGCAGGGGCTCGTCAGGTCGCGAGCTGCGATCCCGCCCCGATGGTCGAAGTGCACGCGCGACACCGGCGGGCATCCTCGGGGATCATCTCGAAACACTCGGGACACTTCCGCATCTGCGGAGTCGCCGGCTCGGGCACCGGCTTGACGAGGCGCTTCACGATGATGAATACAACGAACGAGATGATGATGAAGTCGAGCACGGCGGCCGCGAACTGGCCGTAGAGAATCGCGCTCTCGGAGACTACTCCCGCGGCGTCCGTCGTGCTGGAAAGCACGTACTTCGCCTCACGCCAGTCCCCCGCCGGTAGAACGAGGCTGATGATCGGCATCAGGATGTCGTTGGCGAGCGAGCTGACGACCGCGCCGACTGCGCCGCGGATGTGAACCCTCTGCGCGACCAAACCCGACTTCGCCGACGACGATGAGCGCGACGGCCATGACGTTGACACTCCCTACGACGGAGGCTCATACTCGAGCATTCAAAAAAGGAGCTAACTGATGAGGCGTCTCGCGCGATTCTTTATTTTCGGGCTTTGTCTCGGGTCTCCTCTCGCCGCACAGCAGATCGAGGGTGTGGTCACCACGCGAGCGGACGGTGCGTCGCTACCGGGAGCGACGGTCTCGGTCGATTCTCTAGGCCTGATCGCCACCACAGACAGCTCGGGGCGTTACAGGATCTCGCTGCCCTCTTCAGCCGTCGGCCAGACCGTTGCGGTGTCCGTAACGTTCCAGAGCCTTCAAACCCAGACTTCGCAGGTGAGGGTAGCGAGCGGAACGGTGCAGCGCGACTTCTCCCTGGTGGTCGCGTTCGGGCAAGAGATCACTGTCGGCTCGAGAGCAATCGGCACCGCGAACGAGAAGGCCGTTCCTGTCGACGTGCTCACTGAGGAGCAACTGGAAACGACCGGGGCGAGTGAGACCAGCCAGATCATTCAGGCGCTCGCACCGTCGTTCAATTTCCCGCGTCCGACGATCACCGACGGCACCGACTCGGTCCGCCCTGCCACCCTTCGGGGACTGGGGCCCGACCAACTGCTCGTTCTGATCAATGGCAAGCGCCGGCACAACAGCGCTCTGGTCAACGTGAACAACTCGGTCGGCCGCGGCTCGACCGGCGTGGACCTGAATGCGATTCCGTCCTCGGCTCTCGAAACCGTGGAGGTCCTCCGGGATGGAGCTTCCGCCCAGTATGGCTCGGATGCCATCGCCGGCGTCATCAACCTGGTGCTAAAATCGGGTTCCTCTCCCTGGACCCTGAACCTAAAAGGCGGGGCAACGACTCACGGCGACGGTGAGCTGATCGACATCGGTCTGAGCAAAGGCTTCGGCTTCGCCAACAACGGCTCGCTCTTCATGACGGTCGAGTATCGAGATCGCGGTGAGACGAACCGGGCGGGGAATGACCCCAGGGACCAGGTCACACCGGGAGATGGCGGCAGCAATGCCGTACCGCAGCCCAACCATCACTGGGGCGACTCCGAAGCGCAGGACGCCATGCTGTTTCTGCACGGCCTGCTTCCGCTCAACGTCGAGGGCTCGAACGTCCTCTACGCTTTTGGCGGATACAGCCGGCGTGAAGGTTCTCACGGTGGGTTCTACCGCCGCGCCCTCGACGCGAGGAACCGGCCCGAAATCTACCCGCTCGGATTCCTGCCCCTCATCGAGCCCGAGGTCAATGACACGTCCTTCACGGCCGGGAATCGGGGAACGATGATGGGGTGGTTCTACGACCTGAGCGGCCAGTACGGAAGGAACACTTTCGATTTCAATCTGTCGAACACGCTCAACACCTCGCTTGGTCCGACCATCCCACCGAACAAGACGGAGTTCTACGCCGGCTCGCTCGAGTTCGATCACTTGATCGGGAACTTCGACATCACTCGCCCTTACGAGGTTGGACTGGCGGGTCCCCTCAACGTCGCCGCGGGAATCGAGTTCCGTCGCGAGGGCTTCGAGCAGATTGCAGGCGAGCCGGACTCCTATCGCGACGGCGGGATCCCCAACCAGGCAGGAGGCCGTTCCGAGATCGGCGCACAGGTGTTTCCAGGGTACAGGCCGTCGAACGCCGTCAACACGTCGCGAAACAGCAAGGCGATCTATGTCGACGTCGAGGGGGATGTGCTGGCGCGCCTTCGCCTGGGTGTGGCGGCGCGATACGAAGATTTCGATGACTTCGGCAGCACCAGCGACGGAAAGCTAACGGTCCGTGTCGAACCGGTCGACAGAGTGGTGTTTCGCGGCTCGGCGAGCACCGGCTTCCGCGCTCCGTCCCTGGGCCAGTCATTCTTCTCGAGTACCAGCACAACGTTTCTGAACCTGGCAGGAGTGCTCACACCATTCGAAGTCGCGACCTTCACGGTCGGAAGCCCACAGGCGCAGGCTCTCGGAGCGCAACCCCTTCGTCCCGAAGAATCGACTCAGCTCAGCGCGGGCGTCGTGTGGGATCCGACCCCCACGTTCGAGGTCGCGGTGGATGTCTATCGAATCGACATAGACGATCGGATCGTCCTGTCCGGAAACTTCACCGGAGACCGCATCGCAGATCTCCTTCGCCCCCTGGGAGCCAATGGCGGGCGCTTTTTCACCAATGCCATCGACACCGAAACGACGGGCTTCGATCTGGTTTCCACGTGGCAGCTGAATACCGCCGCCCTGGGGAACTTCACGCTTTCCGGGGGCTACAACCGCAACGAGACTGACGTGGTCAGGATCGCCGACACGCCTCCTCAGCTGGCTGGATTCGAAGCGGTCCTGTTCGATCGCGTGGTCCGACGGCTTACTGAATGTGCCCAACCGGAAGACAACGTACGGCTGTCGGCAGACTGGAACCGAAGCAGGCTGGGCGGAAACATTCGCACGAGCCGCTATGGAGAGTACTGCAGTTTCACCAATCCCCCTGCGTCCGATCAGACATTCGGGCAGGAATGGGTGACGGATCTGGAGCTCTCTTACAAACTGGATCGATACACCGTGGCGGTCGGCGGCCAGAACATCTTCGACACATTTCCCGATGAGAATATCGGGCCGGACGCCAACCTCGGGATCTTCACCTACCCGAGGAATTCCCCGTTCGGGATGAATGGCCGGTTCCTCTACTCGCGAATCTCAGTGAATTTCTGAGGGCCCCGCGTATGAACCTTCGCGCCTTAGCTCGAGGCCATTGCTTCTGAGTCTCGATCCACCGGTCATTCACCTGCGGTAGATCAGGGGGAGCTCGCGGGTTTCCTTCGTGCTGCCGCTGCTCCACTGAAGCACTGCCTCGAAACGGACGAAGGGACTCCCTGCATAAGGAGGCAGAACGGACTTCGGCAGTTCAACGGTCGCTCGCACGCGATTCGTGAGCGATCTCGTCACCTTCTGCCGGAGACCGTGAAACGTGACCTTCAGCAACGGCAAAGGCGCGCCATTGTGAGCGGCAGCGGCGATGCGGACGCGAAGGCCATTCGTGCCGCCGGCCGAAGCATCGTCGGTGTCGAGCGCGGCGGCAACGTACGCACCCGGAGCGATCCCGAGCAACAACTGGTCGAAGATCTCGAGCAGCGGCGGCGCATCCCACAGCTGGGCGTGATACGTCGGAATCCCGGCCGTCGGATAGCCGCCGATCGGGACGTGAAACGTTCGCACATCCGCCCCACGAATCCATTGTGCCGAAGCAAGAGGTACAGTGCCGTCGCCTTCATCCGATTTTTCGAAATCGACTTTGCCGGGACCGCGGATCGTCGCCCGGACGTCCGTCGTCGCTCCGAAGCCGACGACGTTCGTGATCGGAGGCGTTGCGGTGCCGGGAAGCGTGATCTCCGGGAGCCGGACGAGCCGGGTTGCATGCCCGGCCATCGGCTGCACGATCGCCGCGTCGGCGGCGCGGATCCACGACACGGCGACTGCCGGCGAGACGGGCTCGCCATTTTCGAAGACGAGCGGAGGGGGAAGGTCAGCAGCGGCGGCGTTCGCCAGGCCGGGCGGCGGGAGAAGGTCGTAGCCCGCCTGCGCATGCTGCATCACCGTGCGCGTCTCCGTCGCGTTCAGGCTCGCCGAGAGGAAACCGAACTTCTCCCCCTTCGCGATGTAACGGAACGCTTTCAACGTTCCGCCCCACGGAACGCCGAACCCGACGATGTGGGAGATGGAATCGGCGCGATGAGGATGGAGCTCGAGATAACGCCGGAGCAACAGTCCCCCGGCCGAGTGCGCGATCACGATGACTTTTCCTGCCTGCGCCAGCGACGCCAGCGCAGCGTCGAGATCGCGGGTTACAGCGTCGTCATCGATCGCCCTGCGCCAGTCCCAGCCGACGGCGATGAACTCGTCGCGATTCGCGGTCGAGTAGCCGTAAAGTCTGAGCACGTCATAAAGCGACTGCGCCTGTTTCGCGAGCCCGAAGAAGACGTCGCGGATCGGCTCGCCGGCAACGAGGGCGTCTGAGTCGAGAACGTTCCGGATGAACCGCGCCTTCCGCTTCGGATCGGCGAGCGTCTGCATCGATGGCGGATAGACGAGTCTGCCTCCCGGCTCCCGCAACTCGGTTGCGGAGAAACCAGGGATGAAGAGAATCGGTGCTCGCATGGGAAGGGCTGATTCTCGCAGTCTTGATCGTGGGCGGCAAGTGGAAGAGCTGCCGCCATTGGCGACGTGCTCCCCTCTCCCCGCGAAGTCGGGGAGAGGGTGGCGCGCGTCGTTCGCGCAGACTTCAAGGCTTTGCGGAGTGTCGCGCGCCGGGAGAGGGGCGTTGCGAGCTTGCGGCACTCATTGCGGTCGGCTACATTCGAATTGCTTGCGCGGCCCCTCTCCCCTTGCCCCTCTCCCCGTTCACACGGGGAGAGGGGAATGAGAGCTGCGGAGAGGGCATAGCGCGAAACTTGCAGCGGGAAACACGAAACTTCACGAAACCCAATATGATGTCCCCCTCAGGAGGAATCACAAGATGCCGAGTCGCAAAGCTGAAGCAGAGTGGAAGGGAAATCTCAAGGACGGAAACGGAACAGTGAAAACCGAGAGTGGTGCGCTCGATGGCGCGTATTCATTCGTATCGCGCTTTGAAACGGGGAACGGAACGAATCCCGAGGAGTTGATCGCGGCGGCCCATGCCGGATGCTTCTCGATGGCGTTGTCGAATGGTCTCAGCAAAGCGGGCCACGAGCCGACGAGCGTACACACGGAAGCGACGATCCATCTCGAAAAGGTGGGCCAGGGTTTCGAGATCACGCGGATCGAGCTGGTGTGCAATGCGAACGTACCCGGGATCTCGGAAGAGGACTTCCAGAAGGAAGCGGCGAGCGCCAAAGAGAACTGTCCCGTATCGAAACTTCTCCGGACGGCGGAGATCACGTTGAAAGCGACCCTCGGGAGCTGAACCAGGATACGGCCGGCGCCCACGGCCGGGCGCCGGCTATTTAGGGGCGAGGATGTCGAATTCTTCAGACCGTACGAGCTGATCGCCCGCCCAGGCTTCGACTTTGTAGCGTCCCGGCGGCCAGCTCTCTGTCGGCGGGCTCTGAAAGTGGAGATAGTTCTCGCCGGCGACGACCTGCCGGGTCTCCTCGTGTACTTTCAGATTGTCGCGGCCGTACCAGACCGTTCGCACGACCGCACCGGCCGGGGCTTCGGTGATGCCCATTGCGAAGTAGATCGTCGCTCCCGCGTTGAAGCCCTGTGCAGACTTACTGAGAGGGACACGACCCTGGGCGTCGAGGGCCGACCCGAGCGTGAAGTCTCCCAGCCAGGCGTCGGCTGCCTCAGCGTCAGGCGGCGCCGTACTCGTCGCATCCGTAATCGAAGTGTCGGTGACCGACTGAGTGAGGTCGGCGTCGCGGCGGCAGCCTGTCGCTGCAATTACCAGCGCCATCCCGGCGAGCACCAATAGTCTGCGCATGCGATCCCCCGACGTCGAACGTCGCCTCGTTCGAGAGCAAATGCCCTGCCACTTCCCTGGCTTCAACTTCAGCTCTGAGCAGGAGCACGTGTCATCCTGAGCGCAGCGAAGGATCCCCTTACTACTGGCTGTATGGTGCAAGGCTCGGGGGATCCTTCGCTTCGCTCAGGATGACACCTCGTGCCTTACGGTCATGCCATGTGCCATTCCGGCGCGGCGATGGCGGGCGATTTCGAATCGGCGCCGGCTGAGAGTACACTTTCCCACAGTTCACGCAGCCTGCGAAGCGTGTCGGGAGGAGAGGGCAATGCGCAGAAGTCTGATCGTCGTCATTTGTATCGTCGGGTTTTCACTCGCTCTCCCGGCCGCTGGCCAGCAGGTCGCCGTAGCGCCGAAGGTCTCGACTCTCGGGTACGGCGCCGACCTTATCGTCGGGCTCGGCTCGTATGTGCATCTCCGCGGTGGAATCCACCGTGGCGACATCACGCGCGACCTCACGCACAACGATATCGACTATGAGGGTGACGTCGAGCTCTCCAGTGAGAACCTCTTCCTCGACATCTATCCCGGTGGCCGCAGCTTCCGCATCACCCTCGGCGCCATCCGCAACGACAATGTCTACGAAGCGCGGTCTACCGAGGACACGATCGTGGAGATCAACGGAGTGCCCTACCCCGTAGCCCTCGTCGGACGGCTACGCGCGGTTGCGACAACGGATGAAGTGGGGCCGTACCTCGGAATCGGATTCGGAAACGCTTTGCGGGGGAACTCGCGCTTCAAACTTCTGTTCGACATTGGCGCTTACTCACACGGAGAGCCTGTCGTCGATCTGATCGCTGAACCGAACCCGGGGATCCCGATTCCTCCAGGATTCGAAGAAGATCTCGCAGCGGAAGAACGTTCGCTGCAGGATGAAATCGGCGACTACGATATTTATCCCGTCGTGTCGCTGTCGCTCGCGATTCGCTTCTGAACGGCGGATCGGAATCCGCCGCTACTTTCTGGAGGAATCATGAGATCTGCAGTTGTTTTTCTGTTCGCCTTTGTACTGAGCGTGCCGGTCCATGCGACGTTTTCGCTCGTCGCAATCGATCCTTCGACGGGCGAATCCGGCGTCATAGTGACGACACGCGTTCCGTTCGTCGGCCGTGCGGTGCCATGGGCAAGAGCCGGAGTCGGCGCCGTGGCTACACAGTCGTGGACGATCGTCGAGTACGGACGTCAGGGTCTCGACCTGCTGGAAACCGGCGTTGCGCCTGAGGCAGTCCTAGAGCAACTGCTCACAGGCGATGCCGGCCGCGAACGGCGGCAGCTCGGAATCATCGACATGAAGGGACGCTCTGCCTCATTCACCGGAAAAGAGAGCGGAGTCTGGGCGGGAAGTCGTAACGGACCCAACTACACGGTTCAGGGGAACATCCTTGTGGGACCCGAAGTCGTCGACGCCGTCGCCGATCATTTCGAATCGACCGAAGGGACGACGACGCCGTTTGCAGAGCGGCTGATCCTCGCTCTCGAGGCGGGACAGAAGCTGGGCGGCGACCGGCGCTGGGGCAACCTTCAGAGCGCCGCGCTCCGCGTTGCAGATCCAAACGACCCAGGGCGCGGCGGCGATCACCTCTCGTTTTCGATCGATGTCGGCGAGCATGAGGATCCCGTCGGCGAGCTGAAGCGGATCTACTACCGGACGACCCGGAAGCTTGGACATCGTGAGTTTTCCGCCGTGCGCGGGCCCGACGTCATCGAGTTGAAGAGAATGCTTCACGCCCTCGGATACTGGGGCAAAGAGCTCGCGGAGTTTCCCGCTGCACCGAAGTTCACGGGAGACCGCAGCCTCATGCGCAGCGATCCCGCAGCGTTCGACCGGCTCATCGCGCCGTATCAGAAAGAGGACGCCGCGTACAACGAGCGGTTCGCCGACTACGACGCGGAAGCGATCGCGGCGGTCGACGCCTTCCGTGCCGCGCACGGTCTCGACTATCCCGGAACGCCGAAAGGCCTCGTCGATGATCGGCTCGTGACGAAACTTCGTGAAGAAATGATGAAGAAGGAGAATTGAGAATTCATAATTCAGAATTCAGAAAAGGGTGACAGTAGAGCGGGGCAACGCAGCGCGCGCTCGCGACGCCGACAGAACTCGCGAAGGTAGGAAAGACAGCAACGGGGACGGCTACGGCTACGGCTAAACTCCTTACCCGGGAATCGTTACCGTCACCCTGTTCGACGGAACAGGGGCGGGCCGTTCACCTTCGGCTCCTGTAAGCCTCCGCAACGTTCGAAGCGCGCCGTCGGCGGCGGCGGGGCCGGAACCGGGCCGGAAAATCTCCCGCAACTGTGTTACGACGCTCTTCTCTCGCTCATTCATCCGTCCGATCCGCCGGAACGTTTCGCCCTCAATGGTTCCTCGGTTCTCGCCTGCGACCGTGACGTTCACCTCGGCAATCTCGTGCTCACCCGATGAGCGAGAAAGGGCGAGAATCGCATCGCTTGCGTCCGTTCCTTTTTCGACATCGACGTCATAGACGACGACGCCGGGCACGATCCAGTAGCGGTAGCGCGCGGAAACATCGACGCCGTCGAAGGCTCCGCTCGCCTCGATCGCCCTGTTCAATGGGACCTGAAGAAGAAAATGCTGGGTCACGAGGCCAAGTCCGGCAGCGAGGAGCGGCGTGCCGACGAGCGCAATCTTCAGCTTGCCGAGGTGGGGAACATTCAGAGTGAACCGTTCGAAGGCGAACTGTCGTTTGAAGTGTTCGCCGAGGGATCGAAAGGAGCCTCGCACACGCTCGCGCTTCGAACGGTCCGAACCTCCTTCGTCGTCATCCTCGAAAGGCAGTTCCTCTTCGACGGGGATCAGGTAATAGAGAATCGAAAGCATCAGACCGGCGCCGATTGCGATGATCCCGACCGGCCGGAAGATGAAAAGCGTGACGAGTCCCAGAAGGTAAGCCGTCCAGCTCGCCGCGTTGACCTGCTTTCTCCGCTTGCGGGCCTTCCTCGCGAGATATCCGGGATCGAGAATCTCCGAGCAGTGCCGGCAACGGATAGCGCTCTTCGGGACGGCACCTCCGCACGCCCGGCACTCGACGAGCTCTGCATCGGACGCACGCCGCTTCTGGCGGACGAGATCATCGGATCTGCGATTCGGCTCTGGCAGCGTCACGAACAGCAGGCCACACCCCGTGCATGCCTTTGCCTCGGGCTCGCGGACGGCGTGACATTCGGGACAGCGCATCGATCTCTATCTCCGCCTCAGGATGGGAATCAGCGAGATCAGCACTCCGATCCCGAGCAGAATCATGAGCAGCTTGTTCTCATCGAGAAACTCGACGGTCGACGTCCGCCAGTTCCGCTCCGGCGTCACTGCGGATGAAACCGCCGCTGTGTTGAGCCGCTGCCGCTGCACTCTCTGGACTGCGAGCGACACTTCACGCTCGAACGAATCGAGCGAACGGACTTCCTCGGAAGCAGAGATTTTTCCCGTTTGACTATCCAGAAGGACGAGATCGGAAGACGCCGGCGAGACGGTCGGTCGGCCGGACGAATCCCTAACGACCTCGTAGTTCCCCTGGTCGAGATAGAGCACGGTCGGACCGACCCGGTCCCGCCTGACGAACAGAACGCGCTCATCTCCCTTGCTGAAGGAAGGCACCCCGACAGTTTCCTGGTGGATTCCGTCAACGGCTCCCCCCGGAACGGTCACCTCGATCGTTCCCGCTGCGGACCCCTTCAGCGACTTGTCGATCGTGATGGTGGCAGTCGTCAGAATCCACTTGCCGGTCGGGTCGAAGGCCGATCGGGTGCCCGTGACGCGTCCCAGGACGATGGCCTCGGCCTCGTCGACCTTCTGATCGAACGGAACGTACCGGGCAACCGTGGCGTGGACGGGCGAAACGGCAGCGAAGAGGCCAATGGCGGCTGCGATCAGAAGGGAAGCTGCTTTGAGTCTGGAGGTCATGGATTGAGATCCTCGAACCACCCCGAGGCGGAAAGTTATTATGCTACATTTGCAAGGATCCTGCCGGAAAAGGAAGGGTGAAGAGTGAAGGGTGAAGAGTGAAATTGCTCCCCTTTCAATCTTCACCGTTCACTCTTCACTCTTCTTTCACGCTTCACGCTTCTACTTCGCCGCCAAGTCATTTATCCTTCCAGTTGAGGCGATCGACCGGCTGCACGATGAATCCGGGGCCGAGCCAGCACATCGCTTCTGCATTCCATGCAACGTCTGCAAATCCCCACACCGCCCGAGGATATCAATGGCCGTCAATGAGGAAGTGCGCAAATCGGATCTGATCGAACGTCTGTCGCACGATGCGACCGGACGGGTTCCTCCCGAGATGCGCGAAGCGGCATCCGACTTCGTCAAGCACTATTTCGAGTTCGTCGCACCTGACGATGTTCTGTACACATCTCCCGACACGCTTCTCGGAGGCGCGCTGTCGTTATGGAGATTCGGCGCGGAACGGAAGATCGGAGAAGCAAAGGTCAGAGTGTTCAATCCCTCGGCCGAAGATGGGTGGAGCTCCGAGCACACCGTGATCGAGATCGTCAACGATGACATGCCGTTCCTGGTCGATTCGGTCGCGGCAGCGATCATGCGCAATGAGCGCAGTATCCATCTGCTCGTTCATCCGGTAATCGGGGTCCGGCGTTCGCTCGACGGCAAACTGATGCCGCTTCCGGAAGAAGGCGAGAGTCCCTCCGACGGCGACTCGGTTCTGCTGACCGAGTCCTACATGCACATCGAGTTTGATCAGGAGAGTGAGCCTGAAGAAATTGAAGCGATCCGGCGCAACGTGGAGGCTGTCCTCGAACAGGTTCGTGTCGTCGTCGATGACTGGCACCCGATGAAGCGGAAGCTCGAAGAATGTCTCGAGGGGCTGGACGCTCCAGAGATGCAGTTTCTCTCACCCACTGCGATTCAGGAAGCGAGAGAATTTCTGTTCTGGCTTTCCGACCATCATTTTCTCTTTCTCGGCTACCGCGAGTACAACTTCGCAACGACGGATGAAGGAGACTTTCTCGAGATCGATCAGGAGTCGGGGCTCGGGATACTCCGCGCCGTGCGTCAGGAGTCCGTCGACCGGAGCCGCACACCGTTCACCGGCGAGTTCAGCGATTTCGCACAGCGGCACGAGCCGATCATCATCACGAAAGCGAACAGCCGCAGCCAGGTGCACAAGCCGGCCACGATGGATCGGGTGAGCGTCAAGACTTTCGACGACAAGGGACGATTCCTCACCGAGCACCGCTTCCTCGGGCTCTTCACCTCGGTGGCATACAGCCGCAGCGTCCGCGACATTCCGCTGGTTCGTCAGAAGGCCCAGCGCGTGATAGAGCGCTCCGGGCTCGCTCCCAGCAGTCACAACGGCAAGGCGCTGATCGAGATTCTCGAGACGTTTCCACGCGACGAGATGTTTCAGGTCACCGAGAACGAACTGTTCAACATGGCGATCGGAATTCTCCAGCTGCAGGATCGCCAGAGGGTCGGGATGTTCTGCAGGAAAGACGTTTTCGAACGCTTTGTCTCCTGCCTGGTCTTCGTTCCGCGCGACCGATACGACGTCGAGTTCCGCGACAAGGCAAGCCGTATCCTCGAGAATGCATTCGACGGCACGGTGATCAATGTTCATGCGCACCTGACCGACTCGCCGCTCGCAAGAGCGCAGTTCATCATCAGGACGACTCCGGGACAGATTCCCCAGGTAGACACCCGGCGTATCGAGGCAATGCTCGCAGAGGCTTCGCGCAACTGGTCGGACCGCCTGCTCGATGCGCTCGACAACGCGATGGGCGAAGAAGCATCGCTCGAGGTTTATCACCGCTACCGTCGCGCGTTTCCCGCGGCATATTCGGAACGCTTCGAGCCGCGGATTGCCGTTTCCGACATCGAGCGGATCGAGACCGTGGCGCAGACGGGCGTTCTGGCCCTCGAGCTCTACCAGCGCGAAGGCGCGCGTCCTCACGAGCTCCGCTGCAAGATCTTCCACGCGGGCATCGTCGCGTTGTCGGACCTCATGCCGCGGCTCGAGAGCATGGGACTCAAAGTCCAGTCGGAAACTCCGTTCGACGTCTATCCCGTCGGGACACCTACCGGCGTGCGCATTCGTGACCTCCGGCTCTTCGTGCAGGATGAAGGGATCAACTTCCTCGAGACGAAACCAAAGTTCGAGGAGACGTTTCTCCGCGTCTGGAAGGGCGAGGCGGAAAACGACGGCTTCAACCGGCTCGTCCTCGCGGCCGGCATGGAATGGCACGAGGTTGCCGTGCTCCGCGCGTACTGCAAGTACCTCCGGCAGGCTGGAATCACGCTCAGCGAGACCTACATGCAGCAGACGCTCTCGAACAATCCGGAGATCGCTCGGATGCTGCTCGACCTCTACTACGCGCTCTTTGACACAAAGAATGCTGACGCGGCGAGGGCAGCGGAGCTGCACGAACAGATCAACGAAGCGCTCGAGTCGGTGTCGAACCCGGACGAGGACAGAATCCTGAGGCGCTACCGCAACCTGATCGACTCGACTCTCCGGACGAATTACTTTCAGCGTGACACGAACGGCGAGCGGAAGCCGTGGATCTCTTTCAAGTTCGACTCCGCAGCCGTCGAAGGACTTCCCCTCCCCCGTCCGCAGGTCGAAGTCTTCGTGTATTCACCGCGGATGGAAGGAATCCACCTCCGCGGGGGCAGGGTCGCACGCGGCGGGCTCCGCTGGTCGGACCGCAGGGAGGATTTCCGCACAGAGATCCTCGGGCTGCTCAAAGCCCAGACGGTCAAGAACGCGGTCATCGTCCCCGTCGGTGCGAAGGGCGGGTTCATTGTCAAGAACCCCGGAACGACTCGGGACGAGATCATGACCGAGGGCGTCGCCTGCTACAAAATGCTGATCCGCGCGCTTCTCGACCTCACCGACAACCGATCTGAGGACGACATCATCCCGCCGCAGGGAATCGTGCGGCGCGACGGCGACGATCCCTACCTCGTGGTCGCTGCCGACAAGGGCACCGCAACGTTTTCTGACATTGCAAACAGCATCTCCCTGGAGTACGGCTTCTGGCTGGGAGATGCGTTCGCGTCCGGTGGCAGCGCGGGATACGACCACAAGAAGATGGGTATCACCGCGCGCGGCGGCTGGGAGGCTGTCAAGCGCCACTTCAGCGAGCTGGGAGTCGACTGCCAGCGCGAAGACTTCACGGCCGTTGGCGTCGGCGATATGTCCGGAGACGTCTTCGGAAACGCGATGCTCCTGTCCCGGCACATCAGACTGATCGGCGCGTTCAACCATCTGCACATTTTCGTCGATCCGGATCCGGATCCGGAGCGCAGTTTCATCGAACGGGAGAGGCTGTTCAACCTGCCGCGGTCGGCCTGGTCCGACTACGATCCGTCCCTGCTCTCGCCCGGCGGAGCCGTGTTCGAACGGCGCTCGAAGTCCATCACTGTTTCTGATCGGGTCAGGGAGGTCTTCGACCTTCCTCAAAACACCGTCACACCCAACGATCTGATTCAGGCGATCCTTCGTGCGCGGGCCGACCTCATGTGGATGGGTGGAATCGGCACGTACGTGAAAGCGAGTCGCGAGACGAATGCGGACGTGCGCGACCGCGCCAACGACCCGCTGAGGGTCAACGCTGACGAGCTCCGGGTGCGCGTGATCGGCGAGGGCGCAAACCTCGGATTCACCCAGCACGCCCGAGTTGAGTTTGCCCTCACCAGCAGCACCGGGAAGATCAACACCGACGCCATCGACAACTCTGCCGGCGTCGACTGCTCCGACCACGAAGTGAACATCAAGATCCTGATCGACGCTGCGATCGCCCGGGGAGAGATCCCTCCCGAGAAAAGGCTCGGATTACTCGCGGAAATGACGGACGAAGTCGCGAGGCTCGTACTGCGCGACAACTATCAGCAGACACAGGTCATCAGTGTCGCCTTCGCTCAGGGCGAATCCATACTCGACACGCAGATGCGCTTCATCCGATACCTCGAGCGCACCGGGAAGCTCGATCGCTCGCTCGAAGGACTTCCGGATGACGAGGCCCTTCAGGAGCGCCAGCTCGCCCATCTCGGACTGACGCGTCCCGAGCTGGCTGTCCTGCTCGCCTACAGCAAGATCTGGCTCTATCAGGAGCTGCTTGAATCCGATCTCCCTGACGATCCTCTCCTCGTCGAGGATTTGATTCTCTACTTCCCGAAACAGCTTCGCGAGAACTATCGCACAGCAATCGAGCGCCACCGCCTCCGTCGCGAGATCATCGCGACGTTCGTCACAAACACGATGGTGAACCGCGTGAGGCCGACCTTTGTCGCGCGAATGATGGAAGAGACGGGGAAAACTGCTCCCGACATCGCCCGCGCCTACGCGATCATCCGCGATTCGTTCGACCTCCGCACCACATGGAAGGCCATTGAGCATCTCGACAACAAGATCCCGGCCGCTCTGCAGACTCAGATGCTGATCGAAGTCGGACAGCTTCTCGAACGCACCACTGTCTGGCTGCTGCGCAGTGGCTACGATGATCTGGATATTGCTGCATGCATCGAGAGATTTGGTCCGCGTATCGGTGATCTGGCCCGGAATCTCGAGAAGATCCTCCCTCCGGCGGCGCTGACCGCAATGCTCCAGCGCGAGAACGAGAATCTGCAGCTCGGATTGCCTCCGGATCTCGCGCGCAGGAGGGCTACGAGCGAGATTCTCACGTCGGCACTCGACATCGTCCGGCTCGCGCATGTGGGAAATCTGAACGTCGTCGACGCGGGGCGCGTCTACTTCCATATCGGTTCACGGTTCGACCTCGACAGAATGCGCGAGGCGGCTCAGTCCATGAAAACCGACTCCTCCTGGCAGAAGCAGGCCGTCGCCGGAGCCATCGACGACCTGTTCTCCTACCAGAGCAGGCTCACGGCCCGGGTTCTCGAGACAACTGATGACGCTTCGCCTGAGACTGTCGAGGTCTGGCTCGCGACGCGAGGCCCCCTGGTGGCGAGAATCGAACAGCTGCTCACCGAGATCCGCTCTGCGACAGTGATCGACCTTCCGATGATCGCCGTCGTCACCCGCCAGCTGCGAGCGCTCGTGGAGTCGTAATCATTGTGTCAGCCCGAGCGCGTGAATGGCGGCGCGCCAATGAAGCAGATGAACAAGCTCGATGTGTGTTCTCTCGTAGGGGCGGCCCGCAGGCCGCTCACATTCGAGAGGTTCATTAGCAGCGTCGGGATGACACTCCGCGTTTCATTCACAACCTCTCAGGATGACTCCTCAATTTGCGTCGACCCTGATCCTGTTTCGTCATTGACGCTCGGTTGACGCCACTTGCTCTAGAGTGCGCTCACACCGTGCACGAGTTCCAAGACAGAAGAGATGCTTCTCGCCGGCCGTGGTCAGTTCTCCGGGTGACACTGCCGGAAAGGCGCGTCTCCGGGCGAGCACCCCAAACCGAAACGATCGCGAACCTGGCCGAGTACGATCAGATAAAGACCCAGCGCAAGAAGCGTGGACTCCAGCTGGCGACGACCGGGTTGCTTCTCGCCGTCGTCGAATTGCTGATTCTCAGGCTCACCGGCTTCACCTCGATGACCATGGGTGAGTGGATCGCTGCCCTGACGCTTACTCTTGCAGCGGAGGGTGCCCTCTGGATCATCGTACATACCGGGCTCGATCGCCGGCTTCCCTCGGATCCCGATTTCGTGCTGCTTCCGATGATCGTGGCTGCGGGACTGATCGCGTACTACGTTCATATTGCGCCCGAGGCTCGTGCACTTGCTTTGATTGCATGGTTCGCCGCGCTGCTATTCCTCATCGGAATTGCCGGCTTCTGGCGGGTGACCATGCTGAGCAGCATGATGTGCGTCGCTTACCTCGCGGCGCTCGTTCCCCATTCGCTCGTATCGGACTCGATGTCGACTGCTTTCGAGATCACAGTCGCTTTGCTTTTTCTTGCCACGAGCATCTACTGCGGTTTGGTATTCGAAAAGGTCCGACGCAATCGGCGGGAAATGCAGACCTTGCGCAAAGAGCTGGCCGAGCTCGCCGGCACCGATCCCCTTACCGGGCTTCCAAACCGCAGACGAATTCGCGAGACGCTCCCCGGCGAGCTCGAACGAATCCGCCGTCACGGGGGACATTGCACGATCGTCATGCTCGACGTCGATCACTTCAAAGCCTACAACGACCGGTTCGGGCACCAGGCCGGAGACTCCGCGCTTCGCCAGCTTGCTGATCTGCTCCGCAAGCACCTGAGGGGCTCGGATCTCGCGATCCGGTTCGGCGGTGAGGAGTTCAGCCTGATCATGCCGGATACCAGCGCGGCGGACGCGTTTCGCGTAGTCGACCGCCTTCGCAGTCTGATCGAATCGCACAGTTTCTCCAGCGAGGGAAAAGAGCCGGAAGCAGGATCTTTGACCGTGAGCGCCGGTCTTTCGACGTGTCCGGAAGACGGATCCGATTACGAGATGTTGCTGCGAAAGGCCGACGACGCCCTCTACCGCGCAAAGCGCATGGGACGGAACAGGGTCGAGCTCGCCGCCTGAAGGCCGCATCGGTGTCACCGCCGGATACAATCCCCGAGTGCAGAACGGAAACGCCCGTCGTCGTACTGCGGATGTCGCGGTAATCGGCGCCGGAATCATCGGCGCGAGCATCGCCTGGCATCTCGCCTCACGGGGATGCAGGAACGTTGTCGTCGTCGATGGCAGCACAGCTGCCGGGTCAGGCAGCACATCGAAAGCCACGGGCGGCTTCCGCGCCCAGTTCGACTCCGAAGTGAACATCCGGCTTTCTCTCCTTTCCCGTCAGAAGCTTCTTCAATTCAAAGAAGACACCGGAACGGATCCTGGGTTCGAGCAACGCGGGTACCTGTGGGTCGCCGACGACGAAGAGTCGCTGTCGGCTCTCGGGGAAGCGCAACGACTCCAGCACCGGTTCGGCCTGACAGAGGCGCGCATGCTCAGTGCTGCGGAGGTTCTCGACGTCAATCCCGCCATCGGCCTGCACGGAGTCGAGGGAGGCGCGTTCTGTCCCACGGACGGCTACGTCCGTCCCATGCAGATGCTCGAAGGCTACCTCGAGGATGGGCGTCGCAGGGGCGTCGAGGTCCGCTTTGACGAACGAGTCATCGGCCTCGAGCGCGACGGCGACAATGTCCGAACCATCATCACATCACGCGGTACGATCGACCCGGGGATCGTCGTCAATGCGGCGGGTGCATGGGCCGGCTCGATCGCTGAATTGGCAGGATTCAGCGTGCCGGTGACGCCAGTGCGACGGTCGGTGGCGGTCACCGTTCCCACGGAACTCCTTCCTCCCGACATGCCGATGACAATCTTCACCGCGGACGGCTTTCACCTCCGACCGCGGGACGGCCGGGTGCTCCTGTTGTTGCCGGAGGTGCCGCGCGACGATCCTTTCGACGATTCACTCGATGAGAAATGGATCGGGCGAGTGGAGAAGATCGCACACGAGCGGATCCCGTCCCTTTCCAGCACGCCGGTCGATCGAGAACGTTGCTGGAGCGGGCTCTACGAGATGTCGCCAGATCACCACGCGATCGTAGGTCCTGTACCAGGCACTACGAACCTCTACCTCGCCAACGGATCCTCAGGACACGGCGTCATGCACGCCCCGGCCCTCGGACAGATTCTCAGCGAGATGATCCTCGACGGAAACACTTCGATCAATGTCCAAGCGCTCCGCCCGGAACGCTTCGCCGAAGGAAGGCCGAATGAGGTGAGCGGCCTGCTCTGAAGAGTGAAATGAATGGATGAAGGATGAAGGATGAAGCTCTTCATCCTTCATCCTTCATCTTTCATCCTTCATCTTGTATCCTCCCCGGACGTTACCGTTTCGTTTCTGCGAGGTGTCCATGTTGAGTCGTTGTCGTCAACTTCTGTTGATCATCGCGGCCTTCCTGCTGGCGGTCCCACTGGTTGCGCAACCTCCGGGCGTTTACGCGATCACAGGCGGGACAGTCCATCCGGTCGGAGGGGCTGATATCGAGGGTGGCACCGTAATCGTGCGTGGCGGTCTGATCGAGGCGGTCGGGCGCAACATCCCTCTGCCGCCGGATGCTGTCGAGGTGGACGTTAGCGGGATGCACGTCTATCCGGGACTGTTCGATGCACAGACGGCGAGCGGCCTGCCAGAACCGGCACGGCGGGCGTCGTTCGGCGACGAGGCCGGCACAGCGCCCAGAGCGACTCCAGCGCCGGAACCAACAGCGACCTTCCGGGCCGCGGAGACGACCAAGCTCACCGGCGAGATGCTCGACAGCCGGCGAAAGACAGGCGTAACGACGATCCTTGTCGCATCCAACGCAGGGATCTTCAATGGACAGAGCGCCATTCTGAACCTCTACGGTGACGACATTCCGGCGATGGTCCTGAAGTCGCCCGCCACACAGCAGATCTCGTTCAATCCCCGCTCGTCATGGACCTATCCTGATTCCCTCATGGGCGTTATTGCACACATCCGGCAGACGATGCTTGATGCAGCGCAGTACGATGCGGCAAGCCGGATCTACAGCCGCGATCCCGCCGGAAAACGGCGCCCGACCCCCGACGTGAATCTCGAAGCTCTAGCGCCCGTCCTTCGCGGAGAACTTCCCGTGGTCTTCATCGCGGACAGCGAGACGATGATCCGGCGCTCTCGCACACTCGCAGAAGAATCGAAACTCCGCTGGATCCTTTCCGGCGGACGCAATACGTACAGGATGGCCGACGAGATCAGGAGCTGGGGCGTACCTGTCCTTCTCTCAGTGAACTTTCCGAAGCCTCCGGCCAACGCAGACGAGAGAACGGAAGAACCGCTTCGCGTTATCCGCGAGCGCGTTCTGAGCGTTACAGCGCCAGCGGAGCTCGCCCGCCGCAACGTTCCGTTCGCGCTCGTCTCCGGCAAAGCCGCCCCGGCCGATTTCATCAGCGGGATCCGCAAGGCGATCGACGCGGGGCTCTCCGAAACTGCGGCGCTCCGCGCAGTCACTCTCACCCCCGCCGAGATTCTCGGTGTCGACCGGCAAATCGGATCGATCGCGCGCGGCAAGATCGCGAACCTCGTCGTAACCGACGGCCCGATCTTCGATCGTGATTCGAAAATCAAACACCTCTATATCGACGGGCGTGAAATCCGACTTCCGGCTGAAACGACAGCGTCACCGGCCACGCCTGCATCCGCGTCGCCAATCGACGGCGCATGGAATCTGACAGTGCGGGCTCCGGACGGAGACGTTTCGATCCAGGCGACCCTGCGACTTCAGGGTACAGAGCTTACGGGCACCTATTCCGGCAGCGCCGGCTCCGGCGACATCCGCAGCGGCTCCTTCAACGAAAACAGGCTCGAGTTCGACATCACGATCCAAACACAGGCCGAACCGTCCGACTGGTCGTTCAGCGGAACGGTTGAAAATGCGACGATCAGAGGAACGGTCAGAACGAACCTCGGACAATTCGAGTTCACCGGGAGCAGGACGCCATGAGCCAATTGCGGATTTCGAATTGCGGTTTTATCGTCCGACGCACATCCGTTGCGATCGTCACACTGATTTCCACATTTCAACTCTATGCCCAGACCGCGGCGAACCGGGAGATTCTCATCCGTAACGCGACCGTCATGACGATCACGAACGGGACGATACCCGGAGGGTCCGTGCTGATCCGCGGCTCGAAAATCGTCGCCGTCGGACCGGATGATCAGGTCCGGGCGGGCGCGGGCGCCGAGGTCATCGACGCCACGGGCCGCTACCTCATGCCGGGCATCATCGATACACACAGCCATACGGCCGTCGAAGGCAGCGTCAACGAGATCTCGCTACCGAACACCGGAATGGTGCGCGTGCACGATGCACTCACAAACGAAGATATCAGCGCCTACAGACAGCTCGCCGGCGGGACGACAACGGCAAACATCCTGCACGGATCGGCCAACGCGATCGGAGGCCAGAACGCCGTCGTGAAATGGAAGTGGGGACGACCGATTTCCGAGTGGCCGATCGCCGATGCTCCTCCCGGCATTAAATTCGCCCTCGGTGAGAATCCGAAGAGCGCGAACTTCAGTCCGCCCGCTGGAGTCGCCAAACAGTATCCGGCAACCCGAATGGGCGTCGCAGAAGTCGTGCGCGATTCGTTCACGAAGGCGCGCGCCTACATGGCGGAGTGGGACACCTGGAACGCCAGCAGAAACAAGGCGAATCTGATCCCGCCGCGCCGCGATCTGCTCATGGAGGAGATGGCGGAGATTCTTCGCGGCAACGTGCAGGTCCATGCACATTGCTACCGCTCCGACGAGATCGTCATGTTGATCAACCTCGCTGACGAATTCGGATTCAAGATCGCGACGTTCCAGCACGTCCTGGAAGGCTACAAAGTAGCGAAGGAGATCGCGGCCCACGGAGGTCTCGGAGCCGGCACCTTCATCGATTGGTGGGGGTTCAAGGCCGAATCGTACGACGGCATCCCGCACAATGTCGCGCTGATGACACGGAACGGAGTTCTCGTTTCAGTGAACTCCGACTCCGATGAGCTGGCAAGGCATCTCAACCTGGACGCGGCCAAGGCGATGAAGTACGGAGGTCTCTCCGAGGAAGAAGCGCTGAAGACGGCCACGATCAACGCTGCCCGCCAGCTCGGCGTCGGCCATCGAATCGGCTCGATCGAGCCCGGCAAGGATGCGGACCTCGTTCTCTGGTCCGGACATCCCTTCTCGACCTACTCCCGCGTCGAGACCACCATGATCGAAGGCGAAGTTTACTTCGACCGGAATCGTGACCTCCAGCAGCGGGAAGATCGGAAGCGGGAGAAGGAAGCGCTGCTCACGCAGGAGCGGGAGGCGGAGGAGCGCGAGAAGGCGCGCGCGAAGTCCACTGCTGGCGGCTCAAAGCGCGGAATGGGGAACGAACGATGAAGCTTCGAACAATGCTTCTCTGCGCAGCTCTGATGACTGCCTCGCTTCCGATAGCGGGACAGTCGGTCATCCTGAACAATCCCGGACCGGGCGGTGCGTACGTGATCCGCAACGCAACGATCTATCCCGTGACATCTGCGCCGATCGAGAGCGGATCCATCGTGATCGCCGGCGGAAAGATTGTCGCCGTAGGCCGTACAGTTGACACGCCTGAAGGGGCGACTGTCATCGATGGCACGGGCCTGTCAGTTTATCCGGGAATGATCGACTCCGGAACCTCGATCGGCCTGACGGAGGTCGGCTCGGTCGCGGGCACGCGAGACATTCAGGAGCTCGGCGACCTGAACCCGAATGCAGTGGCGGCAGTTGCACTCAATCCGCACAGCAACGTGATTCCCGTCACGCGTATCAACGGCATCACGACCGTGCTTACCGAACCGGGCGGCGGAATCATCTCGGGACAGAGCGCCCTGATTCAGCTCTCCGGCTGGACTCCACCCGAAATGGTGCTCAAGAGTCCCGCCGGCATGCACATCAACTTCCCCCGAGTGCGAACGACACCGTTGTCCGGCCAGCCTCAGGACGAGGAAGGGGAGAAGCGCGCGAAAAAGCAGTACACCTCGCAGCTCGAGAAGCTTCGAGATACCTTCAGGGACGCGAAAGCGTACGAAAAGGCGCTCTCGGCTTCGGAGAAAATTAATGCACAACATCGGCCCGAGAAGGACCTCATCCTTCACGCGCTCGTACCTGTCGTCCGCGGCGACGTCCCGCTCGTCATTTTCGCGAACCTCGAAGCTGACATTCGTGAAGCGATGAAGTTTTCCGACGAGGTTGGGATCCGGATGATTCTTTCGGGCGGGCAGGAAGTGCAGCGCGTGCTTCCGGAGCTTCGATCGAAAAACGTCCCTGTACTCCTCGGACCGATCTGGACGCTTCCCGGCAAAGAGGACGATCCGTATGATCTGCTGTTCTCGAATGCCGCTGCTCTCCATCAGGCCGGCATCAGGTTCGCTATCCGGACCGGCGGCGCCCACAATGCGAGACACCTCCCCTATCAGGCTGCAGCCTGTGCGGCGTTTGGACTGCCGAAGGAAGAGGCCCTCCGCGCCGTGACGATCAGTCCGGCCGAGATTTTTGGTGTCGCTGACAGGATCGGTTCCCTCGAGGCTGGAAAGATCGCGAATGTGATCGTCACCGATGGTGATCCACTCGAGATCCGGACGAACCTCGTCAGGCTCTTCATCGGCGGAGAAGACATACCGCTCGATTCGTATCACACGCTGCAGTACGACAAATTCAGCCGAAGGCCCTAAGGTCGCGCGACTTACCCTCTCCCCGCCAGGATGTCGTCTAAAGCAGGAATCATCATTCGGGGAGAGGGTGGTCCGGCACCCTGCGAAGCGAGACCCGCGCACCCAGGCAGTTGTGGATTGCAGGGTGACGGGCCGGGTGAGGGGTAGCCGAGGTACGATCTCGCCATGAAGCATCAAACACGCGGGATCAACCGGACGAACGAACGCGAGCTCAGGCGTAGCCTGACCGATGCCGAGAAGCTTGCATGGGGCATGCTGTGAAACCGGACCTCCATCGCTGGAAGTTCAGAACGCAGCATCGGATCGACAACATGATCCTCGACTTCTACTGCTCCCGATTGCGCGTGAACGTCGAGCTCGACGGCGATCCACATTTCACGGCGGAGGGCAGACACGATGACGCGGTGCGTGACAAACGTCTCGGGGAGCTCGGAATAAAAGTGCTGCGATTCGAAAACCAAGAGCTGGTCGCAAATCCTGGAATCTGCGCGGCGGAAATTCTCCGGATATGTGAGGCGCGAGCTCGGGAGTTCGGATACATGAAGGGGTAGCTGGATCCAGGCTGCCCCTCACCCGGTCCGTCACCCTGCAATTCACAGATGCGCGATGCGCAAGTCCCGCGGCGCAGGGTGCCGGACCACCCTCTCCCCGAACGTCGATTCGCGCTCGGGCCAACATGCTGGCGGGGAGAGGGTCGGCGGAGCTACACCTAGAACAAATACTGCAGCCGCGCGTCGAGCTCGTTCACCGCGGCGGTGAAGGGCTGTCCGGGCTGAATTCGGAAGTGATGGTTCAGCTTGAGCTGCACGTGGCCATCGGAACCTGCTTCCTTCGCCAGCTCCGGTGGAACATTCGTGAGCCGCACGAGCACGGGAACCTCGCCGGCATGGCTCTCGAAGATCTCGCGCAGCTTCGCGAGAGAAGAATCGCTCACCGTCGTGTATGACATCTCGAGAGCAATCGTCTTCACCTTTTTCTCCCGGATGCCGTCGAGCGGCACCAGATCAAGGGCATTCAACTCCGGGGTGATCGGCGCTTCGTGGAGAATCTGCGCGGGCTCGTAGACGGCGCTGTCAGCCTCGGAGGGCGCTATCAGAGACTCGGTCTCCTCTGCAATCGCAGCACGCGCTTCCTCGGCCTCCTCGCGACTGTGCAAACTGACATCCGTCCGCACGCCGGCACCACCATTGTCATCCCGATCATCATCGGGTTCCTGCGCGGGCGCGCCTCCAAAGAGGCTGAGGTTGAATCGGTCGACCTCCGTTCCGATCCGCTCCCGCTCGAGCTCAGCTTCCGTCTTTTCATTCTCGTCGTCGCCGACTTCGTAATAGGAAATCTGCGGCGCGTCAGTGGCCGAACGAGAGGGACGATCGGCAACGACGAAATCGTCCTCCGGATGTCCGCCGTACTCGTCGTCGATCTGCCGGGCCTGCTGTTCGGCCTGCGCGAGCGCGGCGCTGCGGCCGCCCGGAACACCGCCTGTGTCTTTGACGCTGGCAGTCAGAAGTATCGGCACACCGTTGTCGAGCCATTTCGCATGCTTCTGAAAGAGATCGCTGAACACGACGACCTCAACGCTTCCGAATTGGTCGTCGAGGATGAACTTTGCCATCAGCTTGCCTTCGTTTGGCCCCTTCTTGATCTTCGACTTCTTGAGCTGGCCAACGATGCCTCCGATCGTCACCGTCTGGTCGACGAAACGCTTGAGAGTGTCCGTATTTGCGGTCGCGAAAATCTCGAGGTCCCCTTCGAACTTGTTGAGAGGATGTCCGGTGATGTAGAAGCCCAGCGTTTCCTTTTCGAAGGCGAGCTTTTCATCCTCGAGCCATTCGTCGGAATCTGTCGCGGCGGCAAGGGAACGTGGTGCCGTGATGATGCCTGCGCCCGCGCCTCCGAACAGTGTGCTCTGACCTCTTTCCTTTTCCTCTTTCGCCTTCATCGCGCTTTCCGCAGTCCGCTCCAGCTGTTCGAAGAGCGCCTTGCGCGTGAGGCGGAAGGAGTCGAAAGAGCCCGACTTGATCAGCGCCTCGATTACCTTTTTGTTGCAGGCGCGGAGATCGACCTGTTCACAGAATTCGAACAAGCCGGTGAAGCGGCCGACCGTTCGCCTCGCAAAGAGGATGGACTCGATCGCACTTCCTCCGACTCCCTTCACTGCGCCAAGTCCGAACCGGAGATTCGACCCGACGACTGTGAACGAGAAATTCGACTCGTTGATGTCCGGAGGGAGCAGTCGGATCCCCATCTGCGAGGTCTCGTTGATGAACTTGACGACATTCTCGGTCTTGTCCATCTCGGACGTCAGCACGGCGGCCATGAAGTGACGCGGATAATGAACCTTCAGCCACGCCGTCTGGTAGGCAAGCAGCGCGTACGCGACAGAGTGCGACTTGTTGAAGCCGTAGCGGGCGAAGGGCTCGATGTAGTCGAAGATCGCATCAGCCTTCTCGCGTGTGTACCCGTTGTCCAGCGCGCCGGAGACGAAGCTGACGCGCTCCTTCTCCATGATCGCTTTGTCCTTCTTTCCCATCGCTTTGCGAAGAAGGTCTGCCTGTGCAAGCGAATAGTTCGCAACTCCCTGCGCGATCTGCATGACCTGCTCCTGGTAGACGACGATCCCGTACGTCTCCTCCAGAATCGGTTGCATGACAGGAACGAGATATCTGGCTTTCGACTGTCCGTTCTTCCGGCGGACATACTCGTCGACCATGCCCGCATCGAGCGCGCCCGGACGATAGAGAGCATTAAGCGCCGCCAGATCTTCGAACTTCGTAGGACGGGCCTTGCGAAGCAGATCGACCATGCCTCCCGATTCGAACTGGAACACGCCTTTTGTGCGGCCCTCCTGAAATAGACGGTAGACCTCAGGGTCGTCGAGCTCCAGCTTCTCGATCTCGAGCTTCACGCCTTCCTGTGCGAGGATCGACTTGATTGCATCGTCGATCACGGTGAGCGTGCGCAGCCCGAGAAAATCCATCTTGAGAAGCCCCATCTTCTCGACGATGCGCATGTCGTACTGGGTGACGATTTCGTCCTTGTTCGTGCGGTAGAGCGGAACGTACTGGTCAACGGGCTCAGGTGTGATGACGACGCCCGCGGCGTGAACCCCCGCGTGGCGGGTCAGCCCTTCGAGGCGGAGCGCGATATCGATCATCTTTTCGACTTCCTTGTCGCTGCGGATCGCCTCGACCAGGAGTGGAGAGTCTTTTTTTGCATCGGCCAGCATGACGCCCGGACCCGAGGGAATGGCCTTGGCCACCTTGTCAACGAAACCGAACGGCATCCCGAGCACGCGTCCGACGTCCCGAACCACGGAACGGGCGGCCATCGTTCCGAACGTGATGATCTGCGCCACGTTCTCCGCTCCGTACTTGTCGCGGACGTACTCGATCACCCTCCCGCGATTGTTCATGCAGAAGTCGATGTCGATGTCGGGCATCGAGATACGGTCGGGATTGAGAAACCTCTCGAACAGGAGGTCGTAGTCCAGCGGATCGACGTCCGTGATCCTCATCGCGTACGCTACGAGTGAACCAGCCGCAGACCCTCGGCCCGGACCTACGGGAATCCCGTGATCCCTGGCGAATTTGATGAAATCCCATACCACGAGGAAGTAGCCAGGAAAGCCCATGCTCCGGATGATGCCGATCTCCCTTTCGAGGCGATCGATGTACTCCTGACGCTCGTGTTTTTTTCGTTTCGCCTCGAACAGATGCGCCATCGCCGCGAGACGCATCTCGAGGCCTTCGCGGGCTACCTTTTCGAAGTACGTCGTCGGATCGCTCCCCTTCGGCACGGGGAAGTTCGGCAGGTGGTAACTCTGCGGCTCAATCTTCAGATCCACCCGCTCCGCAATCCGGAGCGTGTTCGCCACCGCCTCAGGATACGCCGCGAAAATCTTCGACATCTCCTGAGGCGACTTCACGTAGAAGTCATCCGAGTAAAACTTCATCCGGCGATCGTCGTCGAGCGTCTTGCCCGTGCCGATTGCCAGCAGGACTTCGTGGGCAAAGGAGTCCGTCTTGTCGAGATAGTGCGAGTCGTTCGTCGCAACCATCCGCAAACCTGCCTGCTCGGCAATCTGAGCCATCAGCGGGATGATCTTCACCTGATCCGGAATTCCGTGGTCCTGGATCTCGAGAAAGAAGTTGTCGGGGCCGAGGATCTCCTTGTACGCGCGGGCAGCATCGAGCGCCTTCGTGAAGTTCCCTCCAGCGAGAGCCTGAGAGACCTCGCCCTTCAGGCAGGATGACAGGCAGATCAGCCCCTCGGAATGCTCTTTGAGCAGTTCCCTGTCGATGCGCGGCTTGTAATAGAACCCCTCGGTATATCCAGCGCTAACCAGCTTGACGAGGTTCCTGTAGCCAGCGTCATTCGTTGCAAGAACGATCAGGTGATTGTTCGATCCGGCGTCGGCATCCTGATTTTCCACGCCGGCCTTGTCGAACCGTGAGCCGAGCGCCATGTACATCTCACAGCCGATGATTGGCTTGACCTTCTTCTCCATCATCGCGTTGTAGAAGTCGATCGCCCCGAACATATTGCCGTGGTCAGTGATCGCGCACGCCGGCATCTTCATCTCCGCGACTCTTGCGGCGAGATCTTCAGGACGATTCGCGCCGTCGAGCAGCGAATACTGCGTATGCATGTGGAGGTGAACGAAGGACATCGATGGGGGGCTCTCCGGATGAAGTCTGGCGAGGCTATTTTACCACCCGGAAGACAGAAGCGCAGGATAGAAGACGGTACGAAAGGTGTCATCCTGAGCAAAGCGAAGGATCCCCTGATTGCATGCCGAAAGGCGAGTCCTGAGGGGATCCTTCGCTTCGCTCAGGATGACAAAAGCACGTTCGCCGCTTGACTTGAGGCCATTGCTTTCGAGCGTGGTTGCAACAACGCTCAACTGTCGAAAGCCACGCCGCCGTCGAACGAAAGCCTTCTTCGGTCGCCCAGCGGGGGCACCACCCGCGTGTCGAGAAGCTCGCGCAGATTCGTGACCTCAATGAAGAGGTGGCGATGGCGCACGCAGTGAACTGAGATCGCAAGAAAGATTGCGGCAAGAAGGCTCCAGTAGAGCATCATCGTCGATGATGTCGTGCCGGCAACCTGCCCCGCGGTCCCCATCAGCGCCCAGAGGAACACGGGAGCCGGCAGGAACACCAGGGCACTGAGTGTGCGGCTCGCCTGAATCCTGAAGTACGGCCGAAGCGAGAGGAGCGCAAGCGAAAGGAACCAGCCGAATGACCACGTTACCGCAACCTGGGACTCGAGCAGAGGCTGGATCCGGGTGATCGCCTCAGAGGAGGTGCGAATCAACGTGCCAATGCGGAACTGAAGGGCGGCAAAGTATCCCAACGCCAGTGCGGCGCAGGATACTGAGAAGATCCCGAAGAACGCGGCGAAGAGGTTCCGCGCTGCCACGAGCGAGGCCATCCGGAGAAGAATGGACGCCACGGGAATCATCATCAGGAGAACGGCGATCATGACTGATGGAGAAACCGGGGCCAGCTCGGACGCAGCGGGGTCGTACAGGAGTCCATCGAGACCGGGCGTCGTTCCGCTCTGGATCACACCGCTGGCAACGAGCAGCGCAAACAGCGCGCAAAAGATCACTCCGGCATAGAAAAGGCTCTTTGGCATGACGGCTCCCTGATGATTGTACGCCCGGAACGAGAAAATGGTTTGCTAGTAGCGGCGGATTCCGATCCGCCGCCTTTCGGAATGTGAGGAACTTGCGACGTTCTGGGGCGACGACCCGGATGAATGCTCCAGGTGTCGTACATTCAGGCAGGGCGGCGGGCCCTGCCACATGACGACGCGGGATGAATGCCCCATATGTCCTACCGCTTCACTGCCGGTAACGCGGGACATCGGCATCGGAATGTCCCGCTACTTTTCATGCTCCAGCGAATCGGGATCGACGTCGATGGCTACGGGCGGATCCTCGGCAGTCGTGATGTCGCCCAGCCGGATTTCGCGGACCCTCTTCGCACCGAACGCAGGAAACCGGCTGGCGAAACGCGCGGCAAGGTCCAGAGTACTGAAGGCCAGGCGGAACTGCGTGGCGTTTCCGGTCTCGTCGACGCCGCGTATTGCGATCCACGTCTGCCGATCGGTCTCGAGCAGAAATACCGGATCATCCGGTGAAAGATCCTTCAATACGGACACTCCGTTCGCCCCTCAGAGCTCTCGAAACGAAACAATCTCATCCAGACGAACTCGAACCGAGCCTTCGCCGGCTTCGAGTCTCACGAATTCCGCACCATTGTCGCTGTACACGTCAGCAATCTTTCCGCGCTCGCGTTGCCTCACGCCCTGCGCATCGAACTCGAGCTCCACTTCCTTTTTCGTGACCGCAGCAGCTTCGAGCTGATCGTGATAATCGCAGGAAACCGGCTCGTATCGTTCTTCAGACATAAATGAAAAATCCTCCCGGTGGGAGGATTTTCACATTCAATGCCGATGCAGTCGAATTACTCGTCTTCGCCCTTGCCGGACATCGCCCGCTCGAGGGCGAGCGCCATGGCGCTCTTGCTCTCTGCTGCTCCGGCCTTCGAATCCTCGACGTACTCGAGGAACTCGCCACGCTCCGCAGCAGCCTTCGCACCCTCGTGACTCAGAGAGATACGGCGGCGCGAACGGTCGACGGAGAGGATCTTCACGGCGAGTTTCTCACCCGGCTGGTGCGCCTTGCCCGGATCGCCTCCCGGAGGAAGGCTCATCTCGGACACCGGAATGAGTCCGGTCAAGCCCGGCTCGAGGGCGACGAAAACGCCCGGTTGCCCGGCGCGCTCAACGGTTCCTTCGACGACCCGACCGACGGGGAACTTCTGTTCGATGTCTTCCCAGGGATCGCCCGAAGCGACTTCGCGCATCGCAAGCGAGATACGGCGCCGTTCCGCATCGACTTCGCGGACCCAGCCTGAGATAGAGTTACCGATCGCAAGCGATTCGTCGCTCTGCTTGAGTCCGATCGGGAGCTGCGAGACGTGAAGCAAGCCATCGAGACCCGGCTCGAGCTCGACGAAAAAGCCGAAATCGGTGGCGCGTGCAATCGTTCCAGTGAACGCATCACCCGGCTGGAAGCGCTCGATCGCGTCGTTCCAGGGGTCGCGCTCCTGATCTTTCATCGACAACGACACCCGTTTGCCGTCGTTCTCGATCTTCAGAACCTTGACAGTCACCTGCTGACCGACGCTGACGAATTCCTTCGGGTCATTGACGCGACGACGGCTCATCTCAGAGACATGGAGCAGTCCATCGACGCCGCCGAGGTCGACGAAAGCGCCGAACGGCATGATCGTGCGGACCGTTCCCTCGAGCATCGCTCCCGGGACAATAGTCTTGCGGACTTCGTCGGCGCGAACCGCAGCTTCCTCACGAAGCAGCGCAGCGCGCGAGACCACGATCTTGCGACCGTCATCCGAAAGCTCCGTGACCCGGAAGTCGAAGCTTTTGTTCACATAGGCATCTGGATCATTGATCTTGCCGAGGTCGATCTGCGAGAGCGGGCAGAAGGCGCGGACGCCGCCGACGCTGACGTCAAAGCCGCCCTTGTTGCGCCCCGTGATCTTTCCTTCTGCTGGAAGACCGTTCTCGTACGCCTGACGAAGCGCCTGCAGCGAAGCGCGGCCGGCCATCATCTTGCGCGAGAGGCGGATGACCGGAGCGGTGGCCACGACCATCGCTTCGACGGTGTCACCCTCCTGGTTTTCCCCTTCGGCCAGTTCGGCGACCGACATCACGGCCTCCGAGGGTCCGCCGTACGATACGTAGGCGTCGTCTCCCGAAATGGAGACGATCGTGCCGCGAAGCATGTCTCCCTGTACAGGGGTCTTAAAGTTCAAACTTGCTTCGAACGCTTCCGCAAACGAAGTGTCTGCGTTTTCTCTGGAATCCGTCATGCGAATGAAAAACCTTTCAGGATGGACAGTCCCGCCTTCGGCGAGATCTGGTTGGGTTGCGTATCTTACTCGAAATCGCGCCAAAGTTGAACGCGAACGGGGATGCGGGTTTCCGCACCCCCACTGAGTTGAACGTGGAGCGGACTGCTGGAACTGTTGGCAACAGCGAGGTTGAGGCGTTTGTTCCGGGCGGAAGTCTTACTTTTTCGTAAACCTGGCCGCCCGCCAGACGCAAGGAACTGAAGGACTTGTCATCCTGACGCTTCAGAACGGTGCGACAGGTCTTTGTCGGAAGAAATGAACCAAGTGTCATCCCGAGCAAGCGTGGGTGTGCGGGAGGGGCGAGGGATCTCTCGCGATGGTACATAGTTGCCTCGAGGAAGTCCGCACCTCGACTGTTTCCGTGACGAATTGACTACGTACTACCGCCGGAGATCCCTCGCCCCTCCCACCCGCACAACCAGGCTCGGGATGCCAACCTCGCCAGATCTCCGTATAGACGACGAACCCCTACCCCTCCGCCCCGCTGATCAGCTGCCGCAGCACGAATGGAAGGATTCCGCCATGTCGGTAGTAGTCCACTTCGATCGGAGTATCGATTCGCACCATCACCGGCACCTCCTCGACCTCGCCTGACTTCCGCTCGATGACAAGCCGCGCCTGCATGCGGGGAGTGATCTCTCCCTCGAGACCCAGCAGATCGAAGATCTCCGTGCCGTCGAGTCCCAGCGACTGCGCGCTCGTGCCATTCAGGAACTGACAGGGAAGCACCCCCATGCCGACCAGATTGCTGCGGTGAATTCTCTCGAAGCTCTTCGTGATTACGGCCTTGACGCCGAGGAGCATGGTTCCTTTGGCCGCCCAATCGCGCGAGCTTCCTGTTCCATATTCTTCGCCGGCAATCACTATCAGGGGCACGTTCGCGCTCTGGTACCGTTCGGCCGCCTCGTAAATGCTCATCTGCTCAGCGGTCGGCTGGTGCACCGTCACGCCGCCCTCGACGCCCGGCACCATGAGGTTCCTGATGCGGACATTCGCAAACGTCCCACGCACCATGACGCGATCGTTGCCCCGCCGCGAGCCGTAGCTGTTGAAGTCCTCGACGCTGACTCCCATCTCCTGAAGATACTTTCCAGCCGGGGAGGACGGCTTGATCGCGCCTGCAGGGCTGATGTGATCCGTGGTGACGGAGTCGCCAAAGATCGCGAGCGCACGGGCGCGCCGGACGTCCGACTGCCTGCCGGGCTGCATGCTGAAATCCTTGAAGAATGGAGGCTCCTGAATGTACGTGGACTTTTCGTTCCACTCGTACAGCAGCCCGGGCTTGCTCGGGATCGCTTCCCACAGGGGATTCTGCTCGGCGAAATCGCGGTAGAGCCGGCGGAAGCTTTCAGCGCTGAGCGAGGCCTGCATCGCCTCTCGGACTTCACTGAGCGTCGGCCAGAGGTCGCGAAGGTAGACGTCCTCGCCGTCTGAACCCTGACCGATCGCCTCGGACGTGAGGTCGATATCGACCCTTCCAGCGAGGGCGAACGCGACCACGAGCGGCGGACTCATGAGGAAGTTCGCCTTGACGTTCTGGTGCACGCGGGCCTCGAAATTGCGGTTCCCGCTCAGCACGCTCGCGACGACGAGATCATTCGTCACAATTGCGTTCTCGATCTTCGCGTCCAGCGGTCCGGAATTTCCGATGCATGTCGTGCAGCCGTATCCGACGAGGTTGAATCGTATCTGATTGAGGTACTTCAGCAGCCCGCTCTTCTCGAGGTAATCGGTCACGACGCGCGAGCCGGGAGCGAGCGAGGTCTTCACCGTCGGCCGAGGAGCCATGCCCCGCTCGACGGCCTTCTTTGCAACGAGCCCGGCGGCGAGCATCACAGACGGATTCGACGTGTTCGTACATGACGTGATGGCGGCGATGACAACATCGCCGTGATGAAGGTGCTTCGCTTCTCGCGCAGAAGGTATCGCGTCATCGGCCACGACGCGATCCGGCGTCGGCCGGTTGTTCATCATCTCGCTCTCGGTGAGGGCGCTGGTGTTCCTTTCCTTCTCGTCGGGATGAGATGCAGGGTCCTGGTCGCCCCCACCCTCGATGACCTCCTGCTCGGTTTCGTGAAGGGGATAGCTCTGGTGCAGGTCCTCAATCGCCTTGCCGTAGCCGCTCTCTGCTGCAGGCTTGTGGAAGAGAGAGATGAACTGTTTCTTGAGGCCCCCGAGATCGATGCGATCCTGCGGGCGCTTCGGCCCGCTGACGCTTGGCCCGATGTCACCCAGATCGAGATCGAGCACTGCCGTGTAGTCGACATCTCCGGCGCGTGGAATGCCGAACATCCCCTGCGCCACATAGTAGTTACGAAAGGTCTCGACATGCTCATCTGTGCGTCCAGTCGCTAGCAGGTAGTTGCATGTCTCTTCATCGATCCCGAAGAAGCCCATCGTGGCGCCGTATTCGGGCGCCATGTTTGAGATCGTCGCGCGGTCGGCGACAGGAAGACACGCCGCTCCCTCCCCATGAAACTCGACGAACTTGCCGACAACTCTGTAGTTTCTGAGCATCTCAGTCACGTGCAGCACGAGGTCGGTCGCCGTTGTGCCCTCACGCAGCCGGCCCGTGAGGTTTACGCCGATCACGTCCGGCGTCAGGAAGTACACCGGCTGGCCGAGCATGCCGGCTTCAGCTTCGATTCCACCGACGCCCCACGCGACAATGCCCAGTCCATTGATCATCGTCGTGTGCGAGTCTGTGCCGACGAGTGTGTCAGGGTAGAAAACGCCGTCTTTCTCGACCACACCCAGAGCGAGATATTCGAGGTTCACCTGATGGACGATTCCGATTCCAGGTGGAACCACCCGGAAACCGTTGAATCCCTGCGTCCCCCATTTGAGGAACTCGTAGCGGGAGCTGTTTCGACGGAACTCCATCTCCATGTTCCGGCTGAGCGAGTCGTCGGTGCCACTGAAATCAACCTGTACGGAGTGGTCGATCACGAGGTCGACCGGTACGAGAGGCTCGATCATGCCGGGGTTCGCCCCGAAGCGCTCCGCCGCAGACCGCATCGCCGCGAGGTCTACCAGCAGCGGAACTCCGGTGAAATCCTGCAGCAGCACACGGGCGACTTTGAAAGGAACCTCTTCGGTCCGCTCACCCTTCGCAGCCCATCCTGCAACCTGCCGGACGTCCGCCTCGGTGATTTTGTCGCCGTCAAAGTTCCGGAGGACGGATTCGAGGACGATCCGCATGGAGATGGGCATTCGGGAGATCGTGCCCAGTCCTTCTGCTTCGAGTTGCGGAAGGGAGTAGTAGCTTCCCTTGCCGCCGCCGGCCGTCGGAAAGGTGCGAAAGGTTTCGAACAGGTTGTGTGGCATATCCATCCTGACTGTGATGTGCTGGCAACAGAGGGGAACCCGGTTGGGCAGTGAAAGCCGCGAGTGACTGCCGGCCGTGTTGAGTTTATGCACCGTGCCGCGGCGGGTCAAGGAATTGGCCCGGAAATGGAAAAGATCCGCCGCATGAGCTCGACATTGCGACCCTTCCTGCTGCGATTCGCATCTCTATCGGCGTTGATCCTCACCCTCGGATGTGCAGCCGGCGAGCCCACCGATACGACAACAGCTCCCGGAGCCGTTTCCACCGAAGCGAAATCGACTCCGGCGCCGGGTACAACGCCCTCACCCGCTCCGTCGCCTTCCGCCACTCCACCGCCGGCGACCTTCCGGAACGTTACGATCAGTGCGCCGCGGGAAGGTGAACGGATCGCGTCGAATCCCATCCGGGTGGCGGGCACGGCACGGACATTCGAGAATCATGTCTCGGTGCGCCTCCGAGACGAGGAGGGCCAGGTCATCGCCCGCACGTTCACGACGGCTCGCGGTGAGCTCGGTTCGTTCAATCCGTGGGAAGTCGAAGTCTTCATGACTTCATGGCCAGGAAAACAAGTGATCGTTGAAGCGTTCGACGTTTCAGCGAAGGATGGGAGCGAGCAGTCGCTCGTGAAAGTCTCGGCTCCGCTGGCGATCGAGCCGCGCGAGCTCGATCTCTACTTCCACGACCCGAAGCGCGCCCCGAACGACTGCTCGCAGGTGTTCCCTGTCAAGCGCCGCGCGCCATCGAGCATCTCGCTCGCGCGCCTCGTCGTCGAAGCGCTCATCGCCGGGCCACTTCCACTCGAAGCCGGTGAAACGAACTCCTCACACTTCCCCCGTGGAAGCCGTGTGCGGGGCATCTCGATCAACGATGGTGTCGCCACCGTGGATTTCAGCGAAGAGCTGCAGAACGTCGGCGGATCCTGCCGCGCCCAGGCGATCCGCGCCTCTGTCGAAAAAAGCCTTCAGGCAGTCGCAGGCATCAAGCGCGTCGTGATCACGGCAGGCGGAAGCGAGAAGCTCGCGCTGCAGCCGTGATGCGAAGAAAGTAGTCAGTAGTCAGTAGTCAGTAGTCAGTAGCCCACCCACCCGATGCCGGTCCGTGGGTGCCTCTCCTGCGAGGCACTCATCTGAAACAAAACAAGCCCGCAACCCAACTTCACTGCCGGGCGGCGGGCTACTAACTCCTGACTACTGACTCCTGACTACTGACTACTCCCCGTACGGCACCAGCGCGTTCGCGTAGTAGTCGCGCAGCAGAATCTCCTCGGGGTTCCAGCGCCAGCCTGCTGGTGTCTCCTCAATCAGGTGCCTCAGCACGAGCAGCCGCTTCGCTGCTTCCCAGATCTCCTCGGCGGTCTGTTCGCCCGTGAGCCAGACGCGATCTGACGATCGCACCCGGAAGTCGCGGACCGCCTCGATGATTCCGGCCTCAGTGAGTGCGCCTTCGTTTCCGGAAAACACGCGCGCCACAGCCGGAACCGGTGTAATCGGTAGAGCCGCCGAGATGCTCTCCATGATCTGGTCCGCCAGCTGCCTCATCGCCGCTTTGCGCTCTTCGAACGTTCCCGCGATGAGCTCGGGATTGTCGCGGACCAGGTCATCGACCAGAATCGGCGAGCCAAAGGACACAGCCGCGTAGCCGTAGCGCTTGAACCGCCCTCTGAGGCCGCGGAAGAAGTTCCGGAAGAGAAAATCGAATGAGGTGCGAAGCTTCTGAAGTCTCGAAGAGCGATCTTCTCTGCCCATCAATTCCTCGGTCAGCACCCGGTCTTCGAGCGTGCGGTCGTAACTGATCGCGGTGGGAATGATGAACAACGGGGCCTGGAAGTCGTCCGAGGCCTTGCTCGTAACGATGTAATCGAGCATTCCAAGCTTCGGTTCGAGGAAGGAGCCGTCGCGAGAAAGGCCCCCTTCGATGAAGATTCCCTGCGTAACGCCGTTACGCGTAATGGTCTGAACAAACGCGCGCAGCACCGCGTGGTACAGCGGCTCCCGGTATCGCCTGCGTACGAAGTAGCCACCGAACCATTTGAACAGATGATTCAGTGGCCAGACGCGTGCCCACTCCCCCACCGCGTACGACAGCGAGACGAACTTGAACAGCATGTGGGCCACGAGAACGTAGTCGACGTTTGAGCGGTGATTGATCACGTAGACGACGACGGCATCTTTCGGCGCCCGCTTGTTGAACTCCTCGAGCGGTCTTCGCTCGACGACAACGCGATAGAGGAAGTAGAGGATCGCGCGCGCGATCGGAGCGCCGACCCTGTAGTACGCAAGCAGATTGAATTTCGGAACGATTTCCGTCAGATAGATGTGCGCCTGACGGGTCGCGGCTTCAATCGACACCTTGCGATCTCTGGCGTAATTGCGGACCGCCGTGACAACATTTCTGTCCGCGAAGACTTCGAGCCGGATATCAGCATGCTTGCGCCGGAGCTTGAAGCGGTCGATGCGAAGCCGCCGTGTATGCACGAGTGATCGGGCCGACTTTCGCATCCAGGCTGCAACGCCTGCCGCGAGAGCCAGCACCGCAACCGCCGCCAGGATCCATGTTGTCATGTCAGAAGCTCACCCGAGGCGGAGCAGGAGTACGGATCAAGGTGCAACAATTCCCCTCTCCCCGCGGGAGAGGGGTAAGGGGTGAGGGCATTCTGACTCGGGTAATTGTTCTGAAGATTTCGAACCTCGTTTCCTGAGCAGTAGGCAAAACGAAACTTTTCTCAAATCTCCACGGAGGCTCCCTCACCCCTGACCCCCCTCCCGCGGGGAGAGGGGAAGGTTCACCGGAACAGTTCGACGAGCTTGCGCGATATTGCCGGCAGAAGCTCCGTATTCGTGGAGTCTCCCCTCGTCAAGACCACTGCGATGAACCGTTTTCCATTCGGGAGAATCACATACGCGGCATCATGCCGTACCTCGGAAGTCCACCCCGCCTTGGACCAGAGCTGCGATTCGTCGGGCAGCCCTTCTCCGAGAAACTCGTGAACCTGGTTCTCGCCTGCAGCCCTCTGCTTCGGCACGTCGCGCGCGAGCAGTTTCATCATCTCTCCGCTCGCGGCGGCTGAGACCGCGCGACCTTCGACGATGTCGAGCATGATCGCTGCGACCTGCTCGCTTGCGATTCTGTTCCGGTTCTCCCGGTTCTTTCCAAGCAGCTGCATCTCGCGACCGTAGAGATTCTCCGCCCATGTCTTCCCGCTCGCCTGAATGTCGTATCCGAGAGAGGCGAAGTAGCGGTTGATCCACTTACGCCGATGCGCCCATCTGCTGAACGCGCGGCCGTGAAGATCAGGCCCACTGCTGACACCGCTGATCGAATCGACGATGAACGACGTGGCGTCATTACCGGAATCGACGATCATGTCTCTGAGGCCGCGCTGAAGCTCAGGCGTCATCACGAGCTTTCGTTCACGGACGCGTTCATGCGTACCGACGAGAAAGAAGATCTTCACGACGCTCGCCGGATGGAAGGTGTTTTCCGGACGATAGCTGGCACGTGCGACCGGCACACCATCAGTCCCGAGATCAATCAGCGTGATCGAAAGATTCGCGGGAGTGAGCTTCGGGTAATCGGCCATCGCCTCAGCGCCAATGTTTGCGAGGCTCGATGCGAGCGCCTCGCTGACGGGGACAGCCGTGAAATCACGGAATGCGGCGCGAAGAGGCAGGGCGAAGCAGAGAGCGAGAGTGAGAGTGGCTACCGCGCGGAGCAGACGTCTTCTGCCATCCTTCGCTTCGCGAGACTGTGTCATCCCGAGCGTCGAGCGAGGGATCTGGGTGGGGGCCTTTTGCTCGAAAATCTTCGATCTAGCTGCGTTCATAATCGATAGACCGCCGCCCAGATCCCTCGCTCGACGCTCGGGATGACACTTCGGCAGCTGTCTCACAGTCTCTCGCTCAGGATGACACCCGGCCCATTACCCGTCATTGGCGAGCTTTCCCGTGAAGCGCTGAGGGGCCGAACATGGCTCGCATGTTCGGCCCTCAGTACATCAACTTCGCCACTCTTTAACCCGCCCGGCAATGGCTTCCGGCGTAAAGCCGAACTCGGGCGCGAGCTGCTCGATCGGCGCCGATGCACCAAAGCGATCGATACCGATGATCAGCGATCCATGGTCGGCGTACTTGTACCAGCCGTCGGACCTTCCTGCTTCAATCGCGACGATCGCGTTCCTGTCTTTACCGAGCACCTGGTCCTTGTATTCGTCGCTCTGACGATCGAACAGATCGAGGCACGGCGCAGATACGACGCGGCACTTTACGCCGTCACGCCGAAGCAGGTCCGCAGTTTTCACGGCGAGCGACACTTCCGAACCGGTCGCAATCATCGTGATGTCGCCCTCGTCGTATCCATCCAGAACGTATGCGCCCTTCCAGATCGATTCGGCATCAAATGTCTCGGCGCGATAGATCGGATCGAGCTTCTGACGCGTGAGGACCATGACGGTCGGCCCTTCATTCTTCGCGACCGCCCACGCCCACGCCATCGCCGTCTCGCTGCCGTCGGCTGGCCGGAAGAGCGTCATGTTCGGGATCATCCGGAGAGAGAACAGATGCTCGATCGGCTGATGCGTCGGGCCATCCTCTCCGAGAAATATCGAGTCGTGCGTGAAGATGAAGATCGAAGGAATGTTCATCAGGCATGCAAGCCTGATCGACGGTCGGTTGTAGTCGGAGAAGATAAGGAAGGTCGCGCCGTAGGGCCGCCAGCAGCCGTACAACGCCATACCGTTGAGCATCGCGGCCATCCCGTGCTCTCGAATGCCGAAGTGAAGGTTTCGGCCGGCGAATACTTCGAGCGCCGGAGGCCCGCCATCTTCGGACTCGCGCTGAATGCTTCCCGCGCCCTTGATCAGCGTGTTCGTGGAAGGAGCCAGATCGGCCGATCCGCCGACGACGAACGGAGCGAGCTGTGCGAGCTTCTGGATGACCTGACCGGAAAGAGCGCGCGTTGCCAGAGCCTTCTCCGACTTTCCGGCCTCGAGAAGCTGCTCGACAAAGTCCGCGGGCACCTCGTGTTTCCAGTAGACGTCCCACTCCTTTGCCTTTTCGGCATGGTCGGCGCGCCACTGTTTCATCGCCTTCTCCCATGCTTTTCTCGAACGCGAAAGCTTCCTGGTCTTCCGGATGAACTCGTCCCGGACCTCGTCCGGCACGAGGAAGGTCGGCTCGATCGGCCAGCCGATGAGCTTCTTCGTGGCGATAACCTCGTCCTTCCCCAGCGGGGCCCCGTGAACTTCGGCGGTGCCATGCATCTTCGGGCTGCCCCAGCCGATGATCGTCTTCGCGATGATCATCGAAGGTTTGTCAGTCACCTTCTGCGCCTTCTTGATAGCTTTGCGGATTGCAGCCCGATCGTGACCGTCGATCGTCTGCACATGCCAGCCGCATGCGTCGAAGCGCTTCTTGACCTCGTCGGAGTAGGCGAGCTTTGTCCCGCCTTCGATGGTGATCGAATTGTCGTCGTAGAAGTAAATGAGATTCCCCAGTCCGAGGTGGCCGGCCAGTGAGGCTGCCTCGGCGCTGATTCCTTCCATCAGATCGCCGTCCGAGCAGATCGCGTAAATGTAATGGTCGACCGGCTTGAAGCCATCGTCGTTGAACCGCGCGGCCAGCATTTTTGCGGCGAGTCCCATGCCGGCACCGTTCGCGAAACCCTGACCGAGTGGTCCGGTCGTCACTTCGATTCCTTTGGCGTGGCCATACTCGGGATGGCCGGCGGTTTTCGAGCCGAGCTGCCGGAACGAGCGCAGCTGATCCAG
>JBGSYJ010000068.1:0-12374 GCA_041750915.1 Thermoanaerobaculia bacterium | reverse complement strand
GCCCTGAACGTTCGCTCCGATCACCTGATGCGCCCACCACTGATGGGCGACCTCGTGGGCCGTCACGTAGAAAACGTAATCGATGGACTCTTCATCACTGAGATCAGCTATGAAACCGAGGCTCTCGGAGAAGGGGATGGTGTTGGGAAACGACTGAGCGAATCGGGCATACCGGGGAAACTCCAGAATGCGGACCTGACGGTGCTGATAGGGGCTGAAGTTCTCTGTGAAGTAGTCGAGAGACTTCTTCACTCCGTCGATCATCCTGTCGACGTTGTAGGGGTGTTGCGGATCGTAGTAGATCTCGATCGCAACATCTTTCCATTTGTCGCGCCGGACTTCATAGCGCGCCGACAGATAAGACCAGAATCCAAGGATCGGAGCGTCCATCTCGTACTCGAAGTACCGGCGGCCGTTCTCAGTCCACTCGCGCTGCAGGTACCCAGGCGCAATGGCGATCTGGTCCGGGCTCGTGCTCACCGTGGTCGACAGATTCAGCCAGTCCGCCTCGCGGGAAAGATAATTGTTCATCCGGGCCTCGGGGTCGTCGACCTTCGCCATTCGCTGAACAGGCTCGAGACCGTACTTCCGGCGCTTGTTGCGATCCTGCAGTTCGAAGATTCTGACGTATCCGAGGTGTGGGAAGTAGTCGTAACTGTTGAAAAACGTTCCGTTCTCAACGATCTTCGTGTTGGCGTTGGAATTGACGAAGCCGGGATTGCGCACAGCGAGTTGAAAGCCGAGCGATGCCCTCTCACCCGGCTGGAGCGGTTCAGCGAGCCTGTAGATGTAGTAGCCGTGTTTGGCGTCACTCGACACCACGCTGTGCGGCGGGATGTCGAGTTTCTCGATGTCGACCAGGGGAGAGATGAGGATATGAAGATCACGGATCGGGGACCTGGTCTTGTTTTCGAGCGCGTAGGTACCTGAAATAGCCAGCCGGCGCTCCTCGGGGAAGATGTCTACGTCGACGTTGACATCCGTAATGCGCGGTTGCGGAGCGGCTTCATACTTCTTGTAAAGCTTTTCGAACTCGGCAGACTTCTTCTCCATCCCTTTGGTCGTCACGTAGTCGTTGAGCACGTTCGTGTTGTAGAAGATGAAGCAGCCCGTGGAGACGAACGCAACGAGTGCTGCGCCGGCGATGAGCTTTGCGGTCGGGCCGAATCGCATGGCCGCAAGCCTCCTGCGATGCGGAAAAGACGTCTCGGTACCCCTCACCCAGAAGAGGTGGGCGAGGGTCAGAAGAATGACTGCGAAGAAAATCCAGTACAGGTAGAACCAGAACAGCGGCTCGACGAAGTGGCCGTAGCCATTCATGTCCGAATAGGGTGAGCTCGGCGAACCGGCGTACTGATAGAGGCCGTGTTCATAGCCCATCACCTGAAGCACGATCCGGCTGACGAAATAGAGGACCATCATGAGGAAGCCGACGTACTTGTTGTTCGTCAGAACCTGGAGAGTCAGTGCAAGCACCGCGAAGAGAGCGAACGGGATACCCACTTCGAGAAACAGGGTCTGGAGGTAAAGCGTGAGCTCGAGGTGTCGGTATCCCTGTGCCAGCTGAATGCCGATCGAAGTGATCATCGCGACGGAGAGCAGCACGATCGTGGCGCATAGGAGAGCTGTCAGCTTGGACGCCCAGAACACCCAGGTGGGAGTCGGAAGCGCGTCATAGACTTCATCGAGGTTCAGCGCACGTTCCCTGAACGCCAGCTCGCCGGCGTAGAACGTCATGATGATGAGGGCGGGGAGCAGAAAAGCTCCCTGAATGACCTGCAGCATCAGACCGGTCACCGGGAACACGGTCGTTCCGAACAACTGGTCGAGCTCCGTGGAGTTGCCGACGATGTTCAAAGCCGCGAGAAACAGGATGACGATAAAGGGAATGCTCGCCAGGACTCCGTGGATCTCCAGGCGCGTCTGGTGTAGAAACTGGCGCGCGGCGGCGGTTCGGGAGAAGTCTCGGCTCAGCTGCGGCTGTTCCAGCGTGACAATATCGGACTGCCGCGGGACCTCGTCATCGGCGGCTTTCTTCCGTTGTTTCCGAGTGGCTACTCCCGCCGAGAATCGAAACCGGGAGACACTCAAACCCAGAACGAGAGCAGCGATCCCGAGCCAGAGAAGCCTGTTGAGGAGAAGAGCTCCCTCGAGAGGAAGCACTGCGTTGTTACGTTGAAACACAGTCCAGTACTTCGTGGCGACGGACAACGCTGCCAGGCCGAACGGATCGAGCAGGCTCGCCACGAATTCGTTTTCCATGTTACCCAGAATGTTCGCGGAAACGGCGTACGCTACGAAGAATGCGACGACGCCGGCATAGGTGTAGAGCATGCTGCGGGTCAGCGCGGCCAGCGAAAAGAAGATTGCCCCTGTGAGTACGACGTTCGGGAGGATGAGCATGAAGAGCGTGAACAGGTACGGCGAAGCCATGAACGGACCGATCCGTTCGGGCTCGAGCCACGGCATCGCGCTCCCGATGATGATTGCGGCGATCACTCCGACGAAAACGAGGAACGACACCAGCGTGGAACCGATGAACCGGCCGAGGAGGTAATCGCGCTTACTGATCGGCGAAGAGTAGAAGAGCGACCAGGTGTTGTGCTCGACGTCGCGATGCGTCGAGCTTGCGACAAAGGCAGTGGTGACGAACACCCCGATCACGCTCATCACGAGGCCTATCTGCATGATGACGAACGGGGCGTTCCGATTGACGTTCCCGATCGCCCCTCCGATCTGAACCGAGTCGGTCGTGATAGCACCGAAGGTCAGCAGAAAGAAGATCATGCTGGAGATGTAAAACAACGGCTGTTTGAGGTGATACCTCACCTCGAACGATATGATCTCTCTCAGCATGCTGCCAGCCAGCGCTTCACGCTGCCTCCTCTTGCGTCGAGCGGCTGAGAGTCGAAAAGTAGACGTCCTCGAGATTGGCTGACGCCTCCTCGAAGGAGGCATCCGGAGCGATGTCGTTGTAGACGTGAATCAGGGTCCGCCCGCCGATGAGACGGGTCGAAATCACGTCGAGCTCTTCCTGATACCGGGCCAGATCCGGCTTCGCGATCACCTTCCGCCAGATCTTTCCTCGAACCTGATCGATGGTCTCCATGGGTTCGCCGGAAAGAAGAACACGACCCTGCGAGATGATCGCCATCCTGCTGCACAGATCGCTCACATCCTCCACGATGTGCGTGGAGAGGATGACCACGATGTTCTCGCCGATCTCGCTGAGAAGGTTGTGGAACCGGACCCGCTCGCCGGGATCGAGTCCGGCCGTCGGTTCGTCGACGATGATCAGCTGCGGATTTCCCAGCAGCGCCTGTGCGATTCCGAAACGCTGTCGCATCCCTCCGGAGAACGTTCCGAGATTCTGTTTGCGCACGTGATGTAGGTTCGTCCGGTGGAGCAGGGCCGCAACAGCTTCTTTCCGGTCCGCGGCATTGTGAATTCCCTTGAGCACCGCAAAGTGCGACAGCATCGTTTCGGCGGTGACCTTCGGATAGACGCCGAACTCCTGTGGGAGGTATCCAAGAATGCGTCTCACCTGGTCCTTCTGTCGGAGGACGTCGAGCTCGCCGAAAGTGATCGCCCCGCTGTCCGGCTCCTGCAGTGTGGCGATCGTTCGCATGAGCGTCGATTTGCCCGCTCCGTTCGGCCCCAGTAGTCCGAACATTCCGGTCGGAATGGTGAGGAACACGTTCTGAAGGGCCTGCACCCCATTTCCATACGTCTTGCTCAGGTTCGTGATTGTCAGCTCAGAGCCCACGTCGTTCCTCCGTTATTCACTGATCTCCCTACGGATATATCAGAGAAACGTTGCATTTTGTGATCAGCCTCACCGAGGCGGGTGGGTGCACTGCCTTTGACGCTGAACCAGCCAGGAGACCGAATGTTGAAATTGTGAATTGTGAATGTTGAATTGGGCACCCGGTCTTGATTCAACATTCGAAATTCACAATTTCAACATTCAATTTCAACATTGCTTTTCTTCGGGGCAGACTACGATCTAAGTTAGTTCCGGTACCTTGGGAGGGTGGGTCTCACAACCCAGAACCGTGCGGGTGGTAGGGCGTGCAGAACTCAGAACCGGGCGTGCGGGCGGGCGGGCGGCTGGTGTACCGTATTCCTCATGACACTCAAGAGAAAGATTGGATTCGTGGGATCCGGCAACATGGCCGAGGCGATGATCAGAGGGCTGCTGCGAGGAGGTCATTGCAGCGCGGAGGATATCGCCGCGTCAGGACCGCGCGAAGAACGGGCCGAAGAGCTCCGCCAACGATTCGGAATCCGGGCGCTTCTCGACAACCGGGAGGCGGTCCGGGGTGCGGATATCGTCATTCTTTCGGTAAAGCCGCAGATTCTCAGCCGTGTGCTCGATGAGATCGAAGACCTGGTGCCGCCGTCGGCACTCGTCATCTCGATTGCCGCAGGCGTTCCGATCGCAGCAATCGAATCGCGCCTGAAAGCTAGCACGCGAGTCGTCCGGGCGATGCCGAATACGCCGGCGCTCGTAGACGCCGGAGCTACGGCGATTGCGCGGGGCGAACATGCGACAGATGCGGACCTCGAGGATGCGAAGAGGATCTTCGACGCGGTGGGGATCACGGTGATCCTGGAGGAGTCGCTCCTCGATGCGGTCACGGGACTATCCGGATCCGGGCCGGCTTATATGTTTCTCATCATCGAGGCGCTCAGTGACGGCGGGGTCAAGGTCGGGCTCTCGAGGCGGATGTCGCAGCTTCTCGCAGCGCAGACGGTCTTCGGGTCGGCCAAACTGCTCATGGAGACGAATGAACATCCCGGGTTGCTCAAAGATCGCGTGACATCTCCCGGAGGCACGGCCATCACCGGCCTTCACACGCTCGAGCAGGGAGGAGTCCGGACGACACTGATCGACGCAGTGGAAGCTGCTACCGCCAGGTCGAAGGAGCTGGGGAAATCGTTTCCGAAGAGCTGAAAAAAGAGGCCCGAGACCTGAGTCCCGGACCTCCGTAAGCAAAACTCCCGTACCACTGATTACTGCTGTGGCGGGTTTTTGTCGTCCGGCATCGTGATATCGACGTCCGGAGTCGTGATGGTTGTGGTCTGGGTGCTGACGTCCACGTCAGGGGTGGTGATCGTCGTCGTCTGGGTACCGATCTCGACATCCGCAGCGTCAACGTCGTACTCGGGCAGATTTCCGCCCTCGACGCTCACTTCAGGCATTTCACCCTCTTCGGTCTTCTCCACACTGCATGCAACCATTGACATGGCGAGCAGAACTACCGCCGCCAGCACTACGAATTTCTTAATCATGAAAAATCTCCTCTCCTGTTGTTAAGCAGGCTGAAGTGGACTGCAAGGTTCGGACCAACCCCTGTCCCCCTCCCGCCCGGTTCTGAGTTGTGAGTTCTGAGTTGTGAGTTCCCACCCCCCAACCACCTCTCTTCGGGGTGGGCGGGAACTCAGAACTCACAACCGTGCGGGCGAGCTGGGCGGGCAGAACTCAGAACCGGGCGGCCGGGGGGGAGCTCACAACTCAGAACTCACAACTCAGAACTGGTCGGCCGGGGGTTCGCAGGCAAGCAGGACCATCACGGTCGGCCCTGATCTATACAGCGGTCGGGAGGCGCACGCCTCGGTAAGGGAACGGAACTCTCCGGAGAACGATTCGCCGACGAATATCAGATCGTGCGGAAGGCTGGCCAGTCGTCCGCTTCTCTCAGCATCGAGTTCCTCTTTCGTTGCGATTGATCGCCATCCGGGGTGGAGCGACTGTTCGGACGGGAATGAAAGGATTTGTGGAGCCCAGGTGGAATCGGTCTGGCTGACGAGCTCGAGCCAGGCGGATCCCGAGGCGATGAATACCGCATCGTTTCCAAGGCTTCCGCGGGCCGCTGCTGCTACCGTTCTCGTCGGGCTTGGACCCGCCCGCAACTGTGCCATCAGCGACATCCAGGTGACTGAGATGCTGAGTGCAACGATTACGGTGAGGGTCGCCAGCCGCATTCGACGGCTGAGTGCAGCAATGGAACAGGCGAGCATCAATGCAAACGGGACCGAGAGCACCGACTCGAAACGGACGGGAAAGTAGACGGCGTCGCGCACCTGGGCGATTACGGCGAGCGAAAAGACCGGAACCAGAGTCATCGCCGCGAAGAACCGGACATCGCGCGAGCGTCGAAGACCTGCGCCGGTCGCAGCGAAGACGACCAGAACGGAAAGAATCTGAAGGGCCAGAGGGGCTGGTTCGAGCAGGGCCGCGGGATAGTCTGCCCCAAATCCCAACTGGCGCGCCGCCGAGAAAATGACACCGACTGCGTTGCGATCGATGGCCGCCATCCATCGCGTTGCTTCAGTCGGCTGAACGGTGGACAGGTAGTAGCCTGGCAGAAAAAGAAGCGCTGCTGCGGTGCTGGCGATGAATCCGCGAAGCCTCAGTCCCCGATCTCCGAATAGAGATGCCACGAAGGGGAGCGGCAGAATCACGACCCCGTAGTAGTGCGAGTAGGAAGCGAGGCTCGCCGCGAGTGTTGCGATGATGAGAGCGCTCATCTTCCCGGTCCGGATCCAGCCGTGGAGAGCCACGACGGTCACTCCCACAAAGATTCCGCACAGCAGGTACGCCCGTGCCTCCGTCGAATAAAGAATCAACGGTGGGAACAAAGCCAGCAGGAGCGCAGCGAGATAGCGATGCCGCCCGATCCTGCGAGCCCACAACAGAAAGATGATGAGCGCGAGCAGACTCATCGCGAGAGAGAACCACCGCGCATACCGTACGACCTCGACTGCCGGCTCGCCGGATGGAAACAGCCCCGAGACGAAATGCATCACGACGTAGTAGAGGGGAGGCCCCGAGTCGAGTCGAAGGGCGGCGATGAGATCAGGAAGTTCCTGGCGCGCGATCCAGATCGTGAACAGATCGTCGAAGAAGGGTTCCCTTATGAAGAGAAATGCCACTCGGAACGCGAGGAACACCGAGACGATCAGAATTGCATACGCCGCACGCGCCCTCGGACTGGTACTGTCCAATTCTTCGAGGGCGAGGCCAGCCAGACGATCGTCGTCAGCGGGCGCCATCTGTCTCCGCCAGACTCACAGCGCTCTACCGAAGAGCCCGAGTGCGATCGACATCGCTACCCTTGCAGTCTCGGCGTCGTAACGATGTCCTTCATCTCTCATGAAGGCATGCTCCGCATTGACCTCGTGCCAGCTGAAGAAGATTCCGGCATCGCTGAGCGCCTCCCGAATCTTCGAGCGCCCTTGCGTCGGCACGTGAGGATCCTGCCGCCCCAGAATCATGACGAGCTCGCCGCGAATCTCCGCGGCGCGATCGAGAGTGTCAGCGTTGCCGCCGGCCCCGAGAGTTCCGGTATGTAGATCGGTCGGATAGAAACAGCAGGCCGCGAGAATACGGGGATCGAGCGCGGCGCGAAAGGCGAGGTGGCCGCCGATGCAGAAGCCGACCGTACCGATGCGGCCGTTGCACAGCGGATGTGCTTCGAGCGCCTCGATGACGACGGCAGCATCCGCATCGAAGCTCGACATCGAGGTCGACTGTTTGTAAGCGTTGCCCTTGTCCTTACCCTCCTCGTCGTAACCCAACACCGTGCCCGGAGGCTCGTGTTCATGGAAAATTTCGGGAGCCATGACCACGTACCCATGACTCGCAAACTGCGTGGCCAGACGGACGATCGGCGCGGTCTGCTGAAAGATTTCAGGATAGAGAAGCAGCCCGGGATATTTCTCCGGTCCTTCCTTCGCCGGAGCGTAAACATGCGTCCGCATCGAACCGGTCGGCGTCTCCAGATCACGGAAGCTGGTTTGTATGATCATCGGCGGCTACCCCCCTTAATCGCGCAAGGTGTCATCCCGATGTCCAGAATGACTCGAAGGTCATTGTGGCGAGGGATGAGCCAAATGTCATCCTGAGATCCCTCGCCCCTCCCGCCCGCACAACCAAGCTCGGGATGACAAGTCACTTTCCTTCGGACAAACCGCGATGAAGCTGACGGCACCTGCGAAGTAGAGATCTGCGTACGACCGATCCCCGTGCGAGACCCTCCCGGGCCTTCTGTGCGAGCCGCGTTGTGCGGTGCTCGAGCGGGGCGTCTGACGCGAGCAGCACGGCGTTGTCCGAGGAGACGACTTCGAACCCGAGGATTGAACGGAAGACGGCGGAGAGGGAATCGCGGACTTCGCGGGTGAGCGGCGCATCAACGGTGGCCGCGGAGTTGAAGACGAGTACGCCATCTTCCGACAGACGTGACTGGCAGAGCCGGAAGAACTCTTCGGTGGTCAGCTCGTCCGGCACGACGAGATCGCCGTGTTCGATCATGTAGGCATCGATGATGATCAGGTCCCAGACCTGGTCGGCCTGTTCGAGATAGTCGAGACCGTCGCCGACATGAATCCGGCATCGAGACGATTCCCGGCAGTCGAAGAGGTCGGCCGCCAGGCGCACGATCTCTTCGTCGATCTCGACGACATCAATCTGAATGCCTGGATAGTCGTCGAGGAATTGCGTAGGGCCGCTTCCGCCGCCGAGACCGACGAACAGTACACTTCGGATTCCGTCGCGAAGAATCATCGGCATATGGAAGAAGTCGATGTATTCGAGAGCTCCGCCGGAAGGGTCGTCGATCTTCATGGTGGTCTGCACCACATCGCCGAACTTCAGGGTCCGGATCCCGGAGCGGTCGTGGATGCTGATCTGGTGGAACCGGGATTGGCGGCGAAGTTTCATGAATGGATCATAGGGGAAACCTGATATGCGCGGGGAGGAGAGGAGGGGAGTCGGTGTGCTCAGCAGGGAAGGATGTGCGGCGAGTTTGATACACAGGAGCGAGCCGTCTACTGACTACTGACTCCTGTCTACTCCCAAAAACAAAACAGCCCCGAGGTCCTTTGCACCCCGAGGCCTTTCTCAGCGCGTTAACATCCGCAAAGGGGCATTCGCGCTAATGTTCGCCGTGACGACCTATCGCGTCTCCTCGGCCAGTCTCGAAACGTTGACATCCGCGATAGAGCGTTCGTCTCGAAACCATTTGCCGTGATGACCTATCGCGTCCTTCCCGGCAGCTTCAGCACGTTGACATCCGCGATAGAGCGTTCGTGCTGAAACCATTTTGCCGTGATGACCTATCGCGTCCTTCCCGGCAGCTTCGAAACGTTGACATCCGCGATAGAGCGTTCGTCCCGAAACCGTTTGCCGTGATGATCTATCGCACCTTCCCGGCTACCTCAACACGTTGACATCCGCGATAGAGCGTCCGTGCTGAAGTGAGAGCAATCTACGTCCGCGCAATGCCGAAAGCAAGGGATTTCGCTGTTACAATTTCAGTGGTTTTCCACAGCTCTCCACAGGCGCGTGCCCGCCCGTTGTGCACATCGAAAAGCAGCGTGATTGATGCAGCGTTGCAGTGCGCGCTGGCTGTTGAAATTCGAGAGGAGCCTTCGAGTGATGAGAGCCCGCGCTTCCTTCCGTGACGAATCAGCGATGTACTATCGCCGGAGTTCCCTCGCCCCTCCCGCCCGCACGACCAAGCTCGGGATGACAAGTCATGACGGATCCCGCCGCGATGTGTGAGGTTCAGGTGATGTAAGCTCCAGTCACTGGACTTATAGATGGCGACTCTCGGATTGCTGCTCGCGTCACTGATCGGAGTGTCCCTCGGTTTGCTCGGAGGTGGCGGCTCCATCCTGGCTGTCCCGATCCTCGTCTATGTCGTCGGCATGGCAGCAAAGCCCGCCATTGCGACGAGTCTCATCGTCGTGGGCACCACGAGTCTCATCGGCTCGCTGCAGCATCTTCGCGCAGCGAACGTCGACATCCGGACTGCGCTCATCTTCGGGATTGTCTCGATGGCCGGTTCGTACACGGGAGGAAGGTTCGCATCTCTTCTTTCCGATACGTTTCAGCTCGGATTTTTCGCTCTGGTGATGGTCGCAGCATCAGTAGCGATGTTTCGATCGTCCATCGACGACGGCTCGCGGCCCGTTCACCTCGCGCTCGTCGTTCTTTCCGCGGCCGGCGTGGGGCTTCTCACGGGGCTTGTGGGAGTTGGGGGCGGCTTCCTGATCGTGCCGGCGCTCGTCCTGGCCGCGGGAATTCCGATGAAACGGGCGGTTGGGACATCGCTCGTCGTGATCGCGATGAACTCCGCCGCGGCGTACGTCGCCTACTCGGAGCACGTGAGCCTCGACTGGCGATACACCGCTGCCTTCACTGCATGCGCGCTCGCCGGGGTCGTCGCAGGTTCGGCCATGATTGCATCCGTTCCGCAGCTGGTCCTGAAGCGCGCCTTCGCCATGTTCATCGCAGGAATCGGGACCTTCATTCTCATCGAGATCGTGACTCGCGGCATGTTCGGCTGAATCCGATCGGAGCACCGTTGCGCGCTCATGCTCGCAGCCGGTTTGACGCTTAGATCGATAGAGATGCGAGCAGCGTCACGCGGCATTGTGCCCATGATCACCGGACATCAGCCCCCCTTGGCCTACTGTTGAAGGCATGATGGGAGAGATTGAGACGGCCAGCTTCGAAGTCGCGCGTTTCGGGAGCGAAGGGCCACCATGCCCCCTCGCAGCGCTGTACGATCCTCTCGCAGTTCAGACCGTTGCACCGGGAACCATTCTTTTCAGGGAAGACGAGAAACCCAATGGAGTCTACGTTCTTCGCTCGGGAGAGGTCGATCTGGTGCAGGATCGCACGGGCCGCGAGGCGAGAATCGATACGGCTCGCCCCGATCGAATCCTTGGCCTATCCGCGGTTCTGACGTTCCGCAACCACCATTCGACGGCGGTTGCACGGACCCGCGCCGAGCTGAGTCTCATCCCGGAAGCCGACCTCCGGCGTCTGGTCGACGAACATCCTGCAATCTGGTTCGCGCTCCTTCATCAGCTTAGCCAGGACGTCATGCACACCTACGACGTGATCCGGCGCGATTTCTGGAGGAAGTCGGCGACCCCAGGTCGGCGTTCGAGTCAGCGGTAGTCCGCAGCGCCAGGGGCGACAAGAGACCGAATGTTGAATGTTGAAATTGTGAATGCTGAATGTTGAATGAAGACCGGTGTCCCATTCAACATTCAACATTCACAATTTCAACATTCAACATTCGTCTTTCTAAGACACTACGATCTAGAGTTAGTGTCTATGCCCCAATGACCACACGCTACGGCGCGATCACTTCCGAAAGATCCCGTCTGGGCATCGGCTGTTCCACCGGCGGCGCGTTCCCGATCCTGACGAGGACCTGCGGCGGATACGGCGAACGAGCGAGCGGGGTCAATAGATCTCGAAGCGTCGCGACCTGAACGGGCTGATTCATGAACGAGTACTGCAGATCCTCGAGCGTCGCAGCAAGCAGGATCCGCTCGAGAACCTGGCCGGCCTTGAGGAGCGACACCTGATCATCATCTGAGGTGATTACGAGAAGCAGCGGGGAAGAGTCGAGCAATGCAATATCGCGACGGGCCTGCATGCCCCCGAGGTCTGCTCTGCGAATGAGCGAGGAAGCGGCGGGTGAGAGGATCTCGGGAATGCCGAATGCGTCCGCGCAGATGCCGTCGGTCGCATCACTTCGCGACGGCCGTACCCAGTCTGCAAGCTCCTCCCGCACTGCACGATTTTCCATCAGCATGCGGTCGCCCTCCGCGACGAGCCGGGAGATCATCGCCTTGTCTCGGGGAAGAAAAAACTGGACGAAGTCCGGATGCGCGTCCGCGACGTCGCAGAGCGCGGAGAGGGCTTCCATGCGGAGTGGCTCGCCGTCGAACGGCTGCCTGTTCGTATGGCGCCGCACGATCGCGGGAAAGAATCGTTTCAGGGAAGGATCCGTTTCGCACGTCTCCCGGAAGGTGACGAGCGCGACAGGCGGCGTTTCACGCGCATCCCGGTGGTACATCACGGTCGTTTCATAGCCGAAATGTGCGGCTGCGACGCGGAGATTCATGATGGCCGCGCCGACACTCATCAGCAGTTCCCGGTGATCGGGGTCGACGTGAGGCAGGCTGCGCGTGTAGTCGGCAAAGACTTCGATGCCATCATTCACGATTGAGAATCGCCAGGGCTGCGTGTTGTGACCCGACGGAGCAAGGACCGCATAGCGAATCAGGAACTCCATCTCGCCGCGTCGACTTTCCTGTTCGTAAAACTCGGACTCATCGATGATCCAGGGCTCGCGTCTGTGATCTGTAGTCTTCATGTCGAGACTCCTTCGGTGACTCCGATTTGACATGACAACCGGATGTGCGGCGATGACTCGACTCACGCCGACGTGTGATTCATGTCACGGCCTCTGACGCTGCCGTGAAACTCGTGTCACCCCGAGTGTCGAGCGATCTTCGGGACTTGTCATCCCGAGCAAGCGCGGGCGGGTGGGAGGGGCGGGGGG
>JBGSYJ010000067.1:0-4780 GCA_041750915.1 Thermoanaerobaculia bacterium | reverse complement strand
GGCGTGGGGCCGCGGGGCGGCGCCGCGGCGGCCACACGATTCCATGGATAGCGAACAGATCCGGAAGACCTTGCCTGATCGTGACCGGGCGACCGCATCGCGACCCGGGACACGACCCGACCCGGCCGACTCCGCGTGGCGCAGGCATCTTCACACCATCATCTTCGAGACGGATACTCCGGCCGGAAAAGCGTTCGATATCACTCTCATCGGCTGCATTCTGGCAAGCGTTACCGTCGTGTTTCTCGACAGCGTGCCGTCGATCCGGGCCCGACACCACGATGTGCTCTACCTGTTCGAGTGGATATTCACGGGAATCTTCACCGTCGAGTACATCCTCCGGCTGCTTGCCGTCCGCAGGCCGGGCGCCTATGCGAAGAGCTTCTTCGGCGTGATCGACTTTCTGGCGATCGCGCCGACCTGGATCAGCCTTCTGCTACCCGGCGCGGAGTACCTGATGACGTTCCGGATCGTTCGGCTGCTCCGGATCTTCCGGATTCTCAAGCTCACGGAGTACGTCTCCGAAGCCGGCGTCATCATGAGCGCGCTTCGGGCGTCCCGCAGGAAGATCTTCGTTTTCATCTCGGCGGTCCTGACGCTCGTCGTCATCCTCGGCTCGATGATGTATGTGATCGAAGGCCAGGAGCACGGCTTCACAGACATTCCGACGTCTATTTACTGGGCGATCGTCACCATGACGACCGTCGGGTACGGGGATCTTGCCCCCGCGACTCCCCTGGGAAAACTCCTCGCGTGCATCGTGATGCTGACCGGCTACGCCATCATCGCCGTGCCTACCGGAATCGTCACGGCCGAGTTCACGGCCCGCCGCCACGCTGTATCGAATCAGGCCTGCCCGAACTGCGGAAGTGAAGGCCATGACCCCGACGCGAAGTTCTGCAGGAACTGCGGATCCGCCATGTAATCTCGTCCGGGCGTGCATTGCCTGCCGTCCGCACATACAATTCAGCCGTTGCCTGACCTTTTCGGATCGATTGAGCTGCCGTTTCTTCTCGTGCTCGGGATCGCACTGGGCGTGGTTGTCCTACTCGTAATCATCTGGTCGATCCGGCATCGCACCGACCCCGACTTCAAAATCGACGAGCAGCCTGAGGAGTTTTCGCTCGCGCGGGAATCGATCACCAGCCTGACGCACAGTGGCTGCACGGGCGGGAACGAGGTCACCCTCCGCGAGAACGGCGACGGCTTCTTCCCGATCCTGTTCGAAGACATCGACGGGGCCGAGCGGTCGGTGCACTTCGAGAGCTACCTCTGGAAACCCGGCGAGCTCTCCGACCGCCTGACGAAGCATCTGTCCGACGCGGCGACCCGAGGAGTCGCCGTGCGGGTCCTTCTCGATGCGACCGGCGGAAAGATCAGCACCGAGCAAAAGGACAAGCTGAAAGCCGCAGGCGCTGAGGTCCACCTCTTCCGCCAGCTCAATCTCGTGAACCTCGGGCGAATGAACAGCCGGGATCATCGCAAGATCGCCGTAATCGATGGCCGAATCGGCTTCGTCGGCGGACACTGCGTCGTCGACACATGGCTTGGCAATGCGGAGGATCGGGAACACTTCCGCGACATCTCCGTGCGCGTCAGAGGTCCCGTCGTGAATGACATCCAGGGGGCCTTCAGCGAGAACTGGATCGAGGCGACGAATTCACTCTTCTTCGGCGATGCCTACTTTCCGAAGCTCGACAAAGAAGGGGACTGCGATGTTCACGTCGCGCGGGTCAATCCGTCCGGTGTGACGTCATCCGTCAAACTGCTCCATCACGTCGTGATCGAATGTGCGCGGAAAAAGATTCTCATTCAGAACCCTTACTTTCTTCCCGACCCCTCGGCGATCGACAGCCTCCGCCGAGCTGTCGAGCGGGGAGTCGACGTACAGGTCATGATTCCCTCCGTCGACGCGACAGACAATGCGCTCGTGCAGCACGCCAGCCACCACCGCTTCGGCGCGCTGATGAAACACGGAGTCAGAATTCATGAATACGACAAGACGCTGCTCCACCAGAAGGTCATGACGGTCGATGGCGTCTGGGCTGCAGTCGGCTCGACGAACTTCGACGACCGCTCATTCGAGATCAACGACGAAATCACCCTCGGCATCTGGAGCGAGACGCTCGCGCAGAAGCTCGAGGAGATCTTCGAGAGGGACCTGAAGAGCTGCAGAGAGTTGTCGCTGGATGGGTGGAAGGGGCGTGGAATTATGCACAAGCTGAAAGATCAGACGTTCTTCCTCATCAACGAACAGCTCTGACGCCTAGTGGCCCAAGGTTGACACGAAGGCGGGCCTCATTCCCCTCTCCCCGTGTGAACGGGGAGAGGGGTAAGGGGAGAGGGGCCGCGCACGCAATTCAAATGCAGCCGACCGGCATGAGAGGCGGCAAGCCCCCAACACCCCTCTCCCGGCGCGCGACGATCTCGCAAGCCCTTGACGTCTGCGCGAATTCCGCGCGCCACCCCCGACTTCGCGGGGAGAGGGCAGCACGAGGGCGACCCTATAAAGACTCAGCGTTTCCCGAACAGTCCGCCGAGAACCGAGCCGCCCATCCGGGCCAGGTCGTCCGCGATGCTGCCGTCGTTGTCGGAATCGAGAATGCTGCTCAACCCTCCGGCGCCTGGAGTTCTCCTGTCGATCTCCGCCCTGCTCTGATTCAGCACGTCGGGGATCTGTCTCTCGTCGAGACCTTCCTTCTGTTTCATGCGGCCCAGCACACCCATGACGATGGGCGCGAGCATCACGAGCAGCTTCCCGATCTGCTGGGCGTCCATGCCCGTGGCCTTGCCGAGCCCCTGTTCCACAGGTGCGCGTTTGCGCCCGAGGATGTGACCGAGAATCGCGCCGCCTGCCGACCCGCCGGGGTTCTTAAGCAAACCGCCGAGGTTATCGAGAATGCTGCCGTCGTGTGCAGCCAGCGCCTGGTTGAGCGAGGCTGCGCCCTGAGGCGCGGAAGCGTTCTTCGCGAGCCCTCCGAGAAGCATCGGAAGCGCCATCTGTATGGCGTTCGATGTCGTATTCGGATCGCTGCCGAGTTGCCTGCTCATGCTGGCCACGGTGTCGGGTCCGAGCTGCTGCTCGAGAGCACTGATGATCGAAGCGTTCATGTTCCATCCAGTCTGCGGCAGTGTGCCGCGTGAGATCGTTTCGCTGACCGCATGGGCCGCGGCTCAGTCCAGAAGCTCGGCTGGAACCTTCCCGCCGTTTGCGGCGAGCTGCTTCATCACTTCCTTGTGGAGCCACATGTTCATCTTCGCGGAGTCGTTCATGTCGCCCGTGTAGTTCAGTTCCGTTGCGAGCTCTTTCCGGGCGGAGAGGCTGCTGTCCATGTCGAGAAGTTTCATCATGTCGACGATTGAATGCTTCCAGTCGAGCTTCTGGCTGTTCTCCGAAGCGAGCTTGTCCAGAACTGCCGCGACGTCGACTTCTGAAATGGGAGCCGTTCCCGGAACGGTCGCGGTGCCTGCTGCGCCGCCGCCTGCGGTTCCCGGCACGCCCATTCCCGGTGGCGGAGCCGCGTCGTGTGGACGCTCCGCTTTTGCCGAGGTGCGGAAGATCTTCTGCATCAGGTTGCCGAACATACCCATGGTAATTTCTCCTTGCTGGTTCTACTGGTGAATGAAAGCGTTGCTGGCACTCGAGTATCCAGGACGAAAGTTGCGGAAAGCGTGCGTCCCGGAATGATTGGCCCCTGAACCGGAGCGCAGCAACATCGGGGCCATCTGTCGGTCGACGCTTCGAGGCCAACCACGGTATGCGCTTAGAATGGCGCATGCGCGGCTTCGTTGCGAACACCGACTTCGACTGGTTCGCAAGTCTGCGCGACGTTGCTCCTTCCGCGACCGAGGCCAATTTCTGGCGGCCCGGAGCCGACATTCCCTTCAAGGCGCTCCGCCCGGGTGAGCCACTCTTCTTCAAGTTGAAGATGCCGCGGAACGCGATCGCCGGATTCGGATTCTTCGCGCACTTCTCACCGCTGCCCATCGCCGTCGCGTGGGATGTCTATGGCCGGGCAAACGGTGCTTCAAGCTACGGTGACCTGCGGGAAAAGCTCGTCCGTGCACGTGACTCCGATGAGAAGAGCTCGAGAACGGACCTCAGGGCCGGCTGCATCCTCCTCAATCATCCCCTCTTTTTCCAGGAGAAAGACTGGATCGACGTACCGGGAGACTGGTCGCCGACGATCGGTCAGGGTATGACGTACGACCTGGGGCGTGGCGAGGGGAAACGCATCTGGACCGAGTGCATCCTGCGCGCGCGAAGCGAAGTGATCTTCGACTCGCAGAACATCCCGGGCGGCCGCGGTACGTTCTCGCTCATGCTCCCGCGCCTCGGCGAGAAGAGCTTCCGCATCGCCGTGCTCGATTGCTACGGGCGCCGCTGCGCTATTACCGACGAGGGAACCATCCCGGCGCTTTCCGCAACGCACATCCGCGTCGATGGCGAGCTGCCGCTTCACTCGGTGAACAACGGCATCCTGCTCCGCGCCGATATTCAGAAACTGTTCGATGCCGGATACGTGACAGTCACGCCCGAGCTGAAAGTGCTCGTGAGCAGCAGGCTGAAAGAAGAGTTTGCGAACGGACGCGAATACGAGAAATTGCGTGGCCGGACGATGCGACTTCCTGAAGACCCGGGAAGCCGCCCGTTGACCGAGGCTCTGTGGTGGCACAACGAAGAACGCTTTCTAGGCTGAGAAGAAGTAGCGGCGGATTCCGATCCGCCGTATCTCGTATCGTTCGGCGCTCGCGCGTTATGGCGCAAACGTCGCGGGAT
>JBGSYJ010000066.1:0-7837 GCA_041750915.1 Thermoanaerobaculia bacterium | reverse complement strand
TTCGGAGTGACGTCCGCCGGCACGTGACCTGCCACGTCCACCCCGATACGCTTCGCCTCCTCGATCACGGCAAAGTAGGCCTCCCGCGGCAACAGCGTATACACCTTGACGAAATCCGCGCCGGCACGGCCAAGCGCATTCACCGCCGCCCGCGCGCGCTCTGCGTCGTGAACCGCGACCGAGATCTCTTCATGGACCGGCTGCGGTCCGTCTAGAATCTCGCCGGCGGCGACGACCCGCGGCCAGGGAGGATTGTCGCTGGCGAACTTCTCCCGGTAGGTCGCCAGGAACGGCAGCTGCCCTCCCATGTCCCGGATCCCCGTGATGCCCTGAGCGACATACAGCGGCAGAAACGTTTCCATCGCGTCCGCGCTCCAGAGCGAGTGGCTGTGCATGTCCCACAGGCCCGGAATGAGAAAGCGGTTGCGCCCATCAACGACCGGGACGGAGAGGGGCATCGCGATGGTACCGGCGTCCACGACTTTCGCGATCCGGGAGCCTGCAACGATCACAGTCATGTGCGGTCGCAATGACCCGGCGACGACATCCACCACCGTCACATCGCGGATCACGAGCGTTGCCTGAGCGGCTGGTTCAGCGGCCGGCACCACTCCGGCACAGGAGCTGAGAGCCGAAGCGGCAATCACCATCAATACTCGAATGGCACGTTTCATCGACTCACCTTTTTCTGAACCCCATTTCGCTATCTGATCTTTGCTCGGAGGGCAGGTCGTCGCCAGGGATTCCCTCCGCCCTCTCTCGTCCCGAGAACCACAGCATCGAGGACCCCATGACGATCATCCAAAGAGGGAGAAGAAGATTGTTTAGATCAGCGATGATCTGCACGGCGTAGTGGACGTTCCTGAAGGCTCCGATGATCAGCAGAAGGGAAACGTTGATTCCTGACCAGCCGAGCCAGCTCGGGAATCGATCTTCATCGAGCATCGAAGCTCCGGAGAGCATGAAGAACGCGGCGAGCATCGTTTCCCCGAGAAACTCACCTACGTAGTTGCCGAGGTAGACGTTCAGGCCGGTGAACAGGGCGTCGATCGCGACTTTCGCGTCCACGCCTGCATCCGGATACATCTCTGCCAGTACCCAGTGGATGCTCGGCCATCGCATCAACCCGAGGCACATCGCGAGCGCGCCGACAGCGGCAAAGACCGTGGCGAGCGTCATCCTCGAGCGACTCGACGGGCAGGCAGATTGCGCTCCCACTGCGCCCGGGATGAGTAGAAGGGGAAGAAACGCGTAGAAGGCCCACACCGCCCGCATCACCGATCCGCCTTCAAGCAGGCGCGGAAGAACCTCGGCCGCTGGACCGTCCAGAATGTCGGGATAGCTGAAGTTCACGGCAAGGTAGCTGAACACGATCACGAACGACAGCGCACCCGTGATGAGGCTGACACCTCCGACAACCGTCATTCTTCGAGATTGCATGAGGCGCTCCTCAACCGTGTAACTGCGATCGAAGTTCATACGCCGCAGCATACGCCGGAGCCGACAGCGCGCTATACTTCAAACTCCAAATCGGAATCGCCACGGAGCTCATCATGCAACATGCGAGTTCACCTGATGACCGGCGCTTTCGAGCCGAGTTCGAGGCGGGCGCCATCGCTCCCCAGCAGTTCGATCATCGAGGCCACGTTCGTCTCGCCTACATTTATCTGGCAGAGCACGATCCCGAAGCGGCTCTCGCACAGCTGCGTGCTGCCCTGGTCGGCTTTCTCGCGCATCACGGAGTTTCACCCTCGAAGTATCACGAGACGATGACCCGCGCCTGGATCCTCGCGGTGCATCATTTCATGAAGAGCTCGGCATCTGCCTCATCGGCGGACGACTTCATCGAACTGAACCCGCTGCTCCTCGACAGTCGAATCATGATGACCCACTACTCTGCGGAGCTGTTGTTCTCGGAAGACGCGAGGCAACAGTTCGTGGAGCCCGATCTCGATCCGATTCCGAGGCATGACTCGTAGCTCTCCGTGGCGAAGCCGCTCATTTGCGCGCAGGGCGCCGACGGAGGACCGGATCGAGGATCACTACCTGTGCAGGGCCTCCGTTCTTTCTTCCCGCAGCAAGAATCTTTCCTGACTCGTTGATGTCGTAAAGCGCAACGATGCGCCAGACCTCGGCGTCCGCGCTAACAATCACTTCGTCGATCCGTCTGATCTTTCCACTCTGCCAGACGAACGGCATGTCTGACACGCCCACCGCACCGATGCATTCACCGATCACCGTCCGGGCATTGTTGATCTCCCATGCCTCGCAGCTCGCATGAGGGTCAGGCAGGACGCCGAGATCATAGAGAGTCCAGGTTCCCTCTACCTCGCGCCACAGCGCAGTACGCCTCTGGAAGAATTCATCGCGGTAGTAGCCCACAACCTCGTTACGGTCATTCAGCCCATTGGCCGCGCCACGAAAGCTGTTGGGAAGCTCCACGAGCTCGCGGGTGGCGGTATCGTAGACCCATGAGTGGTAGAACTGCGTCCCCGCGATCAATCCGTTCTCATTGACGTCAGTGGCGTCGTTGGTTGTGATGTCTGGCTTCCCGATCCTGTTCTCCTCAACCGAGCCGTCGGCGGCAACTCTCCAGAAGAACGGGCCGCTGGTCTCCCCTTCCATCCGCTGTCCGACAACGATGCCGTGATTGCTGATCGCCGTCGCGAAGCTTGCACCGGTGATGTTCGGGGTCAGGTCGATTGGCCCCGTGGCCTCGGACCAGTACCAGGCATGGGCAACGAGCCCTCCGAACTGAGGCGGTGCGGGAGTCATCGCGAACCCGGCGACCTGCTCGCCGTCATTGATCGCGACCGCGCGTCCCTCGCCGCCGGGCATGAGTGCCGGCAGGGGCACGATGCCGCTTGGCTTGCCGATGGCGGGGATGACGAAACGGCGCGAGTCCACCTGAACACCCGCGAGCTCTGCCGCATTGTTCATTCCGAACGCTGCGTCCAACGCCGGGCCTTCAATGACGCGATATTGCGTTGCTGCGGCACAAGGCACTACGAGGACCGACGCTAAGAGGGTAGCCGTGGCGACGTACGACCGATGCCGTTCGTGCATGGATGATCCTTCACCTGCGAATTCGTACTTTGCGAAGATCGAGTGGCATGAGTATGACGGTTTTGACCCGAAGTGTCATCCCGGACTTGTCATCCTGAGCGCAGCGAAGGATCATCTTGCGACGCACAAGCCCCGCAAGAAGATCCTTCGCTGCGCTCAGGATGACAATACTCGTTCGACCCTACAGCATCCACGCGTATCCGATCTTGAAGAAGAGAGTGCGACTCTCCTGCGTCAGATCGATCTCGGGAGTTCCGATGTAGGTATCGGAGTATCCGAGAAACAGCACCGTCAGAGGATTGATCTTGTAGGAAAAAAGCAACTGATTGAAGAGATCTTCGCTCTCTGCCGGCACTTCGCGGGTGTAAAGCGCCGTCTCCCGCTCTACGTCGAGGTGCTGTCCAATCCATCGGACGAAGGTCCTGACATTGAGTTGATAGGTCGCCTGCAGCTGTGTCAGATTCGCAGTGAACAGCTCCCCCTCATCCACATCGAGCGCCTCGTAGGTGTGATTGAGGTTCAACCTCAGATGTCTGCCGAGGTCGAGTCTCGCTCCCGGATCGAGCCGAAGAACATCGCCTTGCCGGGTGTTCGCGAAATCCACCTGGTCTCCCACCGTCGCCTGCATGGAAACGTAGACGCTCGGGTGAGCCTGAATCTCGCCGTATGCCACAACCCTGTCCGTGTCGAACAACTGACCGTTGTAGAACTGATCGGCGGAAAAGAGGTCCAGTCTCACGAATGATTGCCGCGGCCCCTGTGCCCAGGTGTAGAAGTCAATGCGCCGGTCGAGATGCATCCCTCTCTGATCCTCGACGTCGTTCCCCTCGGCTCCGACTCGCACCTGACTCCACCCACCCCTTCCCGGGTACCATGCACGCTCCAGCGCCGCTCCATACTCTCTGTAATCCGTCCGCGGCACGAACCCGAGGTCCGCTCGGAAGTCTTTACCGACATCTCGAAAGAGAACGTAGGTCATCCAGTTTCTGGACGTGTGCTGGTAGACCGCGCGGAGTGCATGACCGGAGATCTCTTGTCCGGGCTGACCTGTTCGCAGCGCAACGGCCTCCGGATATTTCGAGCTCGAGCCGAGGAGCTCGATGCGCGCCGCCTCCGTCTGTTTCCACCGGAAAAGGATGTCGCCGCCGACGACCCTGTTGTAGAAGTCATCCCCCTCCCGGCCGGTATAGAACACGCCGCCAGTCGTTGCGCCGAACAGGTCACGCCGATAACGGAGGATGGCCGAGAGGTTCTTCTCGTCATGCGATGTGAGAAAGCTCGACTGGCTCGACGGAATGAGGTAATTCGTTCTGCCGTCCTGCGCGATGATCACGCCGAGAGCATCTTTCCCCATCTTGCCGGTGAGCTTCACTCCCCACTCCGGCTCCGCGATGTTGCGGCTGTACATCGCGTTGATGCGCGTGTCGAACAGATCGGCGCCCTCGAGGAAGAACGGACGCTTCTCGGGATAAAAGAGGGCGAACTGGGTGTTGATGTCGAGCTGCGCCGCGTCGGCTTCCACCTGAGAGAAGTCGGGATTGATGGCACCGCTGAAGGTCAGATTCGGTGTGATGCCCCAGCGTGCAGTCAGTCCCGCTTCCGTATCGGGATCGCCGTCATCAATCTTTCCTTCCGGGAACTCGCTTCTGAACCCGCTCATCGACGAGGTCACCGTAGGACTGATCTCGATCGACCTGGCGGGCGCGACTCCCTCGATACCGACAAGCTTCGATGTCTGACAGAGGTAACAGTTGTTGCTGCGGCTTTGCGGATTCAGGCTGATGCGAAACCGCTGGTCGCGAGGATAGATCCGAACCGCGTCGATCCCCCAGGTCATCTCTCCATCAGCGCGGGGAAATCGAAGCGACGTGAACGGGATTCTGATCTCGACCTCGTAGCCAGTCTCTGTGATCCTGCCTGCCGAATCCCAGATCGCATCCCAGGAGGCATCCTCGTTGCCGGTCATCTCGTTCTGGGTCAGATCCATCTGCACGCCGAGAGGGTTGATGAAAAACTCGAAAGCTCTGCGTTGATCATTGAACGTGTCGAGAACGATCCCGACGAAGTCATCCTGAAACGCCGTGTCGCGATCCGAAAGGCGCGCGCGAATCTTCTCCGGTTCCGGGTCGTGGGCGCGGAATCCGGCGTACAGATTGTTCGCGTCATACGTGAGCCACACTTCGGTACGTACGGAAGCGCGCTCATTCTCCGCGGGCCTGGTCTCGTAGAGCAGCTCGAAGGTCGGTTCGCCCACCCACGCGCGCTCTTCGAGACTTCCGTCGATCCGGATCTGCTCGTCCGCGGCAAGCCGCTCCACCCGAAAGACAGAGCGATCTGAAGTCTGCTGCGCCTGGGCCACGGCAACGTGTCCGACAGCCAGCACAGCGATCAGAATGAACCTCAGACGGGAATGTGCCGCAACCGTCTTTCCTGCACAACGTTCGCGTTCATCTTCGAGTCGAATCTCCATCGGCGAACGGTACCCGCTTTTCAAAGCGGCAGATATTGCTGTTCAGCAGATGTTTGAGATTCGTTTCAGAGGGAAGTGTCACCGCTCATATGAGTCACAGCGCGAGCTTGCTGGTCAGCTTCCCAAGACTCAGGATCAGCCCGGCTGCACGACGTTTTCGCTTTCCGGTGGATACAGCTGGTCGAACTCGGGGAACGCGTGCAAGGGGACGAGGTCGGGATCGCGGCGCGCCCAGGTCGAGTCGCGAAAGCCTGCTTCCCACGCCTTCTTGAGGCTCACGAGCCCATCATCGTTGCGTCCGAGCTGAACGAAGAGACATGCGAGGTTGTAGAGCACGGGCGCTTCATTCGGTCGAAGCGCCGCTGCCAGGTTTGCTTCTCGGTTAGCATCATCCGTGCGTCCCATCGCGGCGAAATCGAGCGCGAGAAGGCAGCGACACCTGGCGTCTTCCGGAACCTTCTGCAGATGGGACTCGAGCACCGGCATGCGCTGCAGCCGCAGATTGCGGAGAATCTCCGGCTTTCCGAGCGCGCCTGCCGAGTTCATTAGAGGGATGAATACGTTGTAATCATCGCCCGCCGCGCGCAGGGCGTTCTCAAGCATCGCGAGATTTTCCTGATATTTTCCCGCCGCGAACAGCGTGCGAAGCAGCAGGTAATAGGCTCCTTCGCAATCCGGCTTGCGCTCGATGACCCAGCGCACACGGCGGATCGCCTCGTCATGCTTTCCCTCGGCGTGAAGGATCCAACTCTCGGCTACCTGCACTTCGGGGAGATCAGGTCGGAGCTCGGCCGCCCGCTTGCCGGCCTTCTCGGCTCTCTCGAGCCATTTGGGAGAGCGGTCGTGATGGTAGTAAAACTGAGCGCAGACGTTTGCGATCGCCGCATACGCGAGTGCAAACTGCGGGTCCATCGACGCAGCGTTTTCGAACATCTGGAGCGCGAACTCCATGTCCTGGCGCGTCAGCCTTCGCGCGTAACTCTTGCCGCGCAGGTAGAGATCGTATGCATTCGGGTCGTCGGTCGGCTTGGCGGCGAGTGCCTGTTGGTCCTGAGGAGTGAGAGTGATCCGCAGGGCTTCGGCAATGTTCCGCGCAATCTCGTCCTGAACTTCGAAGACATCCTTCATCTCACGATCGTATCGCTCCGACCAGAGCGGAAAGTCTGTCGTCGTGTCGACGAGCTGTGTGTTGATACGCAGCCGTGCTCCCGCGCGCCGCATGCTTCCGGTCAGCACATACGCCGCATTCAGCTGCTGGCCTATCTCCGCGGGGGTGACAGCCCTGTCGCGGTAGTTGAGCACCGTCGCGCGCGAGAAGATCTTCAGCCCCGTGATCTTCGACAGCTCCGTGATGATGTCCTCGGTGACTCCGTCGCGAAGGTACTCGTCCTCTTTGACGCCGCTCAAATTCTCGAAATAGAGAACCGCGACCGATTTCTCCGCGGAAGCTGACGTCCCGGGGCGTCGTGGATCGCTGCTCTCGGAAGTGCGCCGGCTGTCGGAATCGGTGTCGCGCTTCAGGCGCATCAGGTCCGTCTTCAGATCGGTCGCCGTCTGGTAGCGGAGGTTGCGGTCCTTCTCGAGCGCTTTGCCGAGAATCCGGCCCAGCTCGGGAGGCACGTTCCTGTTCGCCTGATGAGCGGGCAGCGGATCGCGATTGAGGATCGCGTCGAACACGATCGCAGAGGATTCTCCCTGAAACGGGAGCGTGCCGGTCGCCATCTGATAGAGCACCACGCCGAGGGAGAAGATATCGGTGCGGGCGTCGGTGGACTGGGCGCGTGCCTGTTCCGGAGACATGTAAGACATCGTTCCCATGGTCGTTCCGGCCTGGGTGAGCTCTTCGCCGCGCACCGCTGTCTGCGAGTGCTGGCCGATCTTGTTCCGCAGTTCGATCTTGACGAGGCCGAAGTCGAGGATCTTTGCCTGTCCGCGCGTATTGATGAAGATGTTCGCCGGCTTGATGTCGCGGTGCACGATGCCGCCCGCATGCGCCGACTCGAGGGCGTCGCTGAGCTGGATGGAGAGATCGAGCAACTCTACGAGCTCGATCGGTCCGCGCACGATGCGGGAGCCCAGCGTCTCTCCCTCGAGCAGCTCCATCGCGATGAAGTGCTGCCCCTCATGCTGGTCGATTGCGTAGACGGTGCAGATCCCCGGGTGGTTGAGCGCCGAGGTAGCCCGCGCTTCCCGCTTGAACCGCTCGAGCGAGGATGGATCCTGCGCCATCTCCGGCGGGAGAAACTTCAGGGCGACATGCCGGCCGAGAGTCGTGTCCTCAGCTTCATACACGACCCCCAT
>JBGSYJ010000065.1:0-15202 GCA_041750915.1 Thermoanaerobaculia bacterium | reverse complement strand
CTCGGGTTCTTCCAGCAGGCAGTGGCGAACGACCCGGACTTCGCCCTCGCTTATGTCGGAGTGGCGGACACCTACATAATCATGGAACAGTACTCCGACCGCCCCTCTCCCGAAGTCACCGACAAAGCGGAGGTCGCGATCCGGCGTGCCATTGCCCTGAACGACGGGATTGCCGAGGCGTATGCCTCTCTCGGATCGATCCACCGGAACCGCCGAGACTGGGACAGGTCGGAGACCGCGTACCTTCGCTCGATCGAGCTGAACCCGAACTATCCAACCGCGCGCCACTGGTACAACATCATGCTGCGCTACAGCGGAAGAACCGACGAGGCGTACGAGCAGGTCCTCGTGGCGCAGCGCCTCGATCCGCTGTCGATGATCATCGGAGTAAACGTCGTCGACGTTCTGATGATCATGGGCCGCGATGACGAAGCGCTCGAAACAGCGGAGCGGTACATGGAGATCGACCCGAACTTTCCACAGTTGCTCGGGATTCTGAGCAGGCTCTACTCGGAGCGGGGTCGTCATCAGGAGGCAATCGCGACCGCCCGTCGAGCGGTCGAGCTTTCCGGCGGAACTGCCGAACAGACGTCCTATCTCGCTTCGGCCCATGCGGCGGCGGGACAGCGCGCGCCCGCGGAGGAGATCCTCCGAAAGCTCGAGAGCCGCGTGATGCGCGGCGAGAGCGATCCCTATCACCTCGCGAACGTCTACCTCGCGCTGGATGACCGCGACAAGGCGATCGATGCCCTTGCCCGGTCCGTAGAGTCGGGAAGCGGAACAGTCATCGCTATGAACGCAGATGTCCGCCTGAGCAGTCTGCGGAGCGATCCCCGCTTCATCGCCATTGCGGAACGCCTGCGGCTTCCAACGAAGTAGCGGCGGATTCCGATCCGCCGTTTTTCGGGTCGTATCGAGCTTGCGCGTTCTGGAGCGACGACACGGGATGAATGCCCCACAAGTCGTACCGCTTTACTCCCCGGAACGCGGGACATCGGAATGTCCCGATACTACGACGTGCCGAACTTGCGCGGCCTCGGACGGAGGTTCTCTGAATTGGCCCGTCCGGCTCTTCTGTTTGGTACGCTTTCAGCCATGCCGTCCATTCCGCAGGAGCGCCCACGACCGCTGTTCCTCTGGGCCGTCATCGGGGTTCTGACGGTGATCGCGCTGGTTTTCATACCGACGGCTGAACCGTTATACCGCGGCGGAGAGCTGTCCGATGTGAGACCCTTCCTGCTCACGTTGTATGCAGTGATTGTCGGGCCGATGGCCTGGTGGTCGCTGCGCCTGACATGGCTTGAAAAACGTTACGGCTTACCGGTGCTCCATCTGAATTTCAACCCGGAGCCCGGCGCGCAACTGTCAGGCGAGATCCACGTGAATTTCGGCACGCGTCCGGAGCGTCCGGCATCAGTCCGGGCCACTCTCCATAGCCGCAGAAGCAGAGAGACGGTCGGTGTGGTCACCATTCCGCCCGAGATGATGAAGCCTCTGCGCGACGGCACCTATGCGCTCCCGTTCGCCTTCACGATCGCTCCCGGAGGGTACGGAAATTTTGACACGCTGTACTTCTCGGGGCGCATCGGCGCCCCGGGAATCGGATGGGCCGCCGTTTTCCGCTACGAGATCGTCAGGCGTTGAGCCGGCAACACCGCGCGCTCGCATTGCTGAGCCCGCGGCCTCAGCCTCCACCGAACGAACTGGTGGCGAAGACCGTCGGGGACCGGCGCCGGCGCCGGTCCCCAACCATGTTACTGAAGGATCTTCACCTCTTTGGCGAAGCTGCCTGTGCACGGAATCTCTGTCAAGTCATCGTCGCTCACCGTGCACTCTTTGCCGGCGTACTCCCAGGTCAGCTCGAACGTGACCGAGTTTCCTGCCAGCGGCCCGAGCCGCTCGATCAGCTGCTTGCGGTCGTATTTGATGACCAGCTCGCGATTGCCATCTCCGTCTTTGTCGGCCAGAGTCGTCTTGCCGTTCGTAAGTGCGCCGCGGCCGTCCTCGACGACCTTCAGACGCACGGTCGAGGGATCGATCTGTGTCACTTCGTCACCCGATGCCTCGATCGTCGCGGTGAATCCGTTGCCGAGAGACTTCAGATTCAGCGTTGAAGGACCGAGGTCGACGTCCAGCGCCGAGCCGAGGCTCAGCACGCCTGCGAATCCGAGATTGCCGCTGATCGGGTCGAAGTCGGGGGCGAACAGAAGCTGTCCGTCGTCGGTGATTGCCCACAGCGATCCGAGCTCGATCGAGCGGATGCTGCATGACGTGCAGACTTCCTTGAGGAAGCTGCCGGTCTTCAGGTTGAGACCACTCTCGATTCCGCTGATACCGACGTTTCCGGTACCTGTAGCCAGAGTCAGCGGCCACTCGAACATGTCGCCGATCGGGATGGCGACCGAAGGAGAAACGAACGACGTCGGCAGGCGCGGTGACGCGAGTCCCGTCAGTGCGCCGAGCGAGGATGCGTCGACCGACCATGTGGCGAAGCCAGGGACGCCGAGCGTCTCGATCGAGGCGCGGCGACCGGGCTGAATGCCGTGGAGCTGACCGTCCGACAAGGCAACGAGCTCGTACCAGCTGTTGGGGTCCGGGATCCACTCGTGGGGACTCGGAATCCACTCGTCATGGTCCGGAATCCACGCGCCTCCCGACGGATCCACCAACTGCTCAGGATTCGGCATCCAACTATTGATGTCGGGGAACCAGTTCTTCGACATCGGCATCAGCACGACGTCATCGACCCGTGTCGCACTGACCTTCACGAGCGGCCCGCCCGTGGCCACGAGCCCTTTCTCCAGCCACTCGTCGATCGACTTTGGTACCGACGGGTCGAACCACTCCCGTGGAATGTCGAGACCAGCGAACCCGACGCATCCCCCCTCGGTTCCAATCCCCACGAGTGGATCGTGATGACCCTCGAGCGGATCGAGGAATCCCTCCAGCGGATCGAGGAATCCTTCCAGCGGATCGAAGAAGCCTTCGAGCGGATCTAGAAAGTGCCGCACTCCCTCACCGAAGCTGGTAGCCGCTCCGCACGCTGAGGTCGCGAAAAAGGGACCGTGCATGACGATGTTGTCGGGCCCCGTCAATCCGAGATTGCCGTTTCCCCAGATCCCCAGGTTCCCGTTGCCCCAGATGCCCAGGTTGCCGTTCCCCCAGATCCCCAGGTTCCCGTTTCCCCAGATCCCGATGTTTCCATTTCCCCAGACCCCGAGATTGCCGTTGCCCCAGATGCCGCGAAGCTCGACGATCGAACCGTTTTCGTGCAGAAGCAGCACGCTTCCGGGCCGGGCGATCGACGACAACATCACGTCGACGAACTTCCCCGCGACACTCGATACCTTGCGGAGGTCGATCACTGCTTCTCCCCCGGCACGCGATCCGGCGACGACCTTGAAACCGGAGTTGTAGACGTGCCGGAGCACGAGAGTCTGCGAGCCTCCGTCGTCCACCTGGAGCAGCGCCAGCCTCGTGACGACCCCGTAAAACGGGTCCTTCATCGCGTCCATCTTCGTGACGCGGGTGGCAGCCGTCGCGGACGCGGCGGTCATGAGAAACAGCGAAACGGCGAGAAGCGGAGCGAGTCTCCGCCAGGATTGAAACATGAGATTCTCCTTTCGCGGTCTCGAGGAACCGCTGGCCTGAATGGGTGTCTTTGAAAGGTATATGCGCCGTCTCGTGTAAAATCGGCTCACACTTTTCATCGACCCATGGAACGCGACCGCTCACGCCACCTGGCGCAGCTGCTCGACGCTGCGATCTCCCTCCCTCCCGCGGAGCGCGAGCGCTTTCTCAATGAAGCCTGTGCGGGCAACCCGCCCCTTCGTGAAGAACTCGACTCGCTGATCGCCGCGCTGGAGGAGGATCCGGACTTCCTCGAGACTCCGGCGGTAGGCGCCGCGCCCACCACCCCCGCGCCGGTCGCCACGGACGAGTCGATCGGTCCCTACCGGGTGCAGCGGCTGATTCGCGCCGGGGGGATGGGCTCTGTCTACCTGGCCCTCCGGGAGGACGGCGTGGAGCGCCCGGTCGCTGTGAAGCTCATGCATCCGGCTCTGGTGAGCAAGAGCGCCCTCGCGCGCTTCACTCGCGAGCGCCGCATCCTCGCAACGCTCGACCACCCGCACATCTGCCGCCTCCAGGACTGGGGCGTGACGTCCGATGGTCGCCCGTATCTGGTCATGCCGTATCTCGAAGGTGCGCAACCGCTGACGGAGTACTGCGACGGCCACCGTCTGACCATCCGCGAGCGCGTCGCCCTCTTCCGCGACGTCTGTGGTGCCGTCCATCACGCGCACCAGAATCTCGTCGTCCACAGCGATCTCAAACCGGCGAACGTACTCGTGACCCCCGACGGCCGCGTGCAGCTCGTCGACTTCGGGATCGCGCGCCTCCTCGGAAACCGTCACGACACGACGAGCGGCATGACGTCGGGACGGCCGATGACGCCTGCATACGCGAGCCCGGAACAGATCCGCGGCCAGTCACCCACAACCGCGAGCGACGTCTACGGCCTCGGCGTGCTCCTTTACGAGCTCCTGGCCGGCGCGTCTCCCTACGTCGTCGACATCGCCAACCCTGCTGCCCTGGTGCAGGCCATCAGTGAGACCGAGCCGCGGCTACTGCAGGCTGCACTCGCCGATGATGCGATCGACGCGCGGTCGTCTACCCGCGCACGCCTCTCCGCCGATCTGCGCGGCGATCTCGACACGATCGTGCGATGTGCGATGGCGAAAGAGCCGTCGATGCGATACGGCGGAGCTGCAACCCTCGCCGACGACCTGCAGCGGTGGCTGCACGGCCATCCTGTCTCTGCGCGCAATCCGACCTGGCGCTATCAGGCCGGCAAATTCGTGCGCAGGCACCGCTGGGCGTCGCTTGCAACTGCCGCGACGCTCGTGGCTCTCGTCACATTCGTCGTCGTGCTCTCCGTGCTCAACGCACGAATTGGTGCGCAGTCGACGCAGCTGCGTGCGCAATCGGAGCAGTTGCGCGTCGAGCGTGATCGCGCCGAGGCCACGGCGAAGTTTCTCGCAGGTCTGTTTGAAGAGGCGAGCCCGGGAGCGCGCAGCGGTGCAGCGACGACGGCAGGCGAGCTTCTCGACCGAGGCTTCGCTCGTCTCCGAGATCCGGAGTCTCTCCCTCCGAGCGAGCGGGCCGCGGCGCTCGCCGCAGTCGGATCTGCATATCAGCAGATGGGACGCTACAGCGAGGCGGAGTCGGCGATGAGCGATGCCCTTGCGCTGTACGATTCCGACGGGATCCCGTCGCAGGCGCACGCGCAAGCGCTGCTCGAGTTCGCGAACCTCCAGTTCCGGCTGGAGCGCTACGCCGATGCAGAACAGACCGTCCGTCGCGGTCTCGACGTGCTCGACGGAGTGACCGATGCCGCTCCCTCGCAGCGCGCGAGTCAGCTCAACACGCTCGCCCTCGCGCTGCGTCGTCAGGGGCGTATCGAAGAAGCGATGAACATTCTGGGCGAAGTGATCGCCCTCCGCAGCTCGCTCCCGGATGCCGACACGAACACCGATCTCGCAGCCAATCTTCACAACCTCGGCGACATGCTTCACGCGGAGGAACGCCACGCCGAAGCAGAGCCTCGGCTCGCCGCGGCCCTGTCAATCTTTGAGCGCGGATACGGTCCCGATCATGTGTCGGTTGCGTATCTCCTGAACAGCTACGGCAACCTGAAGCTCGCCACGTCCGACATTTCGGGCGCGGAGCAAATGCTCCAGCGCGCCGAGCGCATCGCTGCCGAGCGCCTCGGTCCGAAGCACCCCTTCTCGGGATATGTGCACCGATCGATGGCGAAACTGAAACGCACGCGCGGCGATTACAAGGGTGCGCACGATGCGACACAGCAGGCGATCGCGGTCTTCCGGGCCTCGCTTCCTCCGAACAGCGTCGTCCTCGGCGAAGCGCTGATCGATGCAGCGGACGACGCCGCGAAGATCGGTGAATCCGCAAATGCAGACGCGCTCCTGGTCGAAGCAGTCTCGGTGATCGGTGACGATCCGCTCCCCGAGCGCGCAGAAGCGCGCGGCAGAGCAGATGCGGTTCGCGCGTCGATGATCGGCGGCAAGCGATGAGCGACCTGCGCGATCTCCCGGCGCTCGCACGGACTCTGAGAGAAGGTGGTGACGAGGCGAAGGCGACGCTCGACAGCCTTGTGCCGCTCGTCTACGACCAGCTCCACGCTCAGGCGCGACGCTATCTGTCGCGTGAGTACGCCCCCGGGACACTCACCACCACGTCCCTGGTACATGAGACCTACATGCGGCTTGCGCAGGACGATGGGACCCGATGGAACGACCGCGGCCACTTTCTGGCGATCGCATCGATCGTCATGCGCCGTCTTCTGGTCGAGCGTGCCCGTCATCACCGCCGTCTGAAGCGAGGCGCCCGCGCCCTCCACGTCGCTCTCGATGACGCAGGAGATCTGTTTGCAGTGGAGCGCGCACCGGAGATTCTCGACATCGACGAAGCCCTCGAGTTGCTCGCGGCGGAACACCCGCGCGTTGCTCGTGTCGTCGAGTGCCGGTACTTTGCCGGGCTGTCCGTCGAGGAAGCTGGGGAAGCACTCAACGTCGCCCCCGCCACCATCAAGCGCGACTGGACTCTCGCACGCGCCTGGCTTCGCAGATTCCTCTCGTCACGATGACATGTGGCAGGGCCCTCCGAGGCCCTGCCGTTCCGGATCGCGAAGATGCCCGACACCTGGAGCATGCAAGATTCCCTTAATGACTCCAAATCGAACATCTTCACGATGCGCCATGTGACCGTGAACTCCGATCTCTGGCGTGGTTGGTATGAAACTTCTATACAGCGGTTCTCATGACGAAGCTCATCCTGGTAATCGACGATGACCGAGAGGTTCACCGGATCTTCGGAGCAGTGCTGGGTGGCGCGGGCTACGAGGTCCATGCAGCCTTCGACTCCATGCAGGGCACGATGATGGTACGGCAGCTCAAGCCCCGACTCACCATCCTCGACATTCGTATGCCGGCCGGAGGGGGTGGAGCTGTCTATGACCGTATCCAGAACCTGAGTTTCGGAGCGACGATGCAGGTGTTGATCTACTCGGCGATGCCCGAAGCTCAGATCCGTTCAATGATCGAAGGAATCGAAAACGTTCGAGTCGTCAGCAAACCGGCTGCCCCGGCAGCTCTTCTGCAGGCGGTGCAGGAGCTCATCGGTCCTTCGTGAAGGATCGCCAGGTACGTTCGACGAGCTCGTCGAGTTCCAGCAGAAAGCGCTCGACACCATCCGCATCATCCTTCGCGGCGGCGTCCTCGACGTGCCCCGCCACTCGCGTCATCGACCCGAGTCCGTAGCTTCCTGCTGTGCCACGAATCCTGTGACTCTCCTCGCGTACAGTCGACAGGTCACGGCGCTTGAAAGCGTCTTTCATCATGGCCACACTACGACGTGTGCCGTCGAGATAGTCATTGAGAAAAGCAGCCAGTTCTGCCGGGACCTCCAGATTCTCTTCTTTCCCAAGGATCTCCGCAGCTTCCGACGTGGCGTCGTGAATACTTTGCAAAAGGGCCCTCTTCCTGAAAGGCTTGGCCAGGTGAGCGTCGCAGCCCGCTGCGTGGGAAGCCTGCACATCGGCCGGAAACGCATGAGCGGTGACGGCAATGATAGGAATGTGTCCTCTGCGCTCGTTCTTCTCGATCTCGCGGACTCGGCGCGTCGCTTCCAGTCCGTTCATCACGGGCATCTGCACATCCATCAATACGAGGTCGAATGGGAGCTGTCCTATCGCGTCGACCGCCTCGAGCCCATTCTCAACGAACGTGAGAGAGTAGGGAAGGTCTTTGAGGAACACCTGGTACACGACCCGATTGCTCTCATGATCATCAGCGATGAGGATCCGAAGAGGCTTTCTGACAGCTACATCCTGGTGGCGTTCCTCGTTCGCTACGAGCACAGGCCGTTCAGCAGCACGATATGGAATCGTCACTTTGAAGGTCGTCCCGGCGCCCAGCTGACTTTCGACTTCGACCCGCCCTGCCATCGCTTCAGTGAGGCTGCGTACAATATTGAGTCCCAGGCCGGAGCCACCCTTGTGCACGTCGTCTTTCCCGCCCTGCTGCCTGAATCGCTCGAAGATCGTGTCGAGTTTCTCCGTGGGAATACCCGGGCCGGTATCGCGCACTTCGATCAACATCCAATCACCGGTGCGACGCACCGCCACCGTGATTGTCCCCTTCGGGGTGAACTTCAGAGCATTGGTCAGCAGGTTCAGGAGCACGCGGCGCAGAGCCACGGGATCGGTACGGACGCCAATTGGCGTTTCCGGAGGGTATTCGAGCTGCACCACGACTTCTGAATTCTGCTCGCTGGAGCCTACGAAAAAAATTACGTCTTCGCACAGGGAATGCAGATCGACATCCTCGTCGAGAATCGCGTAGTGACCTGATTCGATCTTCGAGGCGTCCAGGAGATTATTGATCAGAGCCAACAGGCGTTCGCCCTCACGTTGAAACGTCCTCACGTACTGCTTCTGTTCGGTTTCAAGGGGGGTCTCGCTAAGAGCTTCAGCCATACCGAGCAGCACATTCAGCGGCGTTCGAATCTCGTGGCTCATCTCGTCCAGGAACTTCGTTCGCTGCATGGCTGCGAGGTCCGCCGCCTGACGTGCCTGGTGCGCCTCGTCCAGGGAAGATTTCAATCGGGTCAGCGTCACCGTGATGGTCAAGAACATGATGAAACGCATCGTCGCGTTCCAGGCGTCGACCGCATCGAGCGCCGCGAATGGCCAGCCAGTCCGCTGGGAGACTTGCCAGATGAGTGTGCAGAGCACCGAGATCGAGAGTCCGAAATTCGCGCCGAGATACCAGCTGGCCACGCCGACGGGGATGAAGTAAAACAGGGAGAACGCGATCCTGCCACCGAGCGTGAAGTTGATGGCGCCGAGGATCGCCACGATGAGCACTACATTGATGAACTTGCTGGTGGTGGAGAAGCGTTCGAATGGAGCAAGCGCATGCAGTGCACGACGAGACAGCGTGTCGAGAGCGGAAGCCAGAATTCCTTTCATGTGTGAGCTCGTTTGCAGCGTACACCACTTGCCCGTCGGCTCGGGACGGCATAGCAGGCCACGTGGACAGGGCTTTCCCAGGCCATGCCGTCTCGAGCAGCAACGAGTAGGACAGCTGGAGCGGGCACCATCCACCGCGATGACCCCGCTCCCGTACATCTTCTACGATGCGCAATAGGCAGGGCCTGGGAAGGCCCTGCCACAGGGACATCGGAATGTCCCTCTACTACACCAGGGCGTTTTTCATTGCGTCGCAGGCGTCCGCACATCTCCGGCAGGCTTCCGCGCAGATCCGGCAATGCTCCATGTGCTCAGCATGCCTTTCACATTCTTCGGCGCAGGCGCGGCAGGCCTTTGCACACGCTTCGAGCTGCGCGCGGAGGACGTCACGATCCTGCTCACCGGGTCGTGAGATCAGCCGCGCAGTGAGGGCACAGATGTCCGCGCAGTCGAGGTTCGTCCGGATGCAGCCGCGAAGGTCGGAAGCACTTGGCTCCTCGAGGCATGCATCGGCGCACGTCGTGCAGACATAGCTGCACTCCGCTGCCGCAGTAACGAGCGCGAAGGCAACCTCGCCTGCGTCGCTCGCGGGGTTCGGATGAGAAGAGAACATCTTTCTTAGACGATCCATGGTTCGTTTTCCTTTCGTTTCAGCGTCTGGTTTCACCACGATGCAAGCGGGGAACCAGTGCCCGCGAAGTGGCGGCGGATTCCGATCCGCCGTCATTCGGGTCGTATCGGACTTGCGCGTTCCGGGGCGACGACCCCGGTATGAATGCCCCACAAGTCGTACCGCTTCACTCCATCGGAACGAGGGACATCGGAATGTCCCTCTACTTCGTGATACGTTGAGCGTATCTTTGAAATCACAGAGCCAGTAATCGCTCGCAACGGGGATCAGATGATCGGCCAGACCGTTTCGCATTACCACGTCACAAGAAAGCTGGGCAGCGGCGGCATGGGCGTCGTGTACGAAGCCGAAGACACGCAACTGGGCCGGCGCGTCGCGCTGAAGTTCCTTCCTCCGGCGCTGGCGCAGGATCCTCAGACGCTCGAGCGCTTCCAACGCGAAGCGCGCGCGGCGTCGGCGCTCAACCATCCCGGGATCTGCACCGTCTTCTCCATCGAGAAGCACGAGACCGAGTACTTCATCGTGATGGAGCTTCTCGAGGGCGAGACTCTGTCGGATCGTGTTGAGCGTGGCCCGATCGAGCTGAGCGAGTTGCTCGAGCTCGCGATCCAGCTCGCGGACGCACTCGACTCTGCGCACTCGAAAGGCATCGTGCATCGCGATCTCAAACCTGCGAACATCTTTGTGAACGACAGAGGCCAGGTGAAGATCCTGGACTTCGGTCTGGCGAAGATCGAGATCAAGGGTTCCGATGGACGCGATCCGGAAGCGGAGACCGCCGTCCAGCGCCAGAGTCTCACACAGGCGGGCACGACGCTGGGCACGACGTACTACATGTCGCCGGAACAGGCGCGCGGCCAGCTCACCGATTTGCGCACGGATCTGTTCTCGCTCGGCGCGGTCCTCTACCAGATGGCGACCGGCGCGCTTCCGTTCCAGGGAGAAACTTCCGCCGTCGTCTTCGACTCGGTCCTCAACCGCGATCCGATTCCGCTGACGCAGGTCAATGTGGCTATGCCCGCCCAGCTCGAGCGGATCATCGGGCGGGCCCTCGAGAAGGACAAGAACCTGCGGTATCAGTCCGCCACGGACCTCCGCACCGAGCTTCTCCGCCTCAAGCGCGACCTCGACTCGTCGGGAAGCCGGCGCGTCCCGGATCTCGGCGACTCACGTGGCGACTCGCGAGGCGACTCCGGCGTCCAGCGTGAGAAGTCGATCGCCGTTCTCTACTTCGAGAACCTCAGCGGAGTGAATGAAGACGAGTACTTCCGCGACGGCATCACCGAAGACATCATCACCGAGCTGACTAAGATCCGAGGGCTGAAGAGCTTCTCGCGGCCGACGGTACTTCCGTATCGCGACAAACCGGCGACTCCGGCGCAGATCGGACAGCAACTCGGGGCGGCATACGTCCTTGCGGGAACGCTGCGCCGCGCCGGCAACCGTCTGCGCATCAGCACGCAGCTGATCGACACGCAGACAGGCTTTCCCATCTGGGTCGAACGTTATGACCGCGAAATGGCGGACGTGTTCGAGGTGCAGGACGAAATCGCCCGGAAGATCGCCGAAGCACTGCGCATCACACTCTCGCCGCAGGAGCAGCAGGCGATCTCCGCGAAACCAACGGACGATCTTCAGGCGTACGATCTCTTCCTCCGCGGCCGCAGCTATACGCGACGAAGGACGCGTCAGGATCTGGAGTTCGCACTTCAGATGTACGAGAACGCCGTCGGAGTCGACCCTTCGTTTGCCTTGGCCTACGCAGGGATCGCGTACGTTTGTGCGTTGTACCATCTGGACTACGACCGCACGGCAAACTGGACCGAGAAAGCGATCGAAGCGGCCGAACGAGCAAGTGAGCTCGGTGCGTCCTTACCGGAAGTTCAGCTCGCTCAGGCCTGGATCTGCTACATCGACGGACGTCACGATGACGCGCAGGCGCTCGTGCGGGGGGCCATCGAGACCAAACCGGACTGCGAAGGAGCCTACTACCTCCTCGGCCGATCGCTATTCTCCTCGGGCCACTATCGGGAAATCGGCGAAATGGCGGAGCGCGCCGTCGAAGCGTCGGGCGACGACTACAGCGTATTCGTCCCGATCATGAATGCTCTCTATGCCCTGGGCAGCGACAGACATGCGAGCTTTCTCCAGCGCGCCATCCTCGCTCTCGAGGCGCAGGTCCTGAAAGTCCCGGAGGATGCGCGGGCGCGCTCCCTCCTTGCCAGCTACTACGCCCGGGCGGAACGTGCCGAAGACGCAACGCGCGAGATGAAGTTCGCAGTTACGCTGCGGCCGACCGATCCGACGATGGCGTACAACGCTGCATGCACGTACGCGACACTCGGGGCGAAGTCCGATTCGATGGCCTCGCTTCGAAGATCGTGGGAACTGGGATATCGGGACGCCGCATGGGTCCGGCGCGACCCCGACCTCGATTCGCTCCACGGCGATCCGGAATTCGAGCGGCTCTACCCTGCGGGAGACGAGCCGTAGCGGCGGATTCCGATCCGCCGTTCTCCGGCGTCGTCTCGAACTTGCGCGTTCTGGGGCGACGACCCCGGATGAATGCCCCACAAGTCGTACCGCTTCACTCCCTGGGACGAGGGACATCGGAATGTCCCTCTACTATGCCGACGCTATGCCGGAAGCTCCATCAGCCTCAACGGAATCAACGGAGCGAGCGTCTCGAAGTCGCGGTCGAGAGTGAAAAGCACCGCCTGCCGCCGGATCGTCGTCGCGGCGATCAGCATATCGAAACTCGACGCGGCGATCCCGCGACGCTTCACGAGATTCATCAGACGTGCGGCTTCGACGTGATCCGCCTCTTCCGCCAGGATGAGCGGAAATCCTTCGAGCGAATCCCGCAAACGCTCGAACTGGACTTCATCGCGGATTCCGGAGAGAAGCTCCTGCAGCACAACGCCGGGAATCACGAGCGGATGACCCTCACTCACGAGTGTACGGAAGTGCGCAACGATGGCCGAGGCAGCCTGCCTCGCGGGCGGTCTCCGGAACACGTGCGACAGCACCGAGGTATCTAGAACGATCACCGCTTCGACCGCGCGCGCTTGTAGTTGAAATCCCTGTCGAAGTCGATCGTCTGAAGTGTGTCGAGCGCTTTTAGTCGTTTCAGGCGCTGGACATACTCCAGCAGCGCCTCGTTGACGACTTCACGTTTCGTGCGATGGCCGCTCAGGCTTCTGGCCAGCTCGAGCAGCGCGTCATCTATGGCGAGATTGGTCGGCATCCTGTTCCTCTACACACATTCTCACACAACATTCTACACATAAATTCCAAGGGCTCATTAGAGGGGCAGCGAAAAGCGAACAGGCCTCTGCAGTAGCGACGGATTCCTATCCGCCGTCCTTCGGGTTGTCTGGAACTTGCGCGTTCTGGGCGACGACCCCGGGATGGATGCCCCGTTAGTCGTACCGCCTCACTCCATGGAACGAGGGACATCAGAATGTCCCCCTACTTACACAGCGAATTCACACATTTAACACCCCGCGGAACCCCCTCGCGCCATAGTACGACTGCGCACCGTTGTGATAGACGAAGACCTGGCCGTAGCGGCGATCACAGAAGAGGGCACCGCCGAGTTTCCTGATGTCGGCAGGAGTCTCGACCCAGCTCGACGTCTTTGTATCGAACTCTCCCAGCTCCTGCAGCTCGCGGTATTGCTCTTCCGTCAGAATCGATACGCCCATGGCCGCTGCCATGTCGACCGCGTTGTTCTTCGGCTTATGTTCCTTCCGCGACTCCAGTCCTTCCAGGTCGTAGCAGACACTCGTACGCCCTTTGGGCGTTTCGGGTGAACAGTCGACGAAGATGAACTCGCGCGTCTTCTTGTCGTAGCCGATGACGTCCGGCTCACCGCCGGAGCTTTCCATCTCGCCCAGTGACCACAATTTGCCTGGAGCGTCTTCCAGCTTCGCCTGCACCTTCGACCAATCGAGACCTTTGTGGCGGTTCATGTTCTTCTCGAATCGGACCTGCAATGTTGCGAGAAGCTCATCCCGTTCGTTTGCTGGCAGATTCTTTTTCTTTCCAACGCGATCAGTTTTGCCTGGCATGCGTGCATCCTCCGAAGCGATCATATTCGCGAAACAGTAGCGGCGGATTCCGATCCGCCGTTCTTCGGGATCAATCGATCTCGTGCGTTCCGGGGCGACGACACGGGATGAATGCGCCATACGTCGTACCGCGAAATTATTCAGAACGCGGGACATCGGAATGTTCCGCGACTTCGAAGTATTGTCCTATGCCAGAATGAACGTCGTGACGCGCACCATCGTGATTGCCGGCCTGTTGCTGCTGGCGGTGTTCCTGCCGCTCGTGGCGCTGCCGCCTGTGATCTTCGTTCTCGCTGCGCCGCTCCTCATAGCGTTAGCGACGACATTCGTCTCAGTCACTCCACGATCGGTTGCGCTACCCACGCTCGCCGATCCACGCGCTCCTCCCTCGCGTTGAGCTTTTGCTCGCGAAAAGGAGGAGTCATGTCACTCAAAAGGACTTTGGCGAAGGTTCTCGTCCTTGCCATTCTCAATGCTGAAAAGCGGGCTGATGCGCGACGCCAGTTCGAACTGGGCAGGAACTTGCACGATTCAGACAATCATCCACGCCTGCCTCAGCTCTATTCAGAAAAGGAAAATCACAACATGTACGACGCAAAGGCTTACTCTGCTGCCAGTGCAACTTCTCCACTCGCGCCCACGACGATTGCGCGGCGCGACCCTGCGGAGACCGACGTCCAGATCGAGATTCTCTTCGCCGGCATCTGCCACTCAGACCTGCACATGGTGCGGAACGAATGGACCGAAATGCCGACCGTCTACCCGATCGTCCCCGGCCACGAGATCCTGGGGCGCGTCACCCGTGTCGGCTCCGCCGTGAAGAAGTTCAAAGAAGGCGACATCGTCGGTGTCGGCTGTCTCGTCGACTCCGATGGCACCTGCGAGCAATGCAAAGCCGGCCGCGAGCAGTTCTGCGCGAATGCGACCTCCACCTACAGCGCGCCTGACAAACATACCGGAGGCGTGACCTATGGCGGGTACTCCGACAGCGTCGTCGTCGACGAGCGCTTCGTTCTGAGCGTCCCGGACAACCTCGATCCCGCGGGCGCGGCGCCGCTTCTTTGCGCGGGCATCACGACGTACTCACCGATTCGCGCCGCAGGCGTGAAGAAGGGCCAGAAAGTCGGCGTCGTCGGCCTCGGCGGACTCGGCCACATGGGCGTGAAGTTCATGCACGCCATCGGAGCGCACGTCGTCGTCTTCACGACCTCGCCCGACAAGAAAGAGGATGCTCTCCGTCTGGGCGCCGACGAAGTCGTCATCTCGCGCAACGCCGATGAGATGGCGCAGCACGCCGGCTCGTTCGATTTCATTCTCGATACCGTCTCAGCCGACCACGACATCAACTCCTATCTGAAGCTCCTCCGCGTCGAGGGCCGGATGACGCTCGTCGGTGCTCCACCGAAGCCGCAAGCCGTCTCAGCATTCAGCCTGATCATGGGAAAC
>JBGSYJ010000064.1:0-3053 GCA_041750915.1 Thermoanaerobaculia bacterium | reverse complement strand
GGCGCGTTCCTCGGGCTCCATCTCCAGCAGGTTCCTGCCGTCGTAAAGCACGGTGCCTTCGGTGATCTCGAACGCCGGATGCCCGGCGAGCACCTGCGCCAGCGTGCTCTTGCCGGAGCCGTTGGGCCCCATCACCGCATGTACTTCACCGGCGTTGACCGTAAGATCGATGCCGCGGAGGATGACTTTGCCATCGATCGAGGCGTGAAGGTTACTTATTACGAGCATTGGTTCTTATTCAAAGTCAAAGATGAGAGATGCGAGATGCGAGGAGAAGCGAGATGAAGGATGCGGGAGAAACGAGATGAGAGATGCGAGATGCGAGGAAGGGCGTGAACTAATCGAGTCGCCAATCCGCATGTCGGTCCTCGCATCTCGCATCTCGTATCTCTTGTTATCCCACACTCCCCTCCAAGGTGATGCCCAGTAACTGCTGCGCCTCGAGGGCGAACTCCATCGGCAACTCCTTGAATACTTCCTTGCAGAAGCCGCTGACGATCATCGATACCGCCTGCTCGGCACTCAAGCCGCGCTGCTTGCAGTAGAAGATCTGATCTTCGCCGATCTTGCTGGTGCTGGCTTCGTGCTCCACGGTGGCGGTGTTGTTCTGCACTTCGATGTACGGGAACGTATGCGCGCCGCAGCGGTTCCCGACGAGCATCGAGTCGCACTGCGTGTAGTTGCGGGCACCGCTGGCCTTCGGGAGCACCTTCACCTGGCCGCGGTAGGAGTTGTTACCCTGGCCGGCACTGATGCCTTTCGAGACGATGTTGCTCTTCGTGTTCCTGCCGATGTGGATCATCTTCGTCCCGGTATCGGCTTGCTGATGGTTGTTCACCACCGCCACGGAGTAGAACTCGCCGGTCGAGTCGTCGCCCTGGAGGATTACGCTCGGATACTTCCAGGTGATCGCCGAACCGGTCTCCACCTGTGTCCAGGAGATCTTGGAGCGCGCACCTAACGCCTTTCCGCGCTTGGTGACGAAGTTGTAGATCCCGCCGAGTCCTTCGGAATCGCCGGAATACCAGTTCTGAACGGTCGAGTACTTGACCGTGGCGTCGTCCAACGCGATCAGCTCGACGACGGCGGCGTGCAGCTGGTTGGTGTCGCGCTTGGGCGCGGTGCATCCTTCCAGATAGCTGACGTACGATCCCTCATCGGCGATGATCAGCGTGCGTTCGAACTGACCCGTATTCGCCGAGTTGATGCGGAAGTAAGTCGAGAGCTCCATGGGGCAGCGAACGCCCTTCGGCACGTAGACGAACGAGCCATCGCTGAACACCGCCGCGTTGAGCGCGGCGAAGTAGTTGTCGCTATGCGGCACCACCGTTCCGAGGTATTTCCGCACCAGCTCCGGATGCTCCTGCACCGCCTCGCCGAACGAACAGAAGATGATGCCGAGCTTTGACAGCTCGTCCTTCATCGTGGTGCCAACCGAAACGGAATCGAAGATCGCGTCGACGGCAACGCCCGACAGCCTCTTCTGCTCGTTGAGCGGTATGCCGAGCTTGGCGTAGGTGCGGAGCAGCTCGGGGTCGACCTCGTCCAGGCTCCCCAGCTTCTTGGCCTGCTTGGGCGCCGAGTAGTAGCTGATGCTCTGGTAGTCGATCTCCGGATAGGTGACGTTTGCCCAGTGCGGCTCCTTCATCGTGAGCCACCGGCGATAGGCTTTGAGGCGCCATTCGAGCAGCCACTCCGGCTCGTTCTTCTTCAGCGAGATGAGCCTGACTGTATCTTCGCTGAGTCCGGGCGGCACGGTGTCGGACTCGATGTCCGTCACCCATCCGTGCTGATATTCGCGATTGACCAGTGTTTCGATAGATGTACTCATGCCTACTCCGAACGTCCGTCGTGAATCCCGCCTGGGGGCGGGACAATGCTGTTGAAGCGTACTTCGGGGCCCGCGCTCGCCGGCGTCGCGTCGTTTCGCCTGTCACATCGAAGCGCAGCAGCGAAAGCCGCCGGCCTTAGGAACGGATCGCGGCGAGCGCGCGGTTAAGCGTCACCCTACACAGCTCTTTTAAGCTACCGCAGAAAAGCACTCCGCGAAACGCCCTGGGTGGAATCGCAACATCTTTCGGTGCATGAGGTTGCGCGTCTTTTGGAAACGAGATTCTTGCCCACTCCCGCGCGTCACGGCAACTGTCGTGTCCCCCCTTGTTGCATGGGGAGTAAGTTACTCGGCTATGGATTGACGGTCAACGAGAACGCATGTGAATCGGGGGATGCGCAGCGACGGCGATGCTCGCCAAGTCAGGCCACAACCGACACTTTCAGCAGGCATGGTATTCGTCTCGCTCGACGGGTGGCACTTGCAAACCTGAAGCGATGCTCGGGACCGACGCTTGCAACGCAAGATCCTGAACGGAAGTGATTTGCGGGTACCGCCATAGGGCTTGCAGTCGATGCCCGGCGAGCAGGGTGGTAGCGTTCGATTCAAACTGGGAAGCAGAGCTGCTCCAATCCAATCCTCAATTTGCTTTGGTGAGATGATGCAAACGGCTGTCGCCCACACTCGGGCGCGGGATCGCGAAGCGGGAGAGGAACTCGGACGCGTCGTTACCGACACCCTGGCGGGCGAGCCGCCGGACGCGCTGATCGTGTTTGCCTCTCCCGAGAACGATCTCCCGGAGCTCCTCGAAGCCGTTGTTGCCGTCTGCCGCCCCCGGCTGGTGGTCGGCTGCTCTTCGGCTGGAGAGTTCATCACCGGCGCTTCGGGTGCCGAATCGGCGAGCGCCGTTGCAATACGCGGGTCCGAGATGCAGTTCGGCGCCGTGCTCGCGCGGGGCCTTCACGACGATCACGCGACGGCCGCCGCAGAGATGGCGTCAGCGTTCCACGGACTCACAAATGCAGACTACCGGTTCCGGACAGCGATCGTACTTACGGACGCACTCGCAGGGCTTGCAGAAGAGTTTGTCGAGGCTCTTACGATGCGAACCGCGGGCATGTACCAGTTTGCAGGTGGCGGCGCTGGAGACGACGCGCGATTCGCGCGAACGCACGTGTTCTATGGAGCAGACGGCGGCGGTATCGAGATCGCCACCGACGCC
>JBGSYJ010000063.1:0-2000 GCA_041750915.1 Thermoanaerobaculia bacterium | reverse complement strand
GTGCAAAGACCATCGGCTTCGCGCTACACTCCGTCGGCATCGGGGAACTCTCCTGCTACCGGGTAAGGCTTTGTCGCAGAAGAACTTTCCCACGTTCAGGCCCCCGATGCACCTACCCCTGGTGAGAAATGCGGGCTAGTCTCCACAATCCTTCGGGTGGTCGAAAATCACCGACCAATTCGCAATAGGAATATGCAACACTGGCAGGCTGCAGATCGCCTCATTTCTCGCAGCGTCGCATAAATCCTGCGGCAGTCGCGCCTATCACGAAACGACGGTGTTTCCGTTTAGTGCAATGTAGCCGAAGTGCAGGATCGGTGCTGTTCGGCCAAATCGTAAAACAGTTCACAGAAATGAGCTTGTATTCGCGCAATCCGGACCGCCGCGGCTGCTCAAGAAACGCGAGCGGAACTTCCCCCGGCGCTTAATTTGTACCTGTTCGCGATCTTCTCGCGTGCCTGCTCGCAAGCCGCCGCCGCCTCCTCGCGAGCAATGGCGCTGGGGAGCGAGTCGTTCGCAGCCTCCGAAAGCTCGCTGATCTGGGTGTATATCGCGTCGACCATGCTCGGTCGAACGGCGACGATCGCGATGTCGGCGAGAACGTCGAAGGCGTGGATCGTCACGGTCCGATCCGCAGCGATGTACTGGCGCATTTGGCGGAACGAGCGCGTCAGCATCAACTCAAAGGTCACCCGTGTGTACCGCACGCGCTCGACATCTCCGCTCGCCTGCGCCGGGATGCGCCTAGCGAACGCAGACAGCCCGGCGCGCAGCCAGTCGAGGCACATGATAGCCGTTTGCGGATCATTGACGCCGGGTGAGAGGGCACGGGCGAGCACCTCGACCAGCTGGTCGGACAGGAAGAGGGTATCCTGAAGGTGGCTCCGACTCGACCCTTGTGTGAAGCACAGCTTAAGGCTCCTCAGGATCGTGTCGTTCACCGCCTCGGCCGGCCGGACCGTCATCACCGGCTCGCCTTCGGCGAGAAAGTCGCCCGGCGCGCTGGTGATGGTGATCTGCAGGTCCTTGTCGTCGCCGATGCGGCGCAGGCTTTTGAGATCGATCCGCTGCAGGTATCCCGCGACGTCAGTGCAGATGATGCAGGTTTCCCCGTCTCGGCGCGGCAAGTTTTTGCGTGCGTCGAGGTCGACCACCTCGTCCTGCTCCTTGGCGCGGGCATCTTCCTCGTCGAGCATTCGGATGACCGAGCTGCGCAGCGTCGCTCCGATCCCCGCGGCGAGGTTCATGATGTTGATCGATTCAGGGACGTGGTGGATGTAGACGATCAGCGCGGCGACGGACAGAAGCGTGAGGCCAATGGCGAATATGACGGAGATTTGTGGTACGAAGGCCTGGATCGTTTCGCTCTCGAACTGACGTTGCGTATGGATCGTCGCCAGAACGGCGATGCAGTACACGAACGTAGAGACGAAGACGCCGAGCACGAGCTGGCTGAGCCTGTCACGCATGAAGTTGCCGATGAGCCGCGGTCCGTAGTTCGACGACGCAAAGCTCACGGCGAGGATGGTGATCGAGAATGCGACGCCGGCAACACCGAGGACCGCGCCGGCGAGCGTGGTCAGAATGGCCCGCGCTCCTTCCACCTCGGTCGGCTCGAGGAAGCCGATCGAGCGAATCCAGGAGACTCCGACGTAGGAATCGACGATCGGCAATGTAAATCCAAGAACGAGCGCGAAAGTGGTGAGCATAGACGGCCAGAACCAGTAGTTCTGGCGAAGCTGCAGGAGGTTGCGGAAAACGAGGTTGCGCATTCGAGGTACTCCACGCCACCTGCGGTGGCTGAGCGATAGGCCGACGGGAGGGGAGTGTACGCCAGTTTCTCGATTGCGTTTCTCCAATGGGCCGCACCCTCGGAATGCCAACAGGAGGCGCAACAACCTGTTTGCCCGATCGTCGGCCTATAAGCCAACGGCATCCGGAACATGAAGCCGGTTTCTGCTGCGGCTGTAGTTCGTTGTCGCATTAGCCGAAAGGGTTCA
>JBGSYJ010000062.1:0-9001 GCA_041750915.1 Thermoanaerobaculia bacterium | reverse complement strand
TGTCATCCCGAGCGTCGAGCGAGGGATCTGGGAGGGGGTCTCCTAGAGGGAGCCACCGCCCAGATCCCTCGCTCGACGCTCGGGATGACACAACATGGTTGATTTCTCCAGAACCTCTCAGGATGACACCTTGTCCAATCGCCGACGGCTCAACAGCTGTCGCGCGGGTATGTCTCCGCAGTAATCTGACGAGATGGAACCGGTGCATCCCGTAGATCGCGAGAGCGATGAGAACGCTGTAGTAGACAGCAATGACGACGATGTCACTTCCCGGAAGCATCGGATGGTGGCCTTTCTGACGAGCCTGATTCTACTCTGGGCGGCGACAGCGCTGCTCCCTTTCACCTTTTCATCGCACGGGGCGGACGCCTTCCTCATTCTCTACGCAGCCGCGCTCGCCGGCTGGGCCCTCTGCGTCTTCTCGCGTTTCCGTCCGGGCGCTCTGCTCCTCTTCACGGCGGCGATTGCGCTGCGCGTCGTTCCGGCGCTCTCAGCGCCCGAGCTGTCCCACGACGTCTATCGGTACCTGTGGGACGGGCGCGTGGCTGCGGCAGGAATCAGTCCATACGCCCTCGCTCCCGCAGATCCGGAGCTCGACAGCCTGCGGACGACCTGGCACGCACGCATCAATCATCCGGAGATCCGCTCAATCTATCCGCCCGCCGCGCAGGCGACCTTCGCGCTGACAGGGGTGACGTCGACCGGGCTGACGGGTTGGAAGGTTCTTCTTCTGATTGCGGATCTCATGACGATCGCGATCATCGCCCGCGCATGGGGCAGGCGCATCGCGATGGCGTATGGTTTCTTTCCGCTGCTGATCATCGAAGGCGCGTGGAATGGACACGTCGAGGTTCTGGCCGTTCTGATTCTCCTGCTCTCGTTTCTCGCGCTCGTTCGGAGAAATGCTGCAGCCAGCGGCGCGCTCCTCGCGGTGGCGACGCTCGTCAAGATCGTTCCGGTCGTGGCCCTGGCGGTCTTTCTGCGTTACGGAAAGCGGCGTGCCGCACTGATCTCGAGTTTCGCGGCAACCGTGGTGTTCTTCACGCTTCCCTTCGCCATGAAGGGAGCGATCATGCCGGGGTTCGCCGACTACGCACAGCGCTGGTCTTTCAATTCGCCGCTGTACGAAGCCACTCTTCGCGCCGTTGAGTTTTCTCGGGCCGCGGAGTGGATGAAAACTGCGTGGGCGCCGGTGAAGGATGCGCTGCGGCTCGAGTGGATTTCCCCGCGGGTCTACGCAGTGCTCTACCCAGAAGCGGTGACCCGCGCGCTCCTCGGGATCGCGCTGCTGTTCGCGCTCGCGCTCGTCGTCAGGCGGAGCCGTACGCCGGGGTCGGCGGTCGCGAGCTCGATTGGTGCGCTGCTCGTCTGCTCGCCTGTGATCCACCCCTGGTACTGGCTCGCGTTGCTGCCGTTCGCGATCCGATCACGGAGCTATCTCTGGATTTGTCTCGCTGCCGCGAGCCCCGCGTCCTACCTGCTCTATGAAGGAACAGATCTCGCGCTGGTCTTCGGGATCTGTTACGGGCTGCCGGTGATGGCCTCAGCGCTGCTGCGCGTGCGGATACTTCGAAACGCGGATCGGGCGGACGAGGCTATCCCCTGACCCTTCGCATGACTTCGAATGCTTCAGACAGATAAAACACGCCTTATCACCTATTCCGGGCGTGGCGAATCTGCTTCGACGACTTCCGCGCCGGTCTCTGACGATTCGGCGTCACCATTCTCGAGGTCGACATTCTCGACGTCGTCCGTCTGCGGTTCATTCGCCCGCTGAGCACGCCGCTCGAGTTTCATCTGCTGCTTTTCCCGCTTTGCCTGTTCCCGCTGCCGCTTTAAAAACGAAACCTGTGGTCTTCCCAAAATATCTCCCGGGTCTGGTGGAAGGTGGGACAGCACCTTCCGGATCTGGTACTCGCGCTGAGTACATGGCAAGGCCGCTTTGAAGGGCCGACTGACTGTACGAAAGTTGCCCGGCTGCAGCTCGGAGCGATCCGGCCTGCTTCGGACACCGGCAAACGACTTCCGTCCGGCCGGTTTCAGGAATGGTACTCTGACCAGCTGAGGGAAGCGAGGATTCCGCTTCGCAACGGGGCAGAGACCTTCTGACTGAACGGTTCCGATGGCCCTGAAAATCCCGCGTTTATCTTCATTCCGGCTTGAGTGCCCGGCTCATCAGCCGCTGAATGGCGTTTCGAGGGCTCTCCGCCTCGTACAACACGCGGTACATCTCCGCAACGATCGGCATCTCGATGCCCGCTTTTTCCGCCAGTTCGTTTGCCGATCTGCAGGTTCGCACCCCCTCCGCCACCCGCCGCGTCTCTGCCAGAATCGCTTCGATGTTCTTCCCGTGGCCGAGCTCGATCCCGACGCTCCGGTTCCGGGACAGCGAGCCGGTGCAGGTCAACACCAGATCTCCCATGCCGGCCAGTCCGGCGAACGTCTCATGTTTGCCGCCCAGTGCATGCCCGAGTTTGCGGATCTCGTGTAGGCCGCGCGTGATCAGCGCGGCGGTCGTGTTCGAGCCGAATCCGATCCCCTCGACGACTCCCGCTGCAATCGCGATCACGTTCTTCAGCGATCCCGCAAGCTCGACCCCCACCACGTCGTCGGTTCTGTAAGCGCGGAATGACCGGCAGGAAAATGCCCCCTGGACACTGCTCGCGAACTCGGCGTTCTCCGAAGCGATCACCGCGGCACTTGGATCGCCACGTGACACTTCCAGGGCAAAGGTCGGTCCGGAAAGACATCCGAAGTCACGGAGCTGACTGCCGAGAACCGCGGAGGTGATCTGAGAAACCCTCTCCAGGCTCTCGTTCTCGATTCCCTTCGTCGCAGAGATGATGCTCACCTCAGGCGGAAGACTCTCTTTCAGTTCCGTGAGCACCGTTCGATAGTGATGGCTCGGGGTGACCATGATCACCGTGTCGCTGAACCGTCCCGCATCCGCGAGCGAGTTTGTGACCTGAACGAGCGGGCCGAACTCCGCAGCGGGAAGGTAGTACGGATTGCTTCGAGTCTCCGCGATCACCTCGGCCACCCCCGGGTCATGCGCCCAGAGCAGGACTTCGTGTCCGCACCGCGTAGCGAGCTCCGTCAGCGCTGATCCGAATGAGCCCGCTCCGATGACAGTCAGTTTCACTCGCTCTCCTTCCGTTGGCCGATCTTTCGCTCGGTCCTCAGGGCCAGTCTCGAAATGTTCTGATGATGTCGGACGATGATCGTGACAGCGATGAGGATACTGAACATCAGGATCCAGAAGGGCTGGCCGCTGAGAAAGCGCATGAAAATCGGGATCGATGCCGCAGAGAGCATCGACGCGAGCGACACATAACGCGTTCCGAGCACCACAACGGCAAAGATGATGAGTCCTCCCGCGAGCGACCACGGATCAGAGGCAAGAAAAACCCCCGCCGCCGTCGCTACTCCCTTGCCGCCACGAAACCCGATCCAGACAGGATACATGTGGCCGAGCACTGCGATGAGCGAGGCGAGCCCGACCCAGAACGACGGGCTCTGAAGAACTCCGCCGCCTTCTGTGAACGGCAGGGGCCACGCGGGTGATTGCACGAAGTAGCGCACGAGCAGAATCGCCGCCCATCCCTTCGTGACGTCGAGTACGAGCGCGAGAATGCCGGGAAGCTTTCCGAAGTTGCGCAGCACATTCGTCGCGCCGACGTTGCCGCTCCCCTTCGTGCGGATGTCGTCACCTGCGAAGAGGCGTACGACGAGGTAGCTGAACGGAATTGATCCGATGAGGTAAGCAGCGATCATCAGGACCAGCGGCAGGAACGATTGCATGCGGAGGGTATTGTCTCACCCGTCGTTCGGATCAGCCTCGGCCCAGTTCGAGAAGATCCCTTTCGACAGGTATCGTTCGGCGCTGTCCGGAATGATGGTCGCGACGACCTTCCCCGTTCCGAGGCGGCGCGCAACTTCGACTGCCGCCTGGACGGCCGCGCCGCCGGACGACCCGGAGAGGATGCCTTCCTCCGCAGCAAGCCGCGAGACCATCGCAAATGCCGGCGTGTCCGTCACCGTGATGAACTCATCGGCGAGCGACATGTCGAGCGCCTCCGGGATGAACGAGGCTCCAATGCCCTCGACTTCGTGCGGTCCCGCGGTTCCGCCCTGCAGAATCGAGCCCTGCGGCTCGACGATGACGCAGTGAATCGCATTGGACTTTTCCTTCAGATACCTCGCGACTCCCGTGAAGGTCCCGCCCGTTCCCGACCCGCAGACGAAGGCGTCGATCCGCCCCTCGAGCTGCTGGTACAACTCAGGTCCGGTCGTCTCGTAGTGAATCGCGCTGTTCGAAGGATTCACGAATTGTTGCGGGACGTAGGATCCGGGAGTCGTGCGCGCCATCTCCTGTGCGCGGGCGATGGCCCCTTTCATACCGTCGTCCTTTGATGTGAGGATGAGCGTGCCGCCGAGGGCGCGCATCAGCTTCTGCTTCTCGATCGAGAAGTTTTCCGGCACGACGAGAATGACTTTGTATCCGAGGCGGACACCGGCGAGGGCGAGACCGATGCCGGTGTTGCCGGCGGTGGGCTCGATGATCGTTCCGCCGGGCTGCAACAGGCCGTCCTTTTCGGCGGCGCGGATCAGCCCGACGCCGAGGCGGTCTTTGACAGAGCCTCCGGGATTCAGCGATTCGAGTTTTGCAAAGAGGCGTGCACTCGGCTCGTCGACGACCTGGGTGAGTTCCACCACGGGAGTGTTGCCGATCAGGTCGATGATCGAGCGAGCGGGGCGAAGATTGCGCGGCGTCAGCAAGGCCGGGCCATTCTAGTGAGGGTGGAGGGGGAATTCAAATGGGGGAGGGCTTGGAGAGAGAGGGAATTGGGCATAGGCGCTAACTTTAGATCGTCGTCTGCTTAAAAAGAGAAAATGGTGAATGTTGAAATTGTGAATTTTGAATGTTGAATGGAGACCGGTGGCCCAATTCAACATTCAACATTCCGCATTCAACATTCAACATTTGCTCTTCGGTCTCTGTCGACCGCTAGCAGGGTCAGAAGACAAAAAAAGACGGGCGCCAGAGCGCCCGTCTAAGAAATTCGATAAAGTTGGAACTATGCCCAGCTGTTCGAGCGGGGTTGAGAACGGCGCTGGTTGTAGCACTCGCGGCAGTACACCGGCTTTCCGCTCACGGGGGTGAAAGGCACTTCAGTCGTCACGCCACAGCTGTCACAGGTCACGCTGACCATGGAGCGGTCGCGTCCGCCTCCACTGGCCTCGCGGCCGCCACCCTTCCTCTTGTCGCGGCAGTTCTTGCAGCGCTTCGGCTCATTGGTGAAACCGCGCTCCGCGTAGAAAGCCTGCTCGTTCCGGGTAAAGGTAAACTCGCCGCCGCACTCGACACAGTTGAGACTTTTATCGTTGAAGTTGTCCATGGGACTTCGATCTCCTAAGAATTGGTACTGAATCCGAAAACCTTGGTGCCGCAGCGTGACGTGCGCGTGCGGGGTTGCCGCGACTCCCTGTCCCCGCGTAAAGTGCCTTACCTGGGTAGAGTAGCGATCATCCCCTTTCTGCAAACGGACACAGTTCTGGCCGATGGAAACCGTTTCCCAGCAACGACATTGATTAAATTGGTCCGTTGCGCGCGGTTGTAGCACAGAGTCTTGAGCAAAGGCAACGAAAAGCGAGGGGGTTGGCGATGATGCGAATAACTGCGCCGGAGTAGACAGTACACAGTAAACAGGAGACAGGAGCCCACCCCACCTTCAGCAAACGTCACCCGTCGCTGCCTTCCATCAGGAGAATCTTGAAGGGCTATCCTGTGCGCAGGACGAAACTCCCGACCAGCGATAGGCAGGGCGGGCTACTGTCTTCTGTCTACTGTTTACTGTCTACTCGAGAAGATGATTCGCTTCGGACCCGCAGGCTGGACCTACAAAGACTGGGAGGGCATCGTCTACCCTCCTCATGGCTCCCGCTTCGACCACCTCGGATATCTTGCCTCGTACTTCGACACCATCGAGGTCAACTCGTCCTTCTACCGGATTCCACCTCCGGCTCATGCGCACAGCTGGACCAAACGGACCGCGCTCAATGCCGACTTCCGCTTCACGGTGAAGCTCTTTCGCGGCTTCACTCACGAGAAGACGCACTCCGCTGAGGAAGTCGGAGCTTTCCGTGATTTCCTCGAGCCGCTAGGAGACGCGGAAAACCTTGCAGCGGTGCTCGTTCAGTTTCCCTGGAGCTTCAAGAATGGCGAAGAAGCGCTCACCCGGCTCGACGCCATCGCGGAGGCATTTCACGATTACCCGAAAGCCGTCGAAGTGCGGCACTCCAGTTTTCAGAACGAAGCGTTCACCCGATTTCTCCAGGAACGGGAGATGACGTTCGTCAACATCGACCAGCCGCTCTTTTCCGATTCCGTAAAGCCGTCGGCCCTCGTTTCCGGTCCGGTCTCGTACGTGCGATTCCACGGACGGAACTACAAGAAGTGGTTCGAGCACGACGAGGCGTGGGAACGTTACGACTATCTCTACACGAAGGAAGAGCTCGAGCCCTGGACAGAGAGAATCCGCGAGCTGGACGGGCGAGGCGACGTCTACGTCATCACGAACAACCACTTTCGCGGCCAGGCGATCGTCAACGCGATCGACCTCCAGCAGATGATGGGACTTCCCGCGCGCGTCCCACCGCCGATGGTGGAGATGATGAAGAAGCGAGGATGAGGAACAGGTGTCATCCTGAGGTTCAGAATGACTCGACAGGTCGTTGGCGAGGAATGAACGAGCTTGTCATCCCGAGCTTGGTTGTGCGGGTGGGAGGGGCGAGGGACCTCTCGCGATAGTACATAGTTGCCTATAGGTCTCCGCCACCCCCTGCCCCTCAAGAATCACGTATGTACTAACGCCGGAGTTCCCTCGCCCCTCCCGCCCGCCCGCGCTTGCTCGGGATGACAAGTTCGGTCATCTCGCGCCACAATGCTGAGCGCCTAACGACACGATCTGCTTCCCCATGACCGATCCCACCCCCACCTCCCCCCACAAACGCCGCGTCGTCGGCACGGCCGGCCACATTGACCACGGCAAGACCGCGCTCGTGCGCGCGCTCACGGGAATCGACGCCGATCGTCTCCCCGAAGAGAAACGTCGCGGCATCACGATCGACCTCGGATTTGCCAGTCTCGCCGCCGGCGATTACCAGATCGGCTTCATCGACGTTCCCGGCCACGAGCGGTTCGTCCGGAACATGCTCGCGGGCATCGGTGGAATCGACAGCGTACTGCTCGTCGTCTCTGCCGAGGAATCGATCAAGCCGCAGACGCGGGAACACTTCGCAATCTGCCGGCTGCTCCAGATTCCGGACGGCGTCGTCGCCCTTACCAAGAGCGATCTCGTGGAGCCGGAGATGATCGACCTCGTCCGGCTAGAGATCGAGGAGCTGGTGCGCGGCAGCATGCTGGAAGGTCGGCCGATCGTACCGGTCAGCAGCGTGACGGGTGCAGGCATCGGGGAGCTGCGCGACGCGCTGATCGAATCGGCTGCGCGCGCACCAGAACGTGACGCGAAACGGATGGTCTACCGCCTGCCTGTCGACCGCGCCTTCACGATGAAGGGCTTCGGCTCGGTCGTGACGGGAACGGCCGTGAGCGGCGAGCTCAGTCTCGACGCCGACGTCGAGGTTCTTCCTGACGAATATCGAAGCCGCGCCCGGAACATCCAAGTGCATGGTGGGGCGCGCGAACGCTCCATTGCCGGCGAGCGCACGAGCGTGAACCTGCCAGACGTAACGCTCGAACAACTGCATCGCGGCCAGCAGCTCGTGGCGCCGGGAACGCTGCGGCCGTCGCAGATTCTCACGGTCCGGCTCGAGCTGCTCGCAGACGCGCCGCCGCTGAAAGACCAGGCGCGCATTCGCTTCCATCACTACTCCGCCGAGCTCCTCGGATCGGTGCGCATCGTCGATGCATCAGGGCCAGAGATTCGTCCCGGCGCGACGGTCTACGCGCAGATCCGTCTCGAGTCTCCTGTGACGGCAGTCGCAGGCGACCGATTTGTCATTCGCCGCTATTCGCCAGCACGCACGATCGGCGGCGGAATCATTCTCGATGCGCACATGGCGAGGCTCCGCCGTGGAACGCGTACAGAGATCTTTGCCACGCTCGAGTCGATGGATATCGAACAGCGACTGCTGCTCGTCTCGAGGCTCAGCGGTTTGCGTGGCGTGTCGATGCAGGAGCTGCAGCAGCAGACGGGACTTCGCATCGAAGCGATTCAGAAAGAGCTGCCGAAGGATCCCGACGGACTTGTAAGTCTCGCGCGCGGTAGCGCACGCCGCTGGCTTCACCGCGAAAGCATTGGGGAGTTCCGCAGAGAGGCGATGGAATTTCTTGGGAAATGGTTTCAGGAGAACAAGCTCGCGACCGGCCTTTCGCGCAGTGAGCTGATCCAGCGAACGATTCCGCCGCACGTCGATCCGAACGTGATCGAGTATCTGTTGTCGGACCTGCAGCGGGAGAGGATCATCGAGCTGAACGGCGACACCGTCGACGTACCCGGACGCTCGAAGGAGCTGGCCGGATCCGAGGGTCAGCTGGCGAGGCAGATCGAGCTGAGGTTCCGGGAGGCGGGGCTCGTCGTTCCGCCCGTATCGGAACTGATCAAGACGATTCACCAGAAGCCTAAGGTGATCGAGGGCGTCATCACATTCCTGGTGAAGACGGGCGTCCTGATCCGGATTGCCGATGGGATCTATGTGCACCGCGACACCGTCGACGAAGCAGCCGCTAAGCTTGCTGCACATAAGGGGGAGAGCGCGGACGTCGCCTGGTTCAAGGACTTTTACGGGATCACGCGAAAGGTGATCATCCCGCTCCTCGAGCACTTCGACCGGCTCGGTCTAACGAAGCGGGTTGCTGACCGTCGGGTGATTCTTTGAGGCTCGCGTCACGGTAGTCGTTCGGGATGGTGATCAGACTTCTTGCCACCGGTCTCTCCTCGATCTTCACCAGCGTCTTTTCCATGACAAGCGAGTCGTC
>JBGSYJ010000061.1:0-9344 GCA_041750915.1 Thermoanaerobaculia bacterium | reverse complement strand
GGCTCGCACCGCATCGAGGAAATTGTCGAGCCACATTGCCGGGTCGGACGCCTCGATGCCTGCCAGTTTCCCGAGCGTTTCGTAGCCGAGCGGCTCGCCGTTTTCCATTGGCGCCTCAGGCAGCCCATCGGAGTAGAGAAGAATTCTTTCTCCTGGTGAGAGCTTCAGCGAGAGTGCCTCATAGCGAACGCTGACCCTTACACCGAGTGGAAGACGTGGTCCCGGCACCTCCAGTGCCAGGGGAGGGTGATTCCTTCTGATCAGCAACGGGTCGGGCAGGCCCGCATTTCCGAGGCGGAGTGTCGATGTGGAGGGGTCGTAGTGGGCGTATGCGAGTGCGACGAACTCGCGGCGAGCGAGATCTCGGTGGATGCGCACGTTCAGTTCCGCGAGGGTCTCCTCCACCGACTTTCCCGCAGCGATGAGCGGGAGCACCGCCTTGACTGTCGCCATGATCAGACTTGCTCCGATGCCTTTGCCGGCAACATCGGCAACCACAAGACCCAGCGAGCCGTCTGCAAGATGAAACACGTCATAGAAGTCTCCGGCAACGTATTGCGCGGCGACATTGCGTGACTCCACGCGATAGCCCGCCGCTTCGATCGAAGAGGGAGGAAGGAGCCGCTGCTGGATCGAGCGCGCCAGTTCCAGCTCCTTGTCGGCGAACTCTCTTTCTCTGGCGCGCTGTCCGTTCTCTTCGATACGACTGCGCAGGATCGAGAATGCGAGCACGGCGATCCCCAGGCAGAATCCGACGATCGCCCCCGTGGCAACAGATCGCGAAGTGACATTCGAGCCATTGAGCAGAAACGCGGCTGCGGCACCGAGGGTCGCGGATAGCGTGAGAAGACCGGACGTTCGCCAGGCCGAACCTCGCATCAGGGGCGGCGCTTTCATTTCTCTATCGTACGTCGAATGCATCGCGGAGTTGCTGAGCTGCTCTTGTCGACGCGAGCCCTCAGGGTGACGGTCTGTCCATACCAAGGGACGATCTTTCGCACTCCATCGCTTCGAATCAACGACTTACGCTGGCAGCAGGGTTGAAGTAGAGGGAGTCATGAAACCTACCCTGAGAAGGAACCGAGCCCTGCGGACCGCACTTGTGGTCGATGACGACGCGACGAACCGAAAACTGATCTCCGCGATCCTGCGGCGAGAACGGTTCCTCGTCAGCTGGGCGAGCGACGGCGCGGAAGCGATCAGCTCGATCGATGTGGTCGATTTTTCTGTCATCGTCCTCGATCTCGTGATGCCCGAGGTGAGCGGGCAGGAGGTCATTGCCCATCTCCTCAATACGAGACCCGATGCGCTGCGCAGAGTGATCGTACTCACGGCATTGCACGACATCGACGTTCCGCCTGAGCGGGTCTTCGCCGTCATGAGAAAGCCGTTCGAGTTCGACCGCTTCGTCCGGGCGGTCTGCGACTGCGCTGATCAGGTTGACTCGCCCGTTCATGCGCCGGTTGCAGCGATGGCATTAGCGACGGCGTGAATGCACGTCAGGCTTCTGAGCGCCTGCTGGATTTGCCGGGCGCCGAGCCCTCTGATACATTAGAAATGTGAGCGGGGTGGAGAGAGTGGGGGAGTTGCTGCTTAGGCATGGCGCGGTCACGACCCCGCCGATTCCCCAGACGCATCGGGTCGTCGCGCGGTCGCAGCGACTCGAGGCGGGCAACGACGGGCCTGTCGCCTTTCTCTACGATCAGGCTTCCGCTCAGAACATCGCCCTTTCCCGTCCTCGGATACTCACTGAATTTTCCGACGATGGCGATCTCGATGATCTACACCTCAGAGAGCTCGCTCTGCGCGGCGCTCTCGTGACATGGGAGCTCGCCACCTGGGGCGCGATCCGAGTAGACCTGCATGCGGGTCCGCCGCTGACAGCCCGCGAGATGGGACGGGATCAGTGGCTCCCACCGCAGCGCGCCTATCTCGATGCGCCCTCCGGTCTGTTGAGGCTCGATTCGCATGGATCACTGCCGTTCGGTGAACGAGAGCCTCGGTTCGAAGGTGCGATTGCCCGGGTGCCGCCGGGTCGCTACGTCGCAACGCTTCATCGCCGGGACGAGAACGCCGCGAGGAGATCACCGGGGTTGTGGGGAGCGCCGGTCGACTTCATCACGCTTACCGATGTGAACAGCCTCCGCCTGAACCGTCGCCCCGTCGCGGTTCTGCTCTATCCCGCCCCGGAGCATGATCGATGGGAAGGCCGATACACCGCCGGTCCTGAAGAGTTCCGAGGACTTCTCGTCGGCAGCGTGGGTGCGCTGAACAGTTTCGCCGTCAATCTCGATCGCAATGCAGCCGCAGCGATGAACCTCGGGGCGGGCGCTTTCATCACCGTGGAGGCGGGTGGGCGGGAGTTCCGGGCACTCTACCTTGGAGACATCCGCCTCGATGAGGTGCTCGAGCAGCATGGCTCGTACACGCTCGCCGAGTTGCGCGCGGCAGCGCCATTTCTCGCATATCAGGATCACTGGAAGCGTGAGCGCCGCGCGCGGCCCTCCACCGTGGTCGTCCTCAGCGGAGCCTCGACCGGAACCTATGATTTCTCAGGACTGACTGAGGGGATGCCGGTGCGCGTGTCGATCGACGACCGCGATCCTGAACCGTTGAGATGGAAGGAAGAAGAGTGAAGAATTAAGGATGAAGGATGAAGGATGAAGGATGAAGAGTGTGGAAGAGTGAACGTTGAGGAGTGAAGGGTGGAAGGCTTCATCCTTCATCCTTCATCCTTCATCCTTTCACTCCCCCCTTCCGAGACTTCCGCCTCGCAATAGACTCCCTTCGCTTCGCAGACAATGCAGTAAAACGGATCGTCGGCCGTTTCCCGGATGAATCGCTTGCCAACGCTCAATCTCAGCAGGTCAAACGCATCGTCATAGAGGGTGCTTTCGGGATCGCCTGCCTCGTCGCAACGCGGGCAGGTCACGAAAACCTTCATCGCTTGAACTTCCCTCCCATTCTCGCCTTGCTCATGGCCCAGGAGCAGATGGGACACTTCTGCGCATCGTGACGCATCGCGGTGCAGTGCTCACGTCCGAAGTAAATCATCTGGAGGTGTAGACGGTTCCAGCTATCCTCCGGGAATGCCCGTCTGAGGTCCCGCTCGGTCTGTTCGACGCTGCTGCCATTGGAAAGTCCCCAGCGCCAGGCGAGGCGGTGAATGTGCGTATCGACTGGAAACGCGCTCCGGTTGAAGGCCTGCGCCAGAACGACCGACGCGGTCTTGTGCCCCACGCCCGGCAGCCGTTCGAGACTTTCCCCATCGTCCGGAACCCGGCCTCCATGTTCGGCCACGAGGATCTTCGCCAGCGCGCTGATGTTCCGAGCTTTCGACGGCGCCAGACCGCAGCTTCGGATGCAGTGATGAATCTCGGGCACCTCGAGGGCAGCCATCTTCTGCGGTGTGGAAGCCAGCGCGAAAAGCGCGGGTGTGACGCGATTGACCTGCGCGTCGGTGGTCTGAGCGGAGAGAAGTACCGCTATCAGGAGGGTAAACGGGTCACGGTGATCGAGGGGGATCGGTGGGGCAGGATAGAGATCGTCCAGGATCTGCTGAATCTTCTCCGCCTTCTCGGATCGTTTCACGCAATCATCTTGACCGAGGACGGCGGCAACGACAACGGGGCAAGTGGGCGCAGGAGCAAGTGTCATCCTGAGCGTAGCGAAGGGTCCCCTGATTATTGGCTGTATCGCAAGGCTTGAGGGGGATCCTTCGCTTCGCTCAGGATGACACGTCGTGCCTTAAGTTGACGCCATTGGGTATCCGCCGTCAGTTGACGTGGCGGTCGTAGCGCGGCGTCAGTGGCCCAGGGTGCTGCAGAAGGTCAGAGAGCTCCCGCATCGCCTCGCGGATCGCCAGATGCCGCTCTCTTCTCTCTTTCCGCTCCCGGCGACGGTGATCGTTTCTCTTGAGGTTCTTTTTCTTTTTCGCCATGGGTCAGCCTCCATTCAGTGACGAGGTTTCCGCTTCGATCGAAACGTTCCGTGACTTGAGGTAGTCGGCGGCCTCCCGGAGCATCCGGTCGCAGCAGCCGTTCATCTTCACGTGAATCTCGTTTGCCTTTCCGGCAAGCGAGAACGAGAGCTTTCGCCGGTGCTCATGGCAGAACGCCACGAACGCCGCCGCTGTCATCAGGTCCGCGACGCGCGGCATCGCCGACCCTTTGATCAGCAGCCCCATATCCGACTCTCCGCTCCCTGTGATCACGTCTGTGTCCACCTCTCTGATGAAGCCACTTTAGCGACCTGCAGTCAGCCATCCGTCAAGGCGATACGCCGAAAAAAGAAAATGACGGACGTCTGTATTTTTTTCATCGATCGCAGATTTGACGAATCGTTGACGGTCAGAGCGAAGATGCTCGCGTCTTGTGATCTGGGTCACGAAATGCGAACCGAATCGATCGCCAGCTTACGAGCGACGGTCCCTTGTGCGAGACTGCGCGGTGCATGACAGGACCGGAGAGAATGCGCGATCCGCGCCGTTCCGCTGAGAAGGCGTGGGCGCGGATCGACCGATCATGAGCCGGACAAGACGATTCCTCGGCGGGCTGAGCCTGGGCTATGTAAGCCAGGCCCTCCTCATGCTCGTCGCTCTATGGCTGACTCCGTTTCTCCTCGAACGTATCGGGCAGTACGATTATGGCCTTTGGCTGGTGGCGACCCAGCTCCTCAGTTATCTCATGCTGTTGGACCTTGGCGTGGTTGCCCTGCTGCCTCGTGAAACGGCCTACGTGAAGGGCAGAGCGGCGGTCGAAGGAAGCTGGGACGAGCTCCCGAAGCTCGTTGGTGAGACTCTGCGGCTCGTTCTGTGGCAGGTGCCTCTGGTCGCTGCCGCATCCCTGGCGCTCTGGCTTTCGATGCCCGACGAATGGGCTGCACTCCGTCCTGCGATGGGCCTGGTTTTCTTCGCTTTCGTTCTTTTTTTTCCCTTCAGAGTGTTCCAGGCCCTGCTCGAAGGAATGCAGGATCTGGTTTTCCTCGGCAAGCTTCAGATTGCGGCGTCGTTGCTGGGTGTCGGGATCACGATTCTGTTCGTCGTGTGGGGAGCTGGTCTCTATGCGCTGGCGTTAGGGTGGATTCTCGGACAGATCATCATGAGCGGTTTCTGGCTCTGGCGGGTACGCGCTCGATTCCGCTTTGCGATTCCCCCGCAGCTGCCGAAGCTGGGCTGGAGCAAGGCGCGGTTCCAGCTTGGCCGAGGGCTGTGGATGAGCGTGGTTCAGGTGGCACACGTGCTCGTCAGCGGAACGGATCTGCTCATCATCGGGAAGATCTTCGGTCCTGCCGCCGTCGTTCCGTTTGCGATCACGGGAAAGCTCATCGCAGTGCTGGCAAATCAGCCTCATCTGCTGATCAACCTTGCAGCACCTGCCCTGAGCGAGATGCGCATGTCCGAGTCGCGTGAACGGATGTTCCAGGTGAGCTCTTCGCTGAGTCTGGCGATGCTTACGGTGAGCGGGCTGCTGGGTGTCGTAATCCTGGCTGTGAACGAGGGCTTCGTCGCCTGGTGGGTCGGGCCCGAGCAATTCGGCGGAATCGCGCTCACCGCGGCTCTGATCGCGAGCATGACTCTTCGTCATCTGAACCTCACGGTCGGTTATACGATTTTCTGCTTCGGATTCGAGAAGCATCTTGCAATCACGGCGCTGCTTGATGGTGCCGTGACCGTCTGCTCGGCGATCGGTTTCGCATGGCTCCTCGGGCCGATCGGAGCGCCACTCGGCTCGATTCTGGGTGTACTTTCGATGGGCCTCCGGCGGAATCTCCCTCCAGCGGCCCGCGAAACGGGCTCGTCGCTGTCCGGATTCGTTTTGCAGTTCGTACCGTGGCTGTGGCGCTTCCTTTTTCTGGCTGGAGCAAGCATGCTTCTGGCAGCGTACTGGACGCCGGACAGCTTCATTGAACTAGCGCTCACCTCGAGTGCCGTCGCGATGCTCTATATCGTGATCATGTACCCGATCGTTCTTCGGCCGCCGCTGGGCGCATACGTGAAGCCACAGCTCGTCGCGATCAAGGCAAGGATTGGAAAGCGTTCCCGTGGAAGTGAGAGTTGACTGCTCCGGAGATGACGTCCGAGATGAAAGAGAAGACGCGGGAGCAGGCGCTGATTTCCGTGGTCGTGCTTTGTCACGACCGGCCGAATGAACTGCGCTCGGCCCTCGAGTCCATCGCTCAACAATCATATCCACGGCTCGAGGTCATCGTCGTCAACAACCGGAGCGCGCGTTCCGATGAGATTGCACGAGTAGTGGAGCTCTTTCCGTCTTTCCGCACGATCTGGCTGTCTGACAACATCGGATTCGCCGGAGGAATGAATCGCGGTATCGCAGCGGCGTCCGGCGAGTTCGTCTATCTCACGGAGGATGATCTGACGCTCGACCGAGACTGCATCGATCGACTATTCGAGCACGCGCGCCGGGCTCCCGAGGCCGCGCTGCTCTCTCCGGTCATGTTCGATGCGGCGACCGGACGCATCCGATCCGCAGGGGGAGGCGTGCTGCTCGACGCGGTGCATCGCCGGGTGGACTTTGGAGCAGGCAGCCTGGCTTCGTGGCTGCCCTCGCAGCCGTATCCGGTCAGCTTCGTTCCGGGGGCAATGATGTGGGCGCGCCGCGAGACCTGGACACGCCTCGGAGGATTTCGCGAGCCGTTCTTCATGTACTACGAAGATGTCGAGCTTTGCCTCCGGCTGCTCATCGACGACCGCCAAATCCACGTCGTGCCCGCGGCACATGTTTTCGATATCGATCCCGGGCTCGATCGCGTCGCCACTCCGAATGTGCAGTTTCACAAGCTGAAGAATTTTTTCTCTGTCTATTTACTGTTCGCTCCCCGGGCGGTGATTCCCGAGATGCTTTTCAGATATGCGATACTCGGCTTCGTTCGAGCTGCTCGGTCAGGCAGTGCCGGGAGCACCGCGAGAGCCATACTTTGGAGCGCGATGCATCTTCCGGGATTTCTGCGGGAGCGTCTCACCTTCTCGAACGCAAAGATCAGAGCATTGAATACGAAGCTCCGCCAGCTCGCGATTCCTCCGTTGACGGATGGAGCGAGCGGGTTGGCTGATTCGGGGGCCCGGGATTGATTGTCGACACCATTCGAAAAATCGCTTACGCCGCAACGCCGCAGTTTCTGGTTCGTAGGCACGTTCATGCGAGGCTGCTCAGAAAGGGGCGGGAGCTGGTCGCCGCGGATCAGCGTTCCCGTGGTATCGAGGACTCTCTCGATCTGATCTGGAGCTCTCACGACTTTCGACCCATTCAGATTCTCTCCGAGATTACGACTCTGCTGAATCGTGTGCGGGAAGTGAAGCCTGCAACGATCGTGGAGATTGGTTCGGCAGGAGGTGGAACAACGTTTCTCTTCTCGCGAGCCGCGGGCCCGGGCACCCGGATCATTTCGGTCGATCTCGGATTCAGCGATGCGAGGATGGGGGCAATCGAAGCGTTTGCGTTGCCGGGTCAGGAGATCCGCTGCGTGCGCGCTGACTCGCAGTGTCAGGAAACCGCCGACCGCGTGAGGGATCTGCTTTCCGGGGACGACATCGACTTCCTTTTCATCGACGGCGATCATTCCTACGACGGAGTATCGGCTGATTTTCGTTTCTATTCGCCGATGGTGGCGCCGGGCGGCTTCATCGCTTTTCACGACATTGTTCCGGATTACCGTCGACGATTCGGAAAAGAGACGGTCGTCGATACAGGAGACGTTCCCCGTTTCTGGTCGGAGTTGAAGACCAGGCTCCCCGATACGGTCGAGGAGCTCGTCGAGCATGCCGATCAGGACGGCTATGGCCTCGGTATCGTGAAGTGGAGTGGACGGGTCTGAGCGCTGTCGAGTTGAGAAGCGAACGAGGACTTGTCATCCTGAGCGAAGCGAAGGATCCCCTCAGGGCTCGCTCTTCCGTAAGCAATCAGGGGATCCTTCGCTCCGCTCAGGATGACACCGCCGCTCAACATAGGCGATCCGGACTGACCGGATCGGAAATCGCCCGTAGCGTTTACCACCGGTGATACGCGGGATGCCCTTCCTTAACCGCGACGAACGTGCCGCGGCAGCTTGCGGTCACTTTTCCGTTGGCCTCGAGAGTCGCGTCGATGACGGCGCGATCGTCGGTCGATTCCACGACATGTGCGCGAAGCTTCAGAAGCGCGTCCATCGGCGTGGGGCGTTTGAGAGTCACGTGGAAGTCAGCGGTCACCGTGCACGGCGGTGAGTCCGCGCCGCTCTTCTGCATCAGATGATGCGTCGCGGTCCAGTTGCTGTGGCAGTCGAGCAGTGCGCCGCAGATGCCGCCGTTGAGAATCCCTTCGAACGCCTGATGAAACTCCTCCGGACGCCACTCGGCGACGACTTCGTCTCCCTCGACGAAGCTCTTGATCCGCAGGCCTTTCTCGTTGGAAGGACCGCAGCCGAAGCAGCGGTTGTGTGGCGCGTATGTATCCTGAAGACTCTGCATGGACTCATCCCTTGGACTCATTTCGTATCATGGAAAACCGATTCGCGGCAAGAACGATCCTGTATCCTCGACACGAATGGACACGTCAATTCTCTATCTGCACGGCTTCACTTCTTCGCCGACTGGAGAGAAAGCAACCCGGCTCCGGGAACTTCTCACGCCCCTCGGCATCCGGTTCAATGCGCCTGATCTGAACGTTCCATCCGTCGAAGCACTCGAGTTCGAGGCGATGGTGCTGTGCGCCATGGAAGCTGCTGCAGCCGATGCCCCGTCGGTCGTAGTCGGCAGCTCGCTCGGATCGCTCGTTGCGCTCGAGGTGATCCGTCGTGGAGTGCACGCGCCGGTTGTTCTGATCGCGCCTGCCCTCGGTGTCGCCGTTCACTGGATCGATCACGTCGCTGACGGAGATCCTGTGCTGTTGTACGAGGGCACCGAAGACGAGTGCAGAGTTCATCGCCGCTTCTTCGAGAACATGAAGGCGGTCACCTGCGATGACCGCGCTCCGGCGACCGCGGTAACGGTGTTCATGGGACGCGAAGACGAGAGCGTTCCGTTCGAAAAAGTGCGTGAGGTGTGGGAAGGGTGGGAGAGCTCCGGTCTGCTGGTTCCTGGCTCGCGCTTCGTCGAGATCGAGGATGGAGATCATTCGCTCGCGGGGTCCATGGAGTTGGTGGCAGCCGAGATCGCGAGGTTGGCTGGGTCCGTCGATGAAGGGTTGGAAGTGCCCCTCTCCCGGCGGGAGAGGGGTCAGGGGTGAGGGTCCTTCTTCGTTGGGTCATCCAGCCGCTGATCCCGCGGACCGCGCGCTCCGGATTCAAAACAGCTCTCTCTAGATCCGAAGGCTGGTGCACCTCGGAGATCCCTCACCCCTGACCCCTCT
>JBGSYJ010000060.1:0-1769 GCA_041750915.1 Thermoanaerobaculia bacterium | reverse complement strand
ACGCTGTCCCACTCCCCTCGCAGCGGCTCTTCGATCGTCGGCCGCACGAGCCGCTCGACGTACGCGCGCGGCGTGTAGTGCGCTCCGAGGCGGTGGCGCTCCTTCGGATCGAGGGCGCGCTCGAGGAGTGTGCCGAAGATTGCCGGCTCGACGTCCTTCCAGTCGCTCTTCGCCGCGAGGCCGAGAATCAGAAGCTGCTGACGGTTCAGCGGCAGTGCGACGGGGTCGGCGAAGAGACCGCCGTTGAATTGCCAGATGTGGCCTTTGCCGTAAAGATCGCCGCCCTCGTTCATCCGGCGCCACAGGTCACTCACTTCTCCGGCGAATGACTCCGGCTTTTCCGCCCACTTCGGAATCTCGTCGCCGAAGATGCCTTTCGGAAGCAGCTCGGTGTCTTCCGCGTACATCGTGAAGAGGCAGCGCATGAGAAACTTCGCGACCGTCTCCGGCTCATGCCCGGTCTCCTGGAGCGCCTTTGCGAGGCGCGCGATGTAGCCCGCGATCTCCCGGGTGACTTTCGCGGTCCGCTTCGAAGGATCGAGCGCGTGCGGATCGAGAAAGATCTGCTTCAGAGTCTCGAGATCTTCCGGGCTCGACTCCAGCTTCTCGAGATAGATGCGTGAGTTGACGGCGTCCGGAAACTTCCGGTAGTTGCGCGTGCCGTCGAACGATGCGTAGAGGTCGAAGCAGTACCCGATGTCGGTGATGACGATGAAGGGCGGCGGATTTTCGATCGTCTGCGAGTACTTCAGCGCCTGGCCCTGCGCTCTCTGCATCGCGATCTCCCACGCAGGCGTATGCCGTCGCCCGTGTCCGGCCTTCATCGAATCGGCCTCGGAGCCCTGTTTCGCCTCGAGGATGAAGAAGCCGTGCTTGTAGAGGTCGATGAATCCGAGGCTCTGGCGGCCACCTTCGTGATGGAGGACGGCCTCGCGCTCGAAGACGTAACGGTCGCGGTCGGGATCGCCTGTTTTTGGATCGGGGCGTGGAACGCCGATGAGGTCGCAGAGCTCGCCGAGGAACGTCTGGCTGTTCGAGCGTTCGGAGGAGGCGGAAGGTTTCCAGCGGGTGACGAAGTCTGTGATGTTCAAGGGCTACAGTGTAGCGTGACGAGGGACGGGTTCGAAGGTGCGGCTGATTCGGGTTCCTGTGTGAAGAGGGATGGGACGATACGCGCTCCAGCACGCGCAAGTTCTGACGACCCCGAAGAACGGCGGATCGGAATCCGCCGCTACGTGCGGGAGTGGCTGGGAGGCATGGTCGTGGGGCGTATCGTCTCGTACGACACGGCGTTGGTGGAAGCGATCCTGCCCCTGGCTGACGGGGTAGTGGACCGTTTGCGTTCCGGCATCGACGTGATCGATGTCGGGACCGGACAGGGGCATGCCGTCAATGTAATGGCACAAGCGTTTCCCAACAGCCGCTTCGTGGGAGTGGATTTCTCTAACGGGACACCGGGGGGATCACCGCGTCCAGGCCAGCCACTTGTTGAAGAGCCTCTTCACAAGCGGCGTCACGCGCTTTCAGGCGCCTTCTTCTTCGACATCGCATCCTCCATCCTCATCAGTGACCTTGCCGATCAGCGTTCGGGCACCAGCCGGTTCACCCGACGGAGAAATTCGTTGAACTCGGGAGAGAGGGCGAGCAGCGCCTTTGACTGAGCGATCAGCGCGTCGACTTCGTCCACTTTGAGGCGGAAGGTGGTCGGCATCGAGTTGAATCGCTCCCGCGTCTCGAGGTCCTCGATCTGATTGAACGTCAGGACCGCG
>JBGSYJ010000059.1:0-5369 GCA_041750915.1 Thermoanaerobaculia bacterium | reverse complement strand
GAACAGGAGATTGAAGGCGTCGAGACCTACTCGACGATCTTCGGCACGTACGGCGCCGCCTGGCTCGTGCTCTTCATCCGTATCATCGACACCGCTCTGGTTGCGTACGTGGGATATGCCCTCGGCTTCGGCACGTTCTTCTATGTCGCGATCGCCCTTCTCTATCTCGCATGCGTCGTGGGATTCCTGCAGTTCCGGTTCAGGACGACACCGGGGTCAGCAAAGATGATGGAGGTTTACGCAGGCGTCTACATGATCGTCTTCGACATACTCGTAGCGGTGGAACTGGGCAGAACCCGAGGACTCGAGGTGTCGATGTGACGGGGCCGGCCATCCTTCGAATGGGTTCCGGCGCGCTCGAGGTCAAAGATGCGGGAGGCAAGGGGGCGAACCTGTCACGCCTGGTGAAGCTGGGACACGCTGTGCCTCCGTTTGTCGTCGTTTCGCCGGCGGCACTCGACGAGACGCTTCATACCTCGGGAGCCAGAAAGGAAATGCTGCAGATTCTGGACCGGCTCGACGCAAATCGTATTGGCGAAGAGGCACGGGCGATTCAGGCGATCGTGGCGGGAGCTCCCTTTCCTGCTCCGCTTCGGAACGAGGTTCTCGGGGCTGTGCGCGAGATCATGGGACCGGACGAATTCGCAGCGGTGCGATCGTCGGCGATCGACGAGGATGCGGAGGCGTTGTCATTCGCGGGACTTCACGACAGCTTTCTCTTCGTTCGCGGCGACGATGCGGTGATCGATGCGATTCGGCGTGTGTGGGCTTCGGCATTCAATGAGCGGGCGCTTGCATACAGGCTGAGGGCCGGTTCGAGCGTGCACGAAATCTCGATCGCTGTCGTGGTTCAGAAGATGATCGATCCCCGCGCGAGCGGAGTAGCCTTCACGGTGAACCCTGTGAACGGAAGTGTGCAGCAGGTGCTCATCAACGCGCTGTACGGCGCTGGTGAGGGACTGGTCAGCCGCGGTTTCGATGCAGACAGCTATGTCGTCGACAAGCAGACGCTCACGATCGAGGCTACGATTGCTGTCAAGTCCGAGGCGGTGGTGATGGCCGAGGGTGGGGGAGTGAAGGATGTCGCGGTGGAGCCTGGGCGTGCGGAGCTTCCCAGCCTGTCGGATGACGAAGCGCGCTCCGTGGCGCGGGCGGCGATCGCGATCGAGAACAGCTTCGGAAGACCGCAGGACATCGAATTCGCGTTCGATCATGCGGGGACGCTCTTCATTCTTCAGACTCGCCCGATCACGACGGCTGCCGAGTATGGACCAGCTGCAGGAAACCCGCTGCTGTGGGACAACTCGAACATCATCGAGAGCTTTTCGGGCGTCACCTCCCCGATGACATTCAGCGTGATCCGGCGCGCCTACACGATCGTCTACCGTTGTTTTGCCGAAGTGATGGGCATTCGTCCAGAGGTAGTGCAGGAGAACCGCTTCGTCTTCGAGAACATGCTGGGGCTCTTCAGGGGTCAGGTGTACTACAACCTCCGCAACTGGTACCAGCTCGTCGGGATGTTCCCCGGTTTCAATTACAACCGTGCCTTCATGGAGTCGATGATGGGTGTGCGGCAGCCGTCGGTCGTTGATGACGCTCCGCAGCCTGCGATGCAGCGGTACCTCGTCGAGCTGCCGGCGCTGCTGAAGCTTCTGGGCCGGTCTGGACGCAACTACTTCCGCATACGCAGCCTCACGGCCGAATTCGAGACGAACTTCCGCGAGAACTACAGCCGCTGGTCGAAGATCGATCTCGATTCGCTCCGGCCGCACGAGCTCATGAATCTCTATCTCGAGTTCGAGGAGAGAGTGCTCTGGAAGTGGCGCGCACCGATCATCAACGACTTCTTCGTGATGATCTTCTACGGAGTGCTGCGGAAGCTGACAGCGAAGTGGTGCGGTGACGAGGGGGGCTCGCTCCAGAACGATCTAATCTCCGGCGAAGGAGGAATCGAGAGCACCGAGCCTGCGAAGCAGTTGCTGCGGATGGCGTCGGTCGCTGCTGGTGATGACGCACTCCGCGAGGTGATCGTGACACTCGAGCCGGACGAGGCGCTGTCGAGGATCCGTGACGACGCGAGGTTTGCAGCATTCAGTGGCGAGATCGCTCACTATCTCGAGCTCTATGGATTCCGCTGCATGAATGAGCTCAAGCTCGAGGAGCCGTCGCTGCGCGACAATCCCGCGTTCCTGCTGATGCTGCTCCGGAACTATCTGCCGGGCGATGCGAGCAGGCTCGATCTTTCTGCACAGGATGCGCGGGAGCAGGAGATCCGGAGAAATGCCGAGCGGCGCGCGTTCGGGTCCATCCGCTCGCCCATCAAGCGGGCCGTCTTCCGTCGCGTCCTCGCCAACGCGCGACTCGGAGTGAAGAATCGCGAGAACATGCGCTTCGCACGGACCCGAATCTTCGGTCTCGTACGCGAAGTGATGCGCGCCATCGGCCGGGAGTTCACGGCGGAAGGACTCATTGCGACTCCCCAGGACATCTTCTTTCTGACTTTGGATGAAGTGTTCGATTACATCAAAGGCACCGCTGTGACAACGGACCTCGGAGGATTGATCGAGCTGCGGCGTCGGGAGTTCGAAGCGTACCGCGCCGGCGAGCCGGCAGACGACCGCTTCGAGACGTTCGGCATGGCCTACCACCGCAATGCGTTCGCGGGGCCACGCGATGAGACGCCACTCGAGGAAGGAGTGCTGCGCGGCACCCCATGCTCGCCCGGCCGGATCACCGGCGCGGTCAAGGTCCTGCGATCGCCGGACGAAGCGCGCCTGTCGGGGGAGATTCTCGTCGCCGAGCGGACCGATCCCGGATGGGTTCCGCTCTACCCGTCGATCTCGGGGCTGCTGATCGAGCGGGGAAGCATCCTGTCGCACTCCGCAATCGTCGCGCGTGAGATGGGGATCCCGACGATCGTCGGCATCCGCGGTCTGACCGAAACGCTGACGAGCGGCGATGTCGTGACGATGGACGGCTCGGCGGGAACGGTGCATCTCGAGAGCGATGGCGAAGAGTCGTCGTGAGCTTCGAACGAGTCATCCACGCGAATCGACCCGACTTGTCATCCCGAGCCTGGTCGTGCGGGCGGGAGGGGCGAGGGACCTCCGGCGGTAGTACATAGTCGATTCGTCATGGGAAGCATGAAGGTGCGGACCTTTCCTCGAGGTGACTATGTACCATCGCGTGAGGTCCCTCGCCCCTCCCTCCCACCCGCGCTTGCTCGGGATGACATCTGGTTTATTACTTCGCAGATTGCGCGACCGCAATGCCGACGAGACCTGATAGCATTGCGCGCGAAACCGGCCGTCATCTACGCAGGCGATGGCCGCCACGAAGGGAGCTGCGTCATGCCCGGAAAAAGTTTCATTGGAGAATTGAGACAGGAGGCCGCGACGACGCGACGCCTTCTCGAGCGGGTCCCGGAAGACAAGCTGCGCTGGAAACCGCATCCGAAATCGATGTCGCTCGGCGAGCTCGCGATGCACGTTGCGATGCTCCCCCGCGGGATCATTGACCTGGTCTCAACACTCGAAGTCGACATCCCGGACGTGCCTCGCACTGAAGCCGTGGCCGTCGATGAACTCCTGATGACGCTCGGAAACAGTGTGGAGCTCGCCGCGTCACGTCTCGCTCAGTGGTCAGACGATGATCTGGCTGCGACATGGACGATGCTGAACGACGGGAAACCCGTTCTCTCCATCCCGCGCATGGCGGTGCTCCGCTCTCTGCTTTTCAATCACTGGTACCACCATCGCGGCCAGCTCACGGTTTACCTGCGCCTGCTCGATGTCCCGCTTCCCCCGGTGTACGGGCCGACCGCGGACGTCGAGACTCTCGGGTGAGCTGTCCTACCCCGCAAGCAGTGAACCTAAGCCGTGCGCAGGATCAAGCCGGGGAATCATGCATTTCCATATTCACGGTGAGCAATCTGGAAACTATGACCCGGCCGCATGGAGATTTCGCTGAGGGTGGGATAGATTCTTTCAACACACACCCTCGATTGGTCGAGAGAAAGGACTACCCCATGTCCCGCACCGGAAGGAACGTCTCGCTCGGCAGCATCATCGCTCTAGCGGTTGTGCCGATGGCTCTCCTCGCACAGGCACCGCCGCTCAATCTCCCGCAGGCAAGCCCTCACGCTTCGGTCTCCCAGACCGTAGGACTGACGGAAGTCACCATCGACTATCACCGGCCTGCGACTAACAAACGCACCGTCTGGGGATCGCTCGTTCCGTGGGATCAGGTCTGGCGAGCCGGAGCGAACGAGAACACCACGATTACCTTCTCGACACCAGTGAAGGTCGAGAGCCGGCAGATTCCCGCCGGCACGTACGGACTTCATCTGATTCCTCGGGAGAATGCCGACTGGACATTGATTCTCAGTAACGATTCGAAAGCGTGGGGGAGCTTCGCATATGACGAGGCACGAGATGCGCTGAGAGTTCCGGTTCACCCCGAGCCGGCCCCGCAAAGGGAAAGACTGCTCTATATATTCGAGGAACCGGCAGGAAACTCAGTTACGGCGTCGCTGAACTGGGAAACCCTTCGCATCCCGTTCCGGATTGAAGTCGACCTCCCGGCGCTCGTAACCGCCGATCTGAACGAACAGCTCACAGGACTCGCGCAGTTTTTCTGGCAGCCATGGAACCAGGCGGCGGCATGGGCAACCCAGAATGGAGGGGATGTCGACCAGGCGATGACCTGGGCGGAGCGCTCGATCACCATCAACGAAAACTTTCAGAACCTCCGGACGAAGGCCGCCATCCTCGAGAAGAAAGGGCACACTTCGGAGGCCGACGCTCTGCGTGCACGGGCGATGACGATTGCCACAGAGGCGGACATCAACGCCTATGGGTATCAGCTTCTCGGGCAGAACAAGATGGATGAGGCGATTGCAATCTTTCAGAAGAATATCAAAGACCATCCTGATTCGTGGAACGCGCGCGACAGCCTTGCCGAAGCGTATGCACGAAAGGGAGACAAGAAATCCGCTCGTGAGAATTACGAACGGGCGAAGAAGATGACCAAGGATCCGAGACAGGTGACGAGGATCGATGGAGAGCTTGCAAAGTTGCGGTAGGTCGAGTGTCGTCGGGAAGTCCAGACTCTTCGCCTGATTCATTGTGGCGCGAATGGAACGAGCTTGTCATCCCGAGCCTGGTCGTGAGGGCGGGAGGGGCGAGGGATCTCCGGCGATGGTACATTCTTGATTCGTGATCGGACAGGGCGGTGGCGAATGCGGTAGGCAACTATGTACTACCGCCGGAGATCCCTCGGTACGACACGAAGCCGTGGAAAGGAGGAAGTCGAGAGCAACAGCGACTGAAACCGATCGAAGAGGACCTGACAGGTCCAAATCCTGTCCA
>JBGSYJ010000058.1:0-15492 GCA_041750915.1 Thermoanaerobaculia bacterium | reverse complement strand
CCAGTCGCACCAGTATCACCTGTGGCACCCGCTGCTCCGACCTCGCCTGTAGCCCCGGTTGCTCCCGTGGCTCCAGTCTCGCCCGCTGGGCCTGCCGCACCGCCGCCGCCCTCTTCGTCCGGAAGGAAGTAGCCGAGCAGGTCGACCGTGACGTCGAGACGATTATTGCCAGCGAAATCCGCTTTGACGCTGAGAATGCCATTGTTACCGGGGAATGCAAGGCTTCCCTTGCCGATCAGTGTCGCGACGTCTTCCTGGAAGGATGCAGCCTGATTGGGCCGGCCACCGAACGCAAGCGCCGGACGAAGCGGTTCGGGGAACGAGAATCCGGGGTTGCCGGGGAACAGGAGGATGCGGCCATCAGTCGAAGGATTGTGCACGCTGATGCGCAGAGCCAGACCGATGGCCTCCTCCGGAACGAAGTTCGAACAGGGGTTGCTCGAGGTCGACAGCCCGGTGTCGGGCAGAAGCCCGGTCACCTGGAACGTCCGGAACTCTCCGGCAGAAAAGGCCTCGTGCAGAGCGACGGGCCCGCCGGTCCCGAGGGCCGGACGAGGGCCGTAGGGCTCGATGATCTGATCGGAATTTCTAGTGCTGATCATGCGGCAGGGGTCCACCTGCTGGAAGAGGGGACGATCGTATTTCACCTGCTGATCGGAGAATTCATCGGGATTGACGGTCCCCTCGAGAAGGAGATCTGTCTGGAGCCGGACGCCGGGGATCGACGTCGCTGCATTCTCGTCGATCGCAATCGGGGCCTGAGCCAGTGCCAGTGAGTTCACGATCATGAGACAGGCTGCAAAAAGGGAAATCTGACGCTTCCGGAGTTTCATGGCTTGGGTTCCTTTAGTGAGGAAAGGAGAACGTGCCCTTGGGGGCCACCCGTCTCTCCTTTCCTCGGTCCTGGGTTTACGGGTACCGGTCAGATTGACCGATCGCCGTGAGGGAAGGTGGACGTTACGGTGGAGGGGGTCGTCCGGTGATCTCGCGAGAGTCGGGGGCACACGCCATTTGCACATCCTCTGTGCGACTGGCGGCCAGGCTGTCTCCCGGGGGGAGATCCTCGGCTTTGCGTCACCGCCTCGCGGCGGTTTTGCCCTTACGAAATCGCGGTCTGTGCTTTTCGGCTGCCGGGCTGTCTCGGAGAGACCCCTGGGCTTTGCGTCACCATCTCGCGATGGCTATGCCTTTTCGAAGCTGTCTTGAACATGCCGCTGCTAGACCCGAAAAAGTACAGCAACTTTCAAGGGCTGTCAACTCTTACGGGTGGAGTCTATGCAGGGACCCGGCGGGAAATAGTGGTCTCAGCGCCCACCGAGAAATGTCGGGTCTCCGGAAAGGTTGTCCACGACCGAGCCATAAATCATGATCGGGATCCCTTCCGCTGAACGTGCAATCAGCGTGGCACCTGACTCGATCTCGAAGCCTGAAAACTGGGACTCGAGAGCAAACTGGGACTGCGTCCGACCTTCCACGAAAATACGTGCTGAAGCCGTTCTGCCATCGCTGCGCAGGCTGAGATCGACCCACGCTCCGACAGTCCCGGCGTTGACGATACCCGCATTTGTCCGGAACCGCGCGCTCGACTTGACGCCCGTGATCGAAGCTCCGTCGTTCCAGGTGGCCGGATCGGACTGCTGAACCCACTGCCCGAACGTCGCCCCCTGATCGTTGCCAGTATAGGTTCGGGCGGAGACGACCGGACCGACCTCATTCATGCTCGTGATCTCGAGGGCTCCCTGGGTGGCGGCCGTGTTCAGCCAGGTCAACACGTCTCGAATGGCCGTGGTATGACCGGGTTCGATTGCGATGCTCCTGCGCTGATCGCTGCCGAGCATCCCGAGCTCGACGTTCATGGCCTCGTTCGACGGGTTGTATAGCGTGACATCCGTTCTCCAGAACGTCCCGCCCGCACCTGCTGTGTGAGCGACACCTGGGACGACAACGTGACGCTTGCCTATCGGAGTACCAGGAACGAAGAATGGATCGTTCGATTGATTGTCAACCACGGAAGCGTATGAAGAGAGGGCACCGCCCCGCGAAGCTTCGATTCTCAGAGAGAGGGCTTCTTCAGAAAGCCCGGCAGCCTTCGGGAAGAGCACCGACAGCGGGAGCTGTCTGAAACTACGGCCGTCGATCTCGAGGATCGCGGTCTCGATCACCGTACCGGTCGACGTGAGAAGTGACAGTTCGGCCGAGATGGAGCTCAGACTCCGATTCACGAGGCCTACATTCGTACGGAACGATGCGTTGGATTCGATTCCCGTGATGTAGTTCAGCGAATCAGGCGACAGCAGCCGAGGTACGGACTGGCCGTATGTTCCGTCCTCCGCGCCCGTGAATGTTCGGCTGGAGACTCGGATGGACTCCGGGTTCTCGGTCAGATCCGTGCTCACTTCGATGGCCCCGAGTCCCGATTCGACTCCGAACAACTCAGGCAGTGCATTGTCGTAGCTCACGGACTCACCGGCAGACAGCGCCACGGACGTGGTGAGCCATGGCTCTCCCGTCTGGGAAATGTAGACGAGCGTGACCACGGTCTCCTGATCGCCCGAGTTGAACAGCGCCAGTTCGGTTCGCCACGTCGTGTCACGGGCACCGGTCGTCTGAGTTGCAACAGGAATCAGCGAATGAACCTGTGGCGCGGTCGTCACCACTACAGCACGGCTTCTGCTGCTCGTGAAAGACCCGTTGGTCGCTGAAAGTGTCACGAGGTACGTACCAGGACTGTCGTATTGGTGTACCGGGTTCTTCTCGGTCGAAGTCCGGCCGTCCCCGAACGACCACTCCCATTTCACCGGTGAGCCCTTGGAAAGGTCGACGAGCTGCAGCGATTCGGCAACCTCCGCGAACTCCTTGGAAACGGTAAAATCCACGGTGACAGGGGTGACTTCGGGAGCAGGAACCGGCGTGGGTACCGAGCTGACCGGGTAGAGCCAGCGCACCGCCAGCTGGTCGTCTTCGCGAAGAAAGGCGCCGGTTCCGTCGATCGTCGAGGACATCAGCGCTTCGGAGTCCCGCGAGTGGGCGAGACCGAGAGTGTGTCCCAACTCATGCGCAATGATCTGCGCAAGCATCACGTCACCGATCCGGTTGAACGGCGAGACTCCCTCTTGAATGACGATATTACCTTCGACGATCTCCCAGACTTCCGGATATGTTTTCGCTGGATGACTCTGGCCCGCGTCGAACGGCGCGCTCCATGCCCGGTTTACTTTGACGGCGTGATACTCAGCCTGTGCAAGAACTCCCGACTGTCCATTCCACCGCCCGAAGATCTCCCCGAAAGGATCGTTGAAGAGGATTTCGTTGATCTCGTTCCGGGCTGACGCCGGAACGGTCCTTTCCACGGCAGGCCCGACCGAAAACCGGATTCTGGCCGCCGGATAACCGCTCCATACGTTGAGAGCTCTCTCGAGCTCCCGAACGCCCCCGCGATCGTAGCCGCCCTGCTCCCCGACCGGATTCCACTTCACCTCGCCGCCGTCGTCGAAGCGAAACCAGCGGTGAATATCGCTATCTGCAAGCGTCGCAAAGGAGACCGATTCCATCGGCTCCAGGACAGGGTCCATCGAAAAGTAATTCACCGGGGGATTTCCACCGACAACGCGTTCGCGAACGAAGGATTCAAATGCGGCGGCCTGCCGCTGAATGTTCTTCGTCGAGTGGGCCTTCCTCAGTTTGCTATCCAGCAGGGTCGTTCCCTCTGACTCTGAGCGGTACCAGATGCGCGCGCCATCGACGGTTCTGCGTTCGCTGAATTTTCCGAGAAACAGGTCGTTCGTGACGTAGGTTCCGTCTTCGGCGTCGCTCAGGAAGAGCATGACTCGTTCGCCCGCGACGAACTCCGGGCTGCCAAAGACCACGCGTGAACGCGATTCCGTTCGCCCGCCGCCGTGCCGCACCGTCACGACCGCGCCTGCCTTGCCTGCGATTACGGAAATCACTTCCACCTTTGTTTCCGTGAAGAGCTCTCCAGAAATCTCGACCGTCTGCGAGGATATTGCGGTGCCGGTGATGATCAGAGAGGACCTGGCGATCAGTTCATCGTCTGAAGGCGCCACGATGGTCGTGGCGATCAGGGGCGTGCAAAGCACGCTCACAAGAAGAATCGGAAGGGTGAATCTGGCAAAGCGGTTCGATCTACTTCCACACGGGCGCATGGGACGCTCCTTACAGCGACCACCGCTTTAAGGAACGTCTTCCGTGAGGAAACGAAGAGTTGAACTCTTCCCGTTCGGTAACCCAGCCATCTGACTTCCATCAGACCCGAGGCTTTGCGTCATCCCGTCGCCGGGATTTTGCCTTTATCGCGTGGTGATCGCGTCGCTCTATGATTGAATCAGTTCGTCACTACTCTCCAGATCAGAAAAGTCGTTCTTGACTGCCGCCTCGGCTGCGAGCCGGGCGGTAACTATAGGTCGCAAAGTGCGGCACAGAAATACATCACCGGGGAGGGACGGACCAATGGATCCATGTAGAGAGAAGCGTCGCGGACCGAAGGCGGAATAGCCGATTGAGGATCCCGTAACCAGCCTGACGCACGCGCTGCGACGTCGCTGCTCCGAGGCGGGAATCCGGCTGGCCGCTCTGACTGACGGGACACGCATTGAAACGCTCCAAAGCGACCACTTCCATTTTGGAACGTTCCTCGCGCCGGAGGGGGGAAGAGAACTGCTCTTCACGTTCGGTGGCCCAGCCGTCTGACGATTCAGACCCGTTGGCTTTGCGTCATCCCGTCGCCGGGATTTTGCCTTTATCGCGTGGTGGTCGCGTTTATTTTCGAGGAAGTATAGACCGGTGCTTTCCAAAATACAACAAAAATCGCGCAGCCTTTCGACCGCGCGATTTTTTGATATGTTGCTGCTCTGCTAAATTCAGCCGCAGCTGCCCGGTCCGATTGCACCGTTGTTGTAAGCATCGAGCACGGATGCCACGCTCGAAGTTTCAGACGTAGCGAGCGAGTCGACACCGACCCGGAGGTCGCCGATCAGCGCATCCGCCTGATCGATCGCGAGGATCGATTCAGTTCCGGCTGCCACGTTGAGCTTCGCTGCGATCAGCTGGTGAGCGAGGGAAATGAGCCCGTCTCCTCGTACCGGTGTGTCGAAGATGACGAGCAACTCCGCCTGGGTGTACACCACGTTGCCGAGGGCGAGGCTGTTCACCGGCCATTCCGACGCGTGGTTCTTCCAGTAGCCCTGGGTTCGAGTGCACGCGGTGCCCGCGGGTGGCGGGGGCGGCGCGATCTCGCAGGCGGCCGTTGCCGCAAGGATGCATGCCCGGAAGCCCTCGAAGGTATTGGCTGACTCGGCACAGTCTCTCATCACGCAGATCGATGGGCCTGCCGCTCCCTGCGGCCCAGCTGGACCCATCGGCCCCATCGAACCCATTGGACCCATCGGACCCTGGTCGCCTAAAGGACCTTTGTCGCCCTGAGGACCAGCTTCACCCTGAGGACCGGCTTCACCCTGAGGACCTGCTTTGCCCTGAGGACCTGCTTCACCCTGGGCACCTGCTTCGCCCTGGGGACCCTGATCGCCGATCGGACCCTTGTCGCCCTGCGCACCCTGAAGTCCCTGAGGACCGAGTTCGCCCTGGGGACCCTGATCGCCGATCGGACCCTTGTCGCCCTGCGCACCCTGAAGTCCCTGAGGACCGAGTTCGCCCTGGAGACCCTGATCGCCGAGCGGACCCTTGTCGCCCTGCGGCCCCTGAAGTCCCTGAGGACCGAGTTCGCCCTGGAGACCCTGATCGCCGATCGGACCCTTGTCACCCTGGGCACCCTGAAGACCCTGAGGACCGAGTTCGCCCTGGAGACCCTGATCACCGATCGGACCCTTGTCACCCTGCGCACCCTGAAGTCCCTGAGGACCGAGTTCACCCTGAGCACCCTGATCGCCAACGGGACCCTGGAGTCCCTGAGGACCCTGTTCACCCTGAATACCCTGCGCACCTTGCTCTCCGGTTGCCCCCTGCACTCCGGCTGGGAGGATGAAGTTTATCGTCCCATCTGGCTGCAGTTCGGCTGACGGTGTCGCTCCTTCAATGATCTGGACGGTTGCCCCCGAAATTCCGGGGCCACCGGCTCCGCCCTCTACATCGGGCAGGAAGTAGCCAAGCACATCGATTGTGACATCGGTGGTGTCGCCGAGCGTGTCTGCGATGACTGTGAGTTCCTTGTTGGCATCGTCCCGGCCATCCTCGATCAGGACCGCGGTATCCCGCAGATAGAAGCCGGCCTCATTTGGGCGCGGCTGCGGGAAAGAGAGGGCTGGCCTTGCGCCCGAGGGAAGTGCGACTTCGAAACCCGGCACCAGAACGACCTGTCCTTCACGGGCCGGATTGTGAACGCCCACTCGAACAGACAGGCCGATCGCTTCGATCGGAATGACGTTCGAGCAGGGATTCGACGCGATCAGGAACCCGGTGACCGTAAAAGCTCGAGGATCGTTCAGCCCGCGGATCGCGCCGCTGGGTTTGACCGAGCCGGTTTCGCCTCGAGGGCCGTACGGCGGCTCGAGCTGGTCGGACTCCAGCGTGCTGATGATGCGGCAGGGATCGACCTGCTGATAGAGATAGCGCCGTTGCGGGGCGCTGAGGCCCGGGTTTTCTTCCGGAGAAACATCGTTGGGGTCAAGGAGAATGACGTCGGTGCGCATGCGGACGCCGGGGATCGAAGTCGCTGCATTCTCGTCGATCGGTTGATTGGGGGTTTGAGAGTATGCCGGGGTCACCACCATCAGAACGATGGCGAGCGAAGCTGCCCAGCTCTTCGTGAAGTCGCGTTTGATGAATTTGAACATGGCCTGGTTCCTTCAAATGAGAAAGTAAGGAGGATGTGTGGGGAGCCCTGAGCGTGGATGGAGCTAATGCAGGGAGTGGTCACTGCGCCGCTTGCAGTGAGAGCTTCGCGTTGCTCAAGGGGGAGGTCTGATGGAGGCCAGGCGGTAGCCTCGTGAAGGGAAAGCCATTGTGCAATCTCCTGCACTCCGGCGGCTGGGCAGTCTCTGGTTGAGATCCCTGGCTTTGCGGTCACCATCTCACGATGGTTTTGCCTTTTCTCAGAGCGGTCAGGTTATTGCTTTTCGGCGGCCCGGCTGTCTGTCCTTCAGACCCTCGGCTTTGCGTTTGCCACCTCGCGGTGGAATTGCCTTTTCGAAGCAGTAACGGGTTGTTATTTCGATATCCCGTTTTGCCTCAAACGTGCCAATTGAGCTTGATTTTTTCGCCAGGCGCGAGAATTGGTACTATTGTCTGTTGGCTGTGAATGACTATCGTCCATAAGACCTTCAACGAATAAGATTTGGAGCAAGTTCAACCAGAGACCAGAAATATTAAAATATTTCGGCTCCGGGACGGCTCGTAAGTCTTTTATCTGCATAGCAGTACTACCACTGACGGGAGTTCCTGAAAGGGCGGGTGGTCGGGCGGGTAGATTTTGCGCACAAAGAAAAAGGGCGCCGTTGCCGGCGCCCTCATCGGGGTAAGGTCTACGAACTAGACCCCTGAGTTTTACTAGAACCATCCATCGAACGACGTACCTCCTCCCCATGAATTTCCGGCGGACCCACGACAAGCGCCACGCTCCGCGGAAGCATGACCCACCGCGCAACATCGTGGACCGGATCGGCCGCCCCTTCTCGCCCCGTGGTGGAGGGGAGGAGCGGGAACCCAAAATCGAAATGTAAAGAGCATCGAGCGGCTCCGGGCCGCTCCTTGTCTAGCTAACGATTCTCACGGCTGTTTATTGCGTTGCGAGAGGAGATGTTCATGCTTGTTTTGATGATAGGTTTTGTCTTGAATTATTGCAACGGATTTTTGTCAGGAGCGCTCTCCGGCCTGTTCGACCGCTTCGAACAGCTGATCGAATGAATCGATGACGAAAAGAACCGGCTGAACCTGATCGATTCGGAACGGTTGCGCGATCACGGCTTCCAACGAGAAGTCCCGCCGCTCGCAGTCCTCGCCGAGTGCGTGCAGGCAGTCGGCCTGAGACGAAATCAGGCCACTTCCGTAGACTCTTGTTGCTCCATCCTCGCGAATCAGGCCGAACTCTACGGTGAACCAGAAGAGACGTGCCATCAGCTCGATCCGTTCCGGCGTCTCCGCCGCAGCGGCAAGGCGTCCGAAGCGTTCGAGGAAATCGGCGAAAACGGGAATCGAGTGCAGCGGCACGTGGCCGAACACATCGTGGAAGATGTCCGGCTCAGGGACATAGTCCATCCGATCGCGAGACCGGACAGTGACCGTTGTCGGAAACCGGCGTGCCGCGAGGAAGTGGAAGAAGTCCGAGGCGGGGATAAACCCGGTTACTGGAATGGCGGCCCAGCCCGTCCTGGCGAGGAGTTGCGAGTTGATCAGACGAAGATCAGGGACTGTCTCCGGAGCGAGTCCGATGCTCTCTGCGCCATCAAGCCAGGCGCGGCTCGCAACCGTTCGAAGCTGAGCCATACGACGCTCGAACATCAGTTGCCATACGCTGTGCTCTTCAGACGAGTACGTAGACCAGTTCTGTTCGATGATGAACCGTTCGCCAGTTTGAGTTTCGGGGTGTGTAGCCTGCATCGAATCCGTCCTTTCGCGCCAAAAGAAAAAGGGCCCGTGAGATTTTTCTCACGGGCCCTTCGAAGTGATGTGGTGTGTGTGGAGTCGTCAGCAGCGCACACGGCCCGGATATGGGGTCGCGTAGTAATACCAGCTGCGGACGATGGTGAAAGTCATCTGGCAGAGCATTGTGGAAGCGGCGGTGGTGCGTGTCAAGCCTCTTCCATATCGACGGGCTTTTTCTAAGTTCGCTTCGCTAAGAGGCTGTGAAGAAATCGAAGCATTTGTGTCATCCCGAGCTCCAGAATGATTCGACAGATCATTGTGGCGAGGAGTGAACCAATTGTCATCCCGAGCAAGCGTGGGTGTGCGGGAGGGGCGAGGGACCTCTCGCGATGGTACATAGCTGCCTCGAGGAGAGGTCCGTACGTCGACTCTGTCCCGTGACGAATTGACTATGTACTACCGCCGGAGGTCCCTCGCCCCTCCCGCCCGCACGACCGAGCTCGGGATGACAAGTTCTGACGATCGACGCTCGGGATGGCACACCGTGATTAATTCACGGGCGCTTGTTCCCGCTAACAAAAAAAGGCCGCGGCATGTGCGCCGCGGCCTGAGTAATTACATCGTTGCGTGTGATCTAGAACGTCGAATCGAGGAACGGACGAAGCTTCTTCGAGCGCGACGGATGGCGAAGCTTACGCAGCGCCTTGGATTCGATCTGACGGATCCGCTCCCGCGTTACGTTGAACGAACGGCCGACCTCTTCGAGTGTGTGCTCGGAGCCATCGCCGACGCCGAAGCGCATCTTGAGCACCTGCTCCTCGCGCGGAGTCAGCGTACGGAGAACTTTCCCCGTCTGCTCCTTGAGGTTCGCCACGATCACGTGATCGATAGGGGAGACCACGCCGCGATCTTCGATGAAATCTCCAAGATGCGAATCTTCCTCTTCGCCGATCGGCGTTTCGAGTGAGATTGGTTCCTGTGCGATCTTCATGATCTTGCGGACCTTCGATACAGGCATGTCCATCCGCTTGGCGATCTCTTCGGCTGCCGGTTCCCGTCCGAGCTCCTGAACGAGTGAGCGCGATGTCCGGGTCAGTTTGTTGATCGTCTCGATCATGTGAACCGGAATGCGGATCGTGCGCGCCTGATCGGCGATCGCGCGGGTAATCGCCTGGCGAATCCACCAGGTGGCATACGTGGAGAACTTGTATCCGCGGCGGTACTCGAACTTCTCGACTGCCTTCATCAGGCCGATATTGCCTTCCTGAATCAGATCGAGGAATTGAAGTCCCCGGTTGGTGTACTTCTTCGCAATGGACACCACGAGGCGAAGATTGGCGACGATGAGCTCCTGCTTGGCCTGATCCGCCTCTTCCTCACCCGACCGGATCTCGCGGATGGTCCGCTTGATGTCGTCGTGCGAAGTGCCGAACGTTCCTTCGAGCTCCTGGAGCTTCTCCTGATACTTCCCGACCCGCCGCTTGTAGAACTCCTTGCGGATTTTGTCCTTCTCGCGCTTGAGGGACTGTTCGTCCTTCCGGATCATCGCTGAGGCCTGAGCAAGCTCCCCGTCGATGTCGCGGAGCTTGTTGATCATCCGGTTGCGTGTCTGAGGGGTGAAGTCCACCCGTCGCATCAGGTTCGCCAGGTCGACCTTGGCCTTTTCGATGTTTTTGGGGGTGACCTTTGCTTCCTTGATCTTCTTGTCGAGTTTGGCAATCTGCTCGAAGATCCCCATGATTTCGGCGATCTTGCTGTCGGTGCTGCTCGCGATCCTCGCTTCGAACTGCTCGGCGTCCTCGTCGTCATCATTGGCCAGGTTGACCATCTCCTTGATGACTTTCGGGTCCTTTTTCGCGCTCTCGTTGATCTTGAGGATCTCCTCGAGGATGATCCGGTTCTGCGACAGGGCTTTGTAAACCTTCCGCTCGCCCTTCTCGATCCGCTTGGCGATTTCGACTTCTCCCTCGCGATCGAGCAGTTTGACCGTTCCCATCTCTCTCAGATACATCCGGACGGGGTCGTTGGTCTTGTCGATGACGCCCGCAGCGGCCGCGACGATGTCCGCCTGAACTTCCTCGCGCTGATCGACTTCCTTGTCCTCGACCGCGCCGTCGATGGTGATCTCTTTCGGAGTCGGGATCTTGTCTGTGTCGTCCACGACTTCAATGCCGAGATCGTTGAAGCGGATGTAAATTTCGTCGAGCTCCTCCGGCAGGCTCGTAACCTCTTCCGGTAGTGTTTCGTAGATCTCATCGTAAAGAAGAAACCCCTTCTCCTTGCCGATGACAATCAACTGCTTAACCTCGACGTACTTTTCTTCTACGCTCAAATCGCCGACCCCCTCATCGATGGATTCCAGTTCGAGACTCGGCGTTCGTAGACGTGTCATCGTTCAATCGCTCCTTCGCATCGGAAGCGCGTAATAACGCCCTTCGACGGCCGTTTTCGATCTGCGGACCTCTTCCAAGGCCCTGGTTCGACTGCCGGAAGTGCGTCGGCAGGCCAGCCAGGACATCTGAAGAGGACACTCACGTAAGCATAGGGGGACAATAATTATTTCAGCGCGTGCAGTTGTTTAGAGAGCTCGTTCTTCTGGGTTAGAAGCGAGTGCTCCCGCTCGAGGTCACCCTGGAGAGTCGCTTCCTGAATTCCGATCTGGATTTCTCTGAGTCGGCGGTCGAGAAGGCGGCGTTCCATCAATCGGATCGTGTTCTCCAGTGCCTTGAGGTCGTATCCGTCCGTTTCTTCGTTCAAAGCGAGCTCGGACAGACGCGTGAGGTCGGCTTCACTCCTAAGGTGGGTCGCAATCTCTGAAAAATCAAGGGGTTGACCATCAGAAAACCCTTGTTTCACCACTTCAAAGATCATTCTGCACGATGGATCCTCGAAGAAGTCATCCTGGAGCTTTCCGAAATACGGCGCTGGCAGCTCTCCCTGCAGCAACGCTGCGAGCAACTGCCGCTCTCCTGTAGAGATCGGTGCGGAAGTCTGTCGCTCCACCTGGCGCGTCCCCCGCGGCCTCACGCGCGACCAGATCGTCTCGAACTCCAGCCTCAGCCCATCCGCCACCCGTTGCGCCGCATCATTCCGCGTCACAGGATCCGCTACGGCGCTGAGCAGAGGGACGAAAGACTCCACGTGCGCGCTCTTCTCCGACGTCGAAAGCGAAGCCGGATTCGACACCCATTCGGCCAGTGCGAAGTGGAAAACGTCCTCAGTGACAGCGAGCGCATCCATGAATCCCTGAAGTCCTTCCTTCTGAATCAGAGTATCGGGATCATTCCCCCGGCCTACGTCGAGAATGTCGACGGTCAGGCCGGCCGAAAGAAGAATGGGCGCGCCGCGCAGTGCCGCATTGCGGCCGGCGTCGTCACCGTCGTAGGCAATCACTACCCTTCGTGCGTACCTTCTCAGCAGCGACGCCTGCCCGGGAGTCAGCGAAGTCCCCATCGACGCAACGACTCCCGGAACCGTCGCGTGATCGAGCGCAATCGCGTCGAAGTACCCCTCGACGAGAATCGCTCTCCCGCTCCTGCGGATCGCGTCCTTCGCCCGATGCAGGTTGTACAGCAACGTCGATTTGTTGAAAACCACCGACTCGGGAGAATTCAGATACTTCGGATCGCTGCCGTCGAGGCTTCGGCCACCGAATCCGATCAGCGACCCAGCTTCCGAATGAATCGGGATCATGAGGCGGTTCCTGAACCGGTCGTAGTGACCTCCGCCTCCCTTTCTGGGAAGCATCAGACCCGCCGACTCGAGTTGCTGAACGGGGTACTTGCCGCCCAGGCGTGAGAGGAGGAAGTCCCACGAGTCGGGGGCGTATCCGAAGCCGTATTTTTCGCGGATCTCCGAACTGATCCCACGCTTCCGAAGATATGAGTCGGCTGCATTCGGTGTCCATCCGATCGCCTGCTGGAACCCCGCCGCCGCCTGCTCGAGTGCCCCGAGGAGATCTTCTTTTTCATCGTCGCGGCCCGTGCGCTTTTTTGTCGGAAGCTTGATTCCAACTCTCGCGGCCACATGCTCGACGGCCTCGGGAAAGGTGAAACGCTCGGTCAGCGTGAGGAACTTGAAGATGTCGCCGCCGGTTCCGCATCCGAAGCAGTAAAAGAGACCCTTCTCGCGGTCGACCTGAAAGGAGGGAGTCTTCTCCCGGTGAAACGGACAGAGACCTTTGTGGCTGCGGCCCGTCGGTTTGAGCGGCGTGACCTGGCTGACGAACTCCACCAGGTCCGCGGACTGGCGTACCTGGGCAATGATTGCGTCGTTGAGGTCGATGTAGGCCAAGGTCGGAAAATGCTCCGTCGAAGTGTATTCGAATCAGATGTCGAGCAGGGCGATCGTCGCCCCGTCGCCACCCTCGCGCTCGTCTCCTTTGCGCCACGATTTCACCGCAGGATGTTTTCGAAGGTGCTCGCGCAGAGCAGAACGCAGCGCTCCCGTTCCGAAACCATGGATCAGCCTGACAGCGCCTCTTCCTTCCATGAGACTACGGTCGAGGAATCGGTCGGATTCGTCGAGCGCTTCGTCGACCCTCTGGCCGATCAGATTCAGCTCGGAGGAGATCGCTGGCTCGGGCGAATCGGTAGAAGATGTCGAGGATGGCGCATCGTCCCTGGAACTCTTTTTCGGCTGCTTACGCGCAGCACCTTCCACCGGGAAGAGATCGCCTAGTTCCGTCTGCACGATCTTGCCGCCGACTGAAATCCGGGCCTTCGCTCCTTCGATTGCGGTGACCTCGCCCGTCATTCCGAAGCGCCTGTGCTCGACGCGGTCTCCGATCTTGATCGGGCCCGAAGGAGGCGAAAGCTCCGGCATTCGGGAAAGGGGCGCGATGATCCGCTCGTATGCGTCCGCAGTTTCGGACTTCTGCTTCGAGCTTTCCCGAAGGGCGCGCACCTCCGCCTGCAGGCGTCGCGTGACTTCATCTTTCAGTCTCGAGATCTCTTCGCGGTAGGACTTCGCGACCTTCTTCCGCTCAGCCTGGATCTGTTCGCGCTCGGATCGGATCTGCTCGAGGTTCCGCGTCGCTTCTGTGCGAGCCTCCCTCAACTCCTCGCGCTCGCGCACCACTTCGGCGAGAGTCTCCTGCAGATTCGCGAGCAGCGTATCGATCTCGCCGTAGCGGTCTCCCAGCCGTTCCTTCGCAGAGTCTGTCACCGTTCGCGGCAGTCCCATGCGTTCCGCAACTTCGATCGCGCGGCTACGGCCGGGAACCCCGACGATCATCCGGAAGGTCGGCCCACCGGTCGCCGCATCGAACTCCATCGAGGCATTCGTGATACGCGCATCCGAGATCGCGAAGCTCTTGAGTGCCGAAAGGTGAGTGGTGACGATCATCAGGCATCCGAGGGAGAGAAGATGTTCGATGACGGAAGCGGCCAGTGCTGAGCCTTCCTCCGGGTCGGTTCCGGAGCCGAGTTCGTCGAGAAGCACGAGCGATTGCGGAGTCGCCTCCGTCAGAACCTTCCTGAGTCTCGCAAGATAAGCGGAGAAGGTCGAAAGGTGCTCGAGCACGTCCTGGTCGTCACCGACGAGCACGTGATAGCCGTCGACGATCGGAAGCACCGTACCTTCAGCGGCCGGGACCGGAAGCCCGCTCGCTGCCATCGCGGTCAGGAGGCCTGCGGTCTTGAGCGCGACAGTTTTTCCGCCCGCATTCGGACCACTCACCAGCAGGGCGGTCCTCCCCTCGGAAAGCTCGAAGGTCACGGGAATGACTGAGCCGCTGTCGACTTCGCCGAATGCCGTGGCCCTGAGATCTGCCAGACGCTGATCGAGCAGCGGGTGCCGCCCTTCGATCAAACGGAGCTCGCGGTCCTCGCTGAAGCGGGGGCGCGTGCAGTCGAGAGCCGAGTACGTCACAGCGCATGCCTGAATCGCGTCCAGCTCGGCAGCTACCTCTACGGAGCTCGTGATCTCGTCTGCAGATTCAAGAAGCAGATGTGCGATGTGCCGCGTGATGCGCGCGATCTCCTCACGCTCCTGGATGAGAAGCTCGGCGAGATCGTTGTTCATCTCAACGACGGGCAAGGGCTCGATGAACATCGATGCGCCCGATCCGGAACGCTCGTGGAGAATCCCCGGAACGGCATTGCGATGGTCGGTCCGGACGGGAATGCAGTACCGATCACCCCGCAGGGTAATGAGCGGTTCCTGAATCGCGTCGGCATGGCGATTCATCAGATCGTTCAGTGTTTTCTGGATTGCAGAGCGCCGTGACTGCACACGGGTCCGGATCGATCGAAGCTCGGCAGAGGCTTCCTCCCGCAGCTTTCCCTCACTGGTGAAGAAGCGGCCTACACTCGAGATGACTCCGCTCAGATCGGCGATACCGGCGGCGATCTCCTGAAGCAGGGGAGACGGGTCACCCCGGGTCAGCGCCTCGCGAAGCGCCTGGGTTCCGCGGGCTGCGCGAAGAACGAGCCACGATTCGGACAACTCGAGGATTGCTTCGGAATCGAACAGCGCGCTGACGTCGGCGATGCCGCCGAAAGGCAGAGGTCCATCGCGATGGTAGAGGCGAACCATCTCGGCCAGTTCGCCCTGCGATTTTTCCGCGGCGGCGAGAGTCGAGCCGGGACGTCTCTGCAGAAGGACGTTTCGACCCAGCTCGGTGCGGGCGTTCAGGGCGATCAGCGCAAGAACGCGGTCGAGTTCCAGCGACTTGAGTTGGATATCCATGTGGAGAAGGACAAGAAAAAAGGGGCTCGGAGAGCCCCTTTAGGTGTTAGAACCCGAAGACGTATCAGTCAGGATCAGTAGGCGGAACGTCGTTCTTCAGCAAGCTTCCGAAGCACTTTCTTGCGAGCCGCGATTGCTTTCCGCTTTCGCTTGGTGCTCGGCTTTTCATAGTGCTGACGCTTCTTCAGCTCAGAGAGAATTCCCGACTTTTCGCACTTCCTTTTGAAACGACGCAGGGCGTTCTCGAAC
>JBGSYJ010000057.1:0-6367 GCA_041750915.1 Thermoanaerobaculia bacterium | reverse complement strand
CGGACGATCCAGCTGTTCTACGAGTCGCCCGCGATGCTCCTTTCCCCTGAGATGCGGGCGGTGACGCTTCCGGAGAATGACGCCGCTGCCCTCGCGACGGTGATGCGGGAGTTGCTGAAGGGCTCGGCCAATGCGGCGGTTCCCCGGTCATTCCCTGCGGATACCGTCCTTCGCGCCGCCTATCTACTTCCCGATGGCAACGCGATCATCGACCTCGGAGGGGAAACGCTCACGACAGGCTGGAACACAGGAAGCCATCAGGAGCTGATCGCAACCTACTCCGTCGTCGAGACGGTGATCGCGAACTTCCCCTCGGTCCGGCAGGTAAGGGTTCTGGTCAACGGGCAGGTGCCTGAGACCCTGGGCGGCCACGTCGACCTCAACAGGCCACTGCGCCCTCTGGCCGGCTTCGTCGCGAAACGTTGAAGGCCGTCGCCCGTATCAATACTTGAAGCTTCAAGTTTGGAAGGTTGATTGGGCTCGGAATTTTCGGTCACAAAACTGTCACGCTTGAGAAAGTTTTCACAAAGTCGGCTATAATGCGCGCAGAAAACACAGTCTTTACTGGATGGGCAGGTGGAGACTCTTTCCAGTTGTTCAGCCTGCCACCCGTGATGAAAATCACTTCAAAAAGATGCCGCAGTACCAAAACTGCTCGTCAATCCCGTCCCTGAGCGTTTCCGAAACCCATCCAGTAGATTTGAAAGGCCCCGGAGAAATCCGGGGCCTGATTTTTTTGGGGAGTAGGCAGTACGCCGAAGTTTGGGGAGTAGACAGTACACAGTAGACAGAAGACAGTAGCCCGCCCGTCCCGGGCAGGCTATTGCGAACTAAATCCAGGGCTGGCCACGCTCGTGAGTACAAAGGGTGGGGTAGATCGTACATCGGTGAAGCAGACGGTGACGGTTGCCGGGTGGGCGGCTACTGTCTTCTGTCTACTGTGTACTGTCTACTTCCCTCGTTTTCGTACTGTCTGCTTCCGATCTCAGCCAGCGATTGCTCCACCATCATCCGCACATCGGCATTCACCACGAGGCGGCTGAGTGAGCGGACGGCGATGGAAGCGGCGCTGAGGAGTGTCTGGGGCGGGATCAGATCGGCGATACGCTGTGAGCGTTCGGGATCGAGTTGATCTTCGGGTGCGAGCGCTGACAGGTCTCGCAGCACCGATGCAAACAGCGCGAGTGCAGCGCCTGAATCTTCTTCGGCCGCGACAAGGGGAGCGATGCTAAGCAGCGCGGCTGTGTCGCCGTTGACTGCGAAGGCGTCGAGCGCTTCGATGATCGCGGACGCGAGCGCTGTCGAAGAACCGGGCTCCAGGCCGTGCAGCGTCTCTTCCTGAGCGAGACGCGCAGCCTGAAGTGACTGAAGCCCTTTTGTGAGATGGGTGGCAGGGGGTCCGATGTAGATCGACTGCGAGCGTGAGCGGATCGTGGGGAGCAGCAGATCGGGCGAACGGGTAAGCAGCATGAACGCCGTGCCCGCAGGCGGTTCCTCGAGCGTCTTGAGCAGAGCGTTTGCCCCGGCAGTGCTCGTGGCGTCCGCGCGCTCGATGATGAACACCTTCCACCTGCCCTCGTATGGCCTGAGCGTCGCGCCCGAAACGATGTCGCGCACCTGGCCAGCAGAGATCAACTTCTTGTCGTCAGCAATCTGAACGAGGTGAACGTCGGGATGGTTCCCTCGATCGATTTTCTGGCACGAGACGCAGTCGTCGCCAGTCGTGCGCTGCAGACAGGTCAACGTCTTCGCAACGCGAATCGCGGTCTCCGACAGCACAGTCGGCGATGGGCCGTGGAGAATCAGCGAATGATGGAGCTCCTCCCGTTTCGCTGCATCAAGAAGGAGCGCGGTTGCTCCGGTCATGCTTCCGAGGTATCGAACTTCAGTTTCGTGGCGCGCTCGCGAAGCACGACCATCGTGCGGTCGAAAACCTCATCCACACTTCCCGTCGCATCGATCACGACATACCGGTCGGGATCGGACGTCGCCAGTGTCAGGTAGCCTTCCCGCACCCTCCGATGAAACCGGAGGTCTTCGCCCTCGAGGCGGCTTTCGGACTGCAGGTGATCCGAGTTTCTGTTTCGCTCCCTCGCACGTCCGAGTCCGATCTCCTCGGGGAGATCGTAAATGAGCGTGAGATCAGGCTGAATTCCGCCGGTGGCCCAGTGATTGAGAGTCCGCAACTGATCGAGATCGAGAAGCCGTCCGAATCCCTGATATGCGAGCGTCGCATCGGTGTAGCGATCGGTGAGAACCGGGATCCCCGCTTCGAGTGAAGGCCCGATCACTTCGCTCACATGCTGACGTCGCGACGCGGCGTAGAGAAACAGCTCGGTCGTTGCGTCCATGCCCTCTTCATGAGGATCGAGCAGGATCGCGCGAATTCTGTCGGCCAGCGGCGTGCCACCCGGCTCTTTTGTGAGAACCACATTTTGTCCGGTGCTGCGAAGACTCTGCGCAATCCGCTGCACTTGTGTCGTCTTGCCGGATCCTTCAATGCCTTCAACGCTGAGAAAAAACCCGCGGGAGCTCATGGGGGGCATTCTACATGGGGGAAGTAGACAGTAGACAGTAGACAGGAGCCCGCCCTCCCTTTCGAAATCGGATGGCTCCAAGTAGGAGTAGGAGTCTGAGTAGACAGTGGTGAGCAGCCGTACGCCCGCTGGGTTGGACCAACTTCGCAAGGGGCGGGGGGCTACTGTCTCCTGTCTACTGTGTACTGTCTACTGCTACTTCCGCCAACCCATCCCTCAGCCCCCGCAAGTAATGCTGTCGCATCAGTTTCTCGAAGCTCTCTCGTCTTGCGAGGAGCGAGAAGCGTTCGCCGAGGCGTGAGGTGCGTTCCAGCCAGCTGAGCTGCTTTTCAGTTGCGAGGCCGTTGTCAGCAAGCTCATGGACACCGAGGAAGTGCCCCAGCTCGGGATGCTTTCTGTAGAAGATTGCTCCGGATTTGCCGACCGTGTACTGGCGTCGCGCGAATGATGCGACCGTCATCTGATGGTAGTGTCTCGTCACTGCCTTCGCGTTGTAATGGATCTTGAGTCCCCGCGCATCGAGCCGGAAGGCGAGCTCGATGTCTTCCCACGCCGCCGAAGGGAAGCTCGTGTCGAAGGGGAACTCGACGAGCAGCTCACGGCTGATGGAGATGTTCGACGTGTAGAAGAAGTTGAATGGCACGACCTCGCCATCATTGATGAGCTTGTATCCGAACTGCAGACCGTAGTCGTTGATGAAGTGCATGAAGCTCGTCACGCGCTCACCGGCGGGCCATCCTGTATACCCGAGACATGCTGCGAGCGGATCATGTCCCGTCACGTGATGCGTTCGGGCGTGTTCGCGGAGGAATGCGGACTCGGGCACCGTGTCGTCTCCGATGAAGATGATGAACGTGCCACGCGCAAGGCTGACCCCGTTGTTGCGGGCAACGCCAGGTCCCGAGTTTTCCTGTGACCTGAACGTGAGCCGATATCTGTCTGGTGCCGCGTTGGAGCGGGCGCCGATCGTCTCGGCAGTGGAATCCTTCGAGCCGTCATCGATCACGATGACTTCGAAAGGGGGAGCGTCCTCCTGGTGATTGAGCGCGTCGAGCACGCGAACGAGGGTCTCGAGTCTGTTCCAGGTCGGGATGACAATCGAGAAGTAGGGTGGAGACGTCATTGAATGGTCGAGTAATGTCATCCTGAGCGAAGCGAAGGATCATCTTGCGACGCTTGATCCCCGCAAGATGATCCTTCGCTTCGCTCAGGATGACAAGGGCTGGGAATCCTTCACACTGCTCAGAATGCCATGTGCTAAGCGTCGCCAGCTCTTACGCCGACACGCCTCCGTCGACCGAGAGCACCTGTCCGGTGATTGCGCTGGCGTCGGCCGAGAGGAAGAACGCGACCGCGGCGGCAACCTCTTCCGGGCGAATGATCCGTCTCATCGGGATGCTGCGGACCATCTCCTTTCTGGCCTCCGGATCGAGGTCGCGGATCATGTCGGTCTCGACCAGCCCCGGCGCGATGCAGTTCACCCGAACACCGCTTCGGGCGAGCTCCTTCGCCAGAGTGCGGCTCATGGCGATGAGGCCGCCTTTGGCTGCCGCGTAGTTCGCCTGTCCTGCGACTCCGTGAAGCGCCGAGAGTGAAGCAATGTTCACGATGGCGCCGCTGCGCTGCTTCATCATGTGGGGAATCACCGAACGGATGGTGGTGAACACGGCATCGAGGTTCGTGCCGAGTACATCCCGCCAGTCTTCATCGGTCATGTTGTAAGCAAGGACGTCGCGACGGATTCCGGCGTTGTTGACCAGAGCGTCGACTGAACCACTCTCAGAAATGATTCGCTCGATGACCTGCTGCATTGCATCGCGATCGTTCACGTCTGCTTCGAGCGCTATCGCCTTGCCGCCATCGGATGCGATGCGTTTCTCGAGCCCTTCAGCCGCCTCCCTCGCGCTGTGCCAGGTGAACGCGACGTTCCAACCGTCCCTCGCGAGCCTTTCAACGATCGCACGCCCGATGCCGCGCGAGCCTCCCGTAACCAGAACCGTTGATCCCACTAGCCTTCCTGCTCTTCGTACCTGTCTTTGAGAGAGGCCACGACGCCTGGATCGGCGAGTGTCGTCACGTCGCCGAGAGCGCGGCCTTCTGCGACATCGCGAAGCAGCCGGCGCATGATCTTTCCGCTTCGCGTCTTCGGCAGCTCCGCCGTGAAGAGAATCCTCTCCGGGCGTGCCAGCGCGCCGATTTTGCGGACGACGTGATCCTTCAGCTCCTTCTCGAATGCTTCGCGATCCTCCGGAGCGAAGGCACCGGACTCTTTGACGATGACGAAGGCGGCGATTGCAGTTCCTTTCAATTCATGTGCGATCCCGACGACAGCGGCTTCTGCAACCGAAGGATGATCGACCAGAGCCGATTCCACTTCCATCGTTCCAATCCGATGGCCCGCGACATTGATGACATCGTCCACCCGGCCAAGGAGCCAGAAGTAACCGTCCGCATCGCGCTTGGCGCCGTCGCCGGTGAAGTAGATGCCCGGCCACTTCGACCAGTACTGCTGGCGGAAGCGCTCCGGATCTTTCCAGATGCCTCGAAGCATCGAGGGCCATGGTCTGGTGATCGCGAGGTAGCCGCCTCCGACTTCGATCGGCGTCCCGTCATCGGAAAGGATTTCAGCCTGAATCCCGGGGAAGGGCAGTGTGGCGGAGCCTGGCTTCGTCTCGACCAGCCCCGGAAGCGGCGTGATCATGATGGCTCCCGTTTCAGTCTGCCACCAGGTGTCGACGACGGGACAACGTTCGCCTCCGATATATTTGTGGTACCACATCCACGCTTCCGGATTAATCGGTTCTCCGACCGTGCCCAGAAGTCTGAGCGAGCTGAGATCGTGAGTCTCCGCGTGTTGATGACCCCATTTCATGAAGGCGCGGATCGCTGTGGGAGCCGTGTAGAAGATCGTGACCTTGTGCTTTTCTACCAGATCCCAGAAACGATCGCGCGCCGGCCAGTCGGGTGCGCCCTCGTACAGGAGCACGGTTGCACCGTTCGCCAACGGCCCGTACACGACGTATGAATGACCCGTGACCCAACCGATGTCAGCCGTACACCAGTAGACGTCGTCTTCCCTGATGTCGAAGACCCATTTTGTCGTCGCATAGGCCGCGGTCAGATATCCGCCCGTCGTGTGCACGATACCTTTCGGCTTTCCGGTCGTCCCGGAGGTGTAGAGCGTGTAGAGAATATGTTCGGAGTCGACCCATTCCGGCTCGCACTCGTCACTCATCTTCTGAGCAAGGCGGTGGTACCAGTAGTCCCGACCGTTCTTCATCTGAATGGTGTCATCCGCCTCTTCCGCCGCATTGCGACGCATGACGACGAGCACCGATTGGATTGACGGCGTGTTCTCGAGGGCCTCATCTGCAAGATTCTTCAGCGGCACGAGATTTCCCCGGCGATATCCCACCGTGGCGGTGACGAGCACCTTCGCCTCCGCGTCGTTGATCCGGTCCCGCAACGCCTCGGACGAGAAACCTCCGAAGACGACCGAGTGGACAGCTCCGATGCGCGCACAGGCGAGCATCGCGAACGCCGCCTCCGGAATCAGCGGCATATAGATCGCTACGCGATCGCCGGAAACGACCCCGAGACTGCGGAGCACGTTCGCGAATCGCGAGACTTCGGCGTGAAGCTCGTTATAGGTGAAGGTGCGGGTGTCTCCGGGCTCTCCCTCCCAGATGAGGGCTTTCTTGTCACCTCGCGTCTCGAGATGTCTGTCGAGACAGTTCACGGAAGCGTTCAGTTTGCCGCCGACGAACCACTTTGCGTCGGGCGGATCCCATTCGAGAACCTTCGTCCACTTCTCCTTCCATTCGAGCTGC
>JBGSYJ010000056.1:0-52874 GCA_041750915.1 Thermoanaerobaculia bacterium | reverse complement strand
TCGATCAAACGGCATGATCGCCAGGATGTAATCAACACCATGCGCCGCGCCACCGAAACGAACGCGTGCCGATCCGATCTGAAGCGTCGGCAGCACTTCATGGAAGGATCGTTCGGCCAGGCGACTCGCTACGGCTTCAAGCGAGCTCGGTACCGGCGCCAATGGCGAGTCTCGATCCAGGACTTTCTCATCGCTGCGGTTCAGAACATCGAGATCCTGATCCGGTATGGGCAGCCACTCCCGGTGATCGCTCTCGAGGCGAGCACCGCCACTTCTTTCGCCGCGAACCGGCCTCTCGAGGCGCTCGCGTCGCGCTTACGCGCCGCGGCAAATCATCTTCGCGATCTGTGCAAAACTGTCCTTGCACTGACTTTTACCCCGCGAAAGCGACCCGGGGCAGCTTGCTAACCATTTGGGCAACAGCCCGTCCAGATGTGACCCCAACTTACATTGCTGACCCCAACTTACATTGCGGCCTGCTGGCGCGCGATTTTCCGCCGGAGATTCGCCGTCATCTCGTGTTCTCCCTCTCCCCGCGAAGTCGGGGAGAGGGTGGCGCGCGGCATCCGCGCAGAGGTCGAAGACTTGCGAAATCGTCGCGCGCCGGGAGAGGGGCGTTGGGAGCTTGCAGCTTCTGGAGCCAACGCCAACATATGAGTTGTTTGCGCGGCCCCTCTCCCCTTGCCCCTCTCCCCGTTCACACGGGGAGAGGGGAATCAGCTCGTCGTCCGCGCTTGGGACGCTGGGTCAGACCGGTGCGCGCCCGGCGCCGGCCCTCGGATTCATAAGGACACAAACGCCTGGCAACTTTCACATTCTTGTCACGACCACAGGAGCCACGCGCATGCGAAGCTGCGTGAGACATCCTCGTCGTCACCGCGGACACCGGATACCGAAAGACCGCCAGCTCCTGGCTCGGTTGGCCGAACGAAGTCGCGCTCAGTGCTCCGCATGTTGATTCAACTGCAGCCCGGACGGAGTGAGACATGAAAATCAGCCGCCGATCTTTTCTGAAAACTGCTGCGGCAATCGGTGCTTCGATCGCATGGGTTGGACCGGCTCTAGCTTCGCGTGTGAGCTGGCGTGAGCGGCGTGATCTCTATCCTCAAGGGGTCGCCTCCGGCGATCCCGACCCGCACAGCGTCATCTTGTGGACGAGGCGTCCGTTCGCCGAGGGCACACGCCAGCTCCTGGTCGTCGAGGTAGCCGAGGATGAGGCATTCCAAAGGGTCATTGCGCGGGCGGACGCACCGGTCTCGAGCGCTGCGGACTGGACGGCGCGCGTTCTGGTTGGCGGACTCGAGCCGGCGCGCACTTACTGGTATCGGTTTACCGACACCGCCGGAAATGGCAGCCGAATCGGCCGCACGATCACAGCGCCGTTGCCAAAAGATCCCCGTACGGTGAACTTCGCATTCGTGAGCTGTCAGGATATCAATGAGGGCACGCCCAACGCATTTCGCCGGATGATCTACGAAGATGAACGCGCTCCCGCCGCTGAGAAGCTCGATTTCATCCTGCACCTCGGTGATTTCATCTACGAGGTCGTCCAGTATCCCGAAGAGGTGAAGACGCGCTACGACCGCACGATCTTTGAGGTTGCGCGCATAACGGACGGCCACAAGGTCGGCAATTTCCACATACCGCTGACCCTCGATGGCTACCGTGCCATCTACAAAGGCTATCTCGAAGATCCCGACCTCCAGGACGCTCGCGCGCGCTGGCCGTTCGTCGTGATCTGGGACAACCACGAATTCTCGTGGCAAGGCTGGCAAAGCATCGTCAAGGCGGGGCGGTTCGAGCAGCCCGGCCAGACCGTCAAGGTCGCGGCGAATCAGGCGTGGTTCGAATACATCCCTGCACGTGTCGCCCGAGGGAGCCGTTTGCTGGAACGCTTCGATCCACCCGCTGTCAAAGACGTGGCCATCAAAGAATTCGACAGCGATGGACTGGGGCTGGAACCGAACAACCTGACGGCGATCAACAGCCTCAAGGCCTACCGCGCGCTGCGGTACGGACGGCACCTCGATCTGATCATCACCGACCAGTACAGCTATCGAAGCGCGAACCCCTTCAGCGATCCCTCTCTCGGGAAACTCGGCGGTGAAGAGTACATCGGAATGTTTCCCGAGTCGGGGATGCGAATTCTCGACGCCGGTCGCGCATTCAACGGCGGCAAGCCCCCTGCCGAGATCGGGTTCAACGATGCGCATGTCCCCAACCCGCAACGGGAACGCGCCGCCGCAGACGCTTCTCGGGGCGGAGCAGAAGAAATGGTTCAAGGGCAGGCTCAGAAACTCCACGGCGACGTGGAAAATCTGGGGCAACTCGCTGGGCGCGATGACGCTGCGCGCCGACCCGCAGAACCTGCCCGCGGGCCTCACGAAGGAGTCCTGGCCGAAGAACGCGTACGCGGCTCTGGGCGGTGCCGACTACGGCAACGCGTACATGGAAAGCGCGGAAATCTATCAACTGGTTCGCGACGCGAAGATCACAGGCTTCGCCATCGTCTCGGGCGACCGCCACAGCTTCTGGGCCGGATATGCGACGGCGGAACTTCCCCCCGGCAAGTTCGAGCCGGTCGGCCTCAGTTTCGTGGGCGCGTCTCTCGTCAGTCCCGGCGCGATGGAGGCCTACGAGCACAATCTTGCGAAGGATGCTCCGCTGCGATCGCTTTTTCTAGCAGACAAGGGTGGGGATTCGAAGCCGGAATGGACCTTCAACATGCTGCTCAGGCACGGAGTACGTGCGTGCCTCGAATATGCAAAGAGCTTCGACCTGAAGCGCGCACAGTCGCTGTCCAACCCGGATCTGGCTCCGCACCTCGAGTTCGTAGATCTTGGAGCACACGGTTATGCGAAGGTTCGATTGTCGGCCGATGCGATGCGCACGGAGTTTGTCTGCATCCCGCGCCCCGTTGCGCGCAGCGAGAGACCAGATGGCGGGCCCCTCAGGTATCGGGTTGTCCACACTGCTGCACTGTGGAAGAGCGGGGAGCGCCCGAAAATGAAGACATCGGTTCTCGAAGGCGACGTCGGGCTGTCGATTTGACAGACGTCGCTTCCCGGGACTTCGTGCGAGAGGAGTAGTGGCCGAACATTGTATGTTCGGCCCTGGGTCTGTGAGGTCGTACAAGTCAGGCGCGGATTCAGGGCCGAACGTGCAGTGTTCGGCCACTTTGCGGCGCATCGACGGGCGACCCGAGGGGCCGCCCGTCGGAAATAGCCGCGTCTAGTCCGGGGGCTCGAACGTGGGGCACGGACCTGTTCTGACAGTCTCCAGTACCGTCTTCAGACTCGTATGTGCCTCAGCGAGCTCGGCCAGCGACTCCTGGGTGTCCATCAGCAATCTCCGCTGAACCGCCGGAAGGTTCCGGTTGTCGAGAAGCTCTCCGATCCGGCCCTGATAGCCCGTGATCTTCGTGTCGGCAGTGCAGTAAAACTCGAGGGAGTTGAAGGAGTCGAGATTCAGCAGCTCGGGATTGAACTCCGTTCCGCCCTTGGCCGCGTCCATGCCCAGAGCAGCGAAAAACGCATTCGCCGACCTCGTAGCCCCGAGAGTATCTGCATTCCCGTCGGTGAAATCTTGTATCTCGGCAGCGAGGTCAGCGAGGTGCGGATTCTGTTCCATTCTGGCGGCCGCCTCCCGCACCTTCTGCACAGCCGGTAGAAGCAACCCGATCAGAATCGCGATGATCGCAATGACCACGAGTAACTCGATGAGAGTGAACCCAGCTCGGCCTGGGGACTTGAGGCGTGTTTTCATGATTTTCCTCGCTTTCAAAGTCGCTGAGAGCCGGTGAACGGCCGCGGGCCATCCATGACTCGGTGAAGTTGATCGTCGGCAGTTATGGGACCGACGCGAGTTCGCTCGCGCAATCGCGAGTCGAAGAGAACCAAATTCATGAAATGCGTCTCATCGACGTGCAGCTTTCCCTCGGCATCGAGACGTGCCGTTACGGCCAGCTCATCCCAATGCAGCAGATCCTGCGCATCTGCAGAGGCGGGAACGGGCATTGCCACCGCCAGGAAAGCGCCGCTCACCCACGAGCTCTTTCGCATCATGGATCTCACTGTTGGAGTCGGGAGAGTGAAGTATCGCTCGATCAGCGCCCGCGTGACAAGTGCCTGGCTCATGAATGCATCGAAGTGGCCGAACATTGTATGTTCGGCCCTCGGTCTGCGAGGTCGTGCAAGTCATGCGCGGATTCAGGGCCGAACGTGCAACGTTCGGCCACTTTGCCGCGTTGAGCTTCACGGGACTTCGTGCAGGAGGAGTAGTGGCCAGTTGCAGGCGCGGATCGAAGCCCGCTACGGCGGCGCCAGCGCAGCTTTCGCGATGGCCACCGCGATGAGGTACGGGTCGCCGGCGGGCGGAGGGGGGATCCGTTCGTAACGACCGCCAGGCTATGTCCTGGTTGGATAAGTAGATGAGGTGGCTCCGGAAGCCGTCGATCCCTTGCCCCTCTCCCCGTTCACACGGGGAGAGGGGAATCAGCTCGTCGTCGCGCCTCAGGTGAGCTCGTCCGTTGAAAGATAAATGCGGCTTTCCTCTTGTAGTTTAAAAGGAGGCCTGAAATGGCAAACGAACTGGAGTTCTCGAGGAGAAAGCCATGCGCAAGACGTTGATGATGTTCGGAGTCTTGCTAGCCGCAGTTTCCGCCGCCGCTCAGCTGCCGAAGCCGGTGGTCCAGGTGCTCGGCCGGCACATCTATTCCGATGAACGCCTTTCCAGAAACCGGAACATGTCCTGCGCCACGTGCCACGACGGAGATGCCGGCTGGACGGGTCCCATCTCCAGCGTGAATGCCGGAGGTGCCGTCTTCGAAGGGTCCGTCCCGGGGATGTTCGGCAACCGCCGCCCGCCGACGGCCTCCTACGCCACACTCGCGCCGCTCTTCGGACTCTTTAGCGGGACCCGCGGGAAATTCTTCGCCGGGGGAAACTTCTACGACGGCCGCGCGACCGGATGGGGTCTCGGGAATCCCGCCGCGGATCAGGCGAAAGGACCCTTCGTGAATTCGCTCGAGCATGCGCTCGGCGATCCCGCGGAGGTCGTCGGCCTCGTCTGCACCGGCCACTATGCCGGGCTGTTCAGGAATGTCTGGGGCGTCGAGATGTGTATGGAGGGCAACGAGACGATCGCCTACGACAAGATCGCGCTTTCGATCATGGAGTTCGAGGACTCGGCGATGATGAACTCCTTTTCGTCGAAGTACGACGATCACCTCGAGGGGAAGGGGAAGAAACTCTCAGAGCAGGAAATGAGAGGGCTCGATCTTTTCACCGGGAAGGCGCGGTGCAGCGGGTGCCACGCTCTGACGGGGCAAGAGGGGTCGCCCCCTCTCTTCACGGACTGGGCTTACAGAAACATCGGGACGCCGCGAAATCCGGAGAATCCGTTCTACAAGATGCCGCCCGCGGTGAACCCGGACGGGTGGAATTACATTGACCCTGGACTGGCGGGATTTCTCGAAACGACGCAATGGGCGGCCATGGCGGACTCCAATCGAGGCAAGCACAAGACGCCGACGCTCCGCAATGTCGACAAGAGGCCGTCGCCCGGTTTCGTGAAGGCATACGGCCACAACGGCTACTTCAAAAGCCTCGAGAGCATCGTTCACTTCTACAACACTCGCGACGAGCTGGCGCGCTGTCCGGATCCATTCACCACAGAAGCGGACGCGCTGGCTCAGAAGTGCTGGCCGGAGCCGGAGGTGAGCGAAAACCTGGCCAGGGTAGTCATGGGATCTCTCGGCCTCGATGCCGCCGAAGAGGCGGCGATCGTGGCGTTCTTGAAGACGCTGACGGACGACCATCCGATGGGTTTCGGCCAGGGGAGCCCGTAGGGGCCGGACGGCTCGGGAGGGAACCGCTGACCAACCCAGGGATCAGACCCGACTTTTCAAGTGACTTATTGGTGGCAAGACTACGCGATCCGGTGCAACCGAAAGAGGGCGGCCCGCCGGGCCGCCTTCTTTGTTCGCGTGGTCGCTGGCTCTGAGCCGCGCTGCTGCGCAGTGCGCTGGCGTAAGGCGTGACGGGCAAATTAGGAATTCAGAATTCAGAAAGGGGAACCGGGAAACGGCCGACGCTTTTAATGAACCCCCAGTTACGGAGGGATCTGAACTTGTCATCCTGAGCGCAGCGAAGGATCATCTTGCGACGCTCGATCCCCGCAAGAAGATCCTTCGCTGCGCTCAGGATGACACCCCCGACGATTTCGATTGAGACCATCGAACCGTCGTAGTGTCGAAGAACGATATGCAACAGCTTCGGACCGCTGGACGGCCGTTCCGGGTGAAGACGAAGGCGTGGTGGTCGGCGATCGTCACCCCGGGTGATCGTTCCGTCGAAATCGAGTGCAAGCACGCGAAGCTGCATAACGTGGTCTCACTTTTCCACGTCCTCCACGGGCGAGGCTGAAACAGCAACTCCGGACTTCACCAATGCGACCGCAGCGGAGGTGTCAGCGCTCCACTCCACGTACGATCCGTCGTACAGCGTCGCTTCGTATCCGAGATAACGGAGTACGAAGTAAGCAAGGGATGCTTCCATGCCGGTGCGGCAGTAGACGATATTCGTCGAAGTCGCAGACACTCCGACTCCGGTGTAGAGGTCACGCAGTTCCTGTTCAGGAAGAAAGCGCGGGAAGCCTCCGACTGTGACGTTTTCGCCCCACGGAATGTTAACCGCTCCCGGTATGTGACCGGCGCGGGCGACTTCTTCACCTGCCTCGTCGCCACGGAAGAACCGTTCAGGTCGCGAATCGATGAGCACGACCGTATTACCCGTAACGGGGCGATTGTCCACGACCCATTTGACCGCTTTGATGTTCGTCACTGCTTCGTGTTGCACACGGGCGTGGAACGGATCGGGCCTCACGGAGGGAAATGCAGTGGAGGTCTTCCGCTCCTGATCGGCCCATCGCTTGAATCCGCCGTCGAGGATGGCTGCCCGATCTCCGTGCCCGAGGTAGTCGAGTGTGAACCAGGCGCGCGCGGCGAGGAGCGGCTTGCGGCTATAGAGAACCACGCGGCCGCTGTTTCCCACTCCGAGACGGGAGAAGAGGGATTCGAGATCATCCACAGACGGAAGCTCGTTCGGCTTGTCGCCACGATAGATCGTCAACGAGCCCTCCGGGATCAGGCGTGCCCCCGGAAGGTGCGCCTTTGCATAGTCGTCCGGATCGCCGATCTCGATAAGGATCACCTTGTCGAGATTCTTTGCAAGCCAGTCGGTTGAAACGATCATTTCCTCGCGGACCGAAGCAGCCGACAGAGGAATCGCAATCAGTGTGCACAGAATGAGAATGAGGCGTCGCATGTCGACCTCCTTTAGCCGGCGACTGAGACTGTAGCGTTGAGTTTCTCGAGTTCTTCTTTCGTGGGTTTGACCTGGGAAACGACCGTCCAGACCGGCTGGCGCGCGAATCGAACGACGCGTTCGGTCGTGGTGCCGATCACGGTGGCATCTCTGAACCGCTTGTGCTGCGCGCCGACAACGATCAGATCGGCTCCCGTTTCATCAGCCGTGGCCAGAACAAGCTCGGCGGCGTTGCCTCGGGCCACAACCTGGCGGTAACTGCAACGATCGCGAATGCCCGGCTCCACCCATGCGGCAAATTCCTGCTCGAGATGAGTGAGGAAGGGCTCGTCGGCGAGCTCGATCACATGGACCACCACGAGATCCGCGAGGAATGCTTCGGCGAGTCCGGCTGCCTCTTCCAGCGCCAGCCTGCCGACGTCAGTGAAGTTCACCGGGCAGAGAATTCTGGAGATGGTCGGTTGCAGTGGCGCTCCGAGGGAGGCGGGCACACTCATGAGCGGACGGCTTGTTGCACGCAGTGTGCGCTCGGTCACCGATCCGAGCAGAGCGTGTCGCCAACCAGTGCGGCCGTGCGTTCCCATCAGAATCAGGTCCGCGTCGATCTGATTGGCGCAACGGGCAATCGCATCCGCGGGGCTCATTTCGAGAATCGCGGTCTGAAGCTTGATCACGTCGGGCAGGAACTCCGCGGCAAACTTTTTCAACTCCTCGGATATGCCGTGACGGTAGTCGGGCTCGTTCTGGATTGAGTACGCAGCCGGCCCTCCGAGGACATCCATCGGAATGTAGGGCTGACTTGCGAACAGCAGTGTGATCTCCGAGTCGAAACGACGCTGGAACATCAGGGCCCACACCGCGGCAGCCTTTGAGAAGTCGCTCAGATCGGTGTGAAGCAGGATCCTACGAATCATTCCGTTGTTCATCTCGAGCGTTGCGGTCATAGGACTCTCCTTCTGCCGGGCTGAGTCCCGGCCTCATCTCCATGATGTGCCTCGGTGGCACCGCGTGCAGCGACGGGTGTCAGGAGAGGATGTGCGCTGTGTCACATGCGAGATCGTCGCACGCCGGGAGAGAGGCGTTTGGGGCTTGCCGCTTCTCGTGCGGTCGGCTGCATTTGGATTGCCTGCGCAGCCCCTCTCCCCGTTCACACGGGGAGAGGGGGATGCCGCCGCACCGCGAGCCATCTGCGCATCACACCACTCCCTTGATCAACGCTCCCGCCGCGAATGCGAGTGCCGCGGCGACTGATCCGATCAGCAGGGTCTCCACACCGGCGCGCCACCACGAGACCACGAGCCAACGGCTTTTGATCGAACCGATCGCGAAGAACACTGCGAGGGTCGCGACTGCCGAGATCGTGAATGGTTTCCGAAGATCGAGCACGAAGGGGATGAGCGGGACGAGCCCACAGACGAGAAACGCTGCGCCCGTGCTTGCCGCTGCGAGGCCCGCCGAGCGCATCACCCGCGGAAGCCCGTACTCCTCTGCCAGCATGAAGCGTATCCAACGGTCACGCTTCGCCGTGACGACTCCAAGTGCGCGCTCTAGCTCGATGCCGCTGAAACCCTGCGATGCGAGAATCTGTCGCACTTCCTCCCGTTCCCCTTCGGGATCGTCGTCGATGTGCCGCGATTCCTGACTGTGAAGTGCGTCGGCCTCCTGCCTCTCGGTCCGCGTTGCGGAGTAGTTGCTTGCGGCCATGGAAAATCCGTCACCGATGAGATTCGCGACACCGAGAATCAGTATGATCGTTGACGAGAGCTGCGCTCCGGCCACTCCGGTGACGATGGCGAAGGTCGTGACCGAGCCGTCGATCCCTCCGTAGACGAAGTCGCGCAGGTAGCTCGTCTTCGGTCCTTCAGCGAGCCTTGCACGGATCGCTTCGGGGGAATGTTCATGTTCCATGATGTGAATTCTCCTGTGAGCCTTTGGTTGGAGTGGTGGTGACGGTCACGTGACCATGTGCTGGATAGCACGCAAGCAAACTCAGGTGTCGTGTTCCGCGCGGTGGCCCTGAACGGTGCGGTGCGTCACACGCTCCCGTGAGCACCGTCGCGGCCCATGACCTGGATCCGAACGATCATCAGAGTTGCATCATATGGAGGTGTAGACCGTGACTGTGACCGTTCCCCCTGCAAAGCCGCGTCCGAAATCATTCCGATTCTCCACCGGTCTCGAGTGGACCGAGGGGCGTTCCGCGATGCTCAAGGGGACCGAGGCGAAGCCTGAGCTTAGAATCGGTCCTCCGCCTGAGTTCCGCGGCGAAGCCGGCACGTGGACCCCTGAACACCTGTTCGTCTCGGCAATCGACGGCTGTCTCCTTCTGACCTTTGCAGGGCTCGCCGGAAAGCTCGGACTCCACTTCGTCTCCTATGAAAGCGAAGCCGAGGGGCTGCTCGAATGGATCGACGGCGCGTATTCGTTCACTGAAGTCACCCTGCGTCCCAGAATCTTCGTCCGCGATGAGGAGTCCATTGCACTTGCCCGGGAGGTTCTGGAGCGAGCGCATCACAGCTGCCTGATTTCGAACTCCATCAAGGCGACCGTGAAAGTGGAAGAGAAGATCGAATATCTCCAGCAGTAAGAGCCGCTCGATCCCCTGTCCTCCATGTGGCAGGGCCCTCCGAGGCCCTGCCTCCAGGTGTCGTACATCTTTACTGCTCGAAAAGGCAGGGCCTGGGAAGGCCCTGCCACATGAGTCCGGACACCCGCTACCCCAGCGCGTTCGGCTACCCACCCCGCAGGGTGGGGCGCCGCGAACATTGAGGAGTGATATTGATTACATCCCGGAAGTGATTCGGACGCCGGGGGTGGAGGAAAGCACGATGGCAAGCCCTTACAACCTCGAGATGTACAACGATTGCACGGACTGCCCGGTAAATCGGGACGGACGCTTCTGCGACCTTTCGGCCCCGGCGCTCAGCTCGCTCAACGCCATCAAGTTCTCGGCCACCTATCCGAAGGGCGCGACGCTCTTTGTCGAGGGTGAGATGCCCCGAGGAGTCTTCATCCTCTGCAGCGGGAAGGCGAAACTGACTACTTCATCCAGTGAAGGCAGAACTCTGATCATGAAGATCACCGAGCCCGGTGAGATTCTTGGAGCGAGCGCTGCGATTCTCGGCCAGGCCTATGAGGTGTCGGCCGAAACGATCGAGCCCTCGCAGGTCAACTTCGTCCGGCTCCCCGACTTCATGGCTCTGCTCCAGAGTCACCCTGAGGCCTGCCTCCGAATGGCGCAGCAGCTCAGCGCGAAATATCACGACGCTCAGAGGGAAGTCCGCTCGCTCGGTCTGTCGCAGACCACATCCGAGAAACTTGCCAGGCTGCTCCTCCAGTGGGCCGTAGAGGGTGAGACCACGACGAAGGGACTCCGGGTCAAGGTACTGCTGACTCACGAAGAGATCGGCCAGATGCTCGGAACGACCCGGGAAACAGTTACGCGACTGTTCGGCGATCTGAAACGCAAGAAGATCATTGACGTCAACGGCTCGAACGTGTATGTCACGAAGCAGGACGCGCTGCAGAATATGGTCAGCTTCTGAGTAGCGGCGCATTCCGATGCGCCGTACTTCAGGGGTGTGAAAGTCTCGGGAGTTTTGGAGCGATGGCCCCATAACGCGCGAGAGGTCACATCCCTTGAGCGGGAGATCGGAATCTCCCGCTACGTCTCCACGAATGATTGAGCCACTCGAGTTGCCGGCTTCGGAATCCGACATTCATGAACTGGCGGAGCTTCTGGCGGACTCGGTCGAGTCTGGTGCAGCAGTGAGCTTCCTTTCTCCGCTGACCATCGACGAAGCCGCGGCGTGGTGGCGACAAACGATCCAGGGGTTGCGTTCCGGAGCCGTAGTCCTCGTGTTCCGCGACGACCAGGGCATCGCCGGCACGGTGCAACTCCACCCGGCATGGGCGCCGAATCAACCGCATCGAGCAGAGGTGACGAAACTTCTCGTCCACCGAAGGGCGAGGCGGAAGGGGGTTGGCAGGCGTCTGATGAAAGCAGTCGAGGAGATTGCCATTCGCTTAGACCTCCGACTGCTGACGCTCGACGCGAAGCGTGGCTCGGCAGCGGACACTCTCTATCGGAGTCTCGGATGGATCGAGGCCGGCACAATCCCCCGATACGCGCTGGACTCCGACGGTACGCCTCATGATGCGGTGCTTTTTTATAGAGAGCTGAATCCGGAGGTCTCTTCGAGCGAGCAAGTCGCGCCGTGATCGTCAGGACTTGTCATCCCGAGCCCGCCCGCCCAACCTAGCTCGGGATGACAGGCTCGTTCATCCATCTCAACGCTGACATGTCCGCAGATCTGGAGCTCAGGAGGACACCTCGTGGCCGATAGGTTCCCCATCAACTCCCGGCGTTGTACCATCGGTTGATGGACTCTCGCGTTTTCCTACTACTGGCAATCCTCGCAGCACTCACCACGGCCACCGTCGCCCTCGCCGGACAGCGGACGCGACCAGCCGCGCCGGTTTCAGCTCCGACATTCAATCGCGACATCGCGCCCATCATGCAGCAGCGATGTCAGGCATGCCATCGACCTCAGGGTCTCGCCCCATTCCCACTCGTTACGTTCGAAGAGACGGCGAACCGCGGTCATCTGATCCGGCTCGTCACTGAGGCGAAGACGATGCCTCCGTGGAAGCCGATCGACGGATGCGGCGAATTTCAAGGCAGCGGACCTCTTCGGCCGCTGGAGATTGCAACCATCTCGAAGTGGGTGAGGGGAGGGATGCCTGAGGGAGATCCTGCCCATCGACCTCCGGCTCCCGATTTCAGCGACAGCTGGCAGATCGGTGAGCCCGACGTGTCACTCGAGCTCGCGGAGCCTTTCACGCCGCCGGCTCACGATGACTCGTTCCAGTGTTTCGTTCTCCCCGGTGTGTCATCGCAGCCGAGGTATGTCAGGGCGATCGACTTCCGGCCCGGTGCGAGGAAGATGGTGCATCACATCCTTGCCTACGTCGACACGAGCAATGAAGCTGAGAGACTCGATGCAGAGGATCCATCGCCGGGCTACTCCTGCTTCGGCGGGCCGAAGTTCCCACCCGCGGCGATCCTCGGAGCATGGTTCCCCGGGGCGGAGCCGCTGAAGCTTCCCGACGGCACATCGATCTTGATTCCAGCAAACGGAAAGATCGTGCTTCAGGTTCACTACCATCCGCATCACGGCGAGACCGCTACTGATCAGACCGAGATGGCGCTGTACCTGGACGACGAAGCACCTGCAGCGCCCTTTGAATATCTTCTCGCGGAGAACACGAATTTCGTGGTGCCGGCAGGGGACCCATCGTTCCGCGTCTCCGCGAGCTACGAAATTGCGACGCCTGTCACTGCTCTGAATATCGGCACGCACGCACACTGGCTCGCGCAGACGATGAAGGTCGATGCCGTCTATCCTGATGGGGGCCGGGAGTGCCTGATCTCGATCGCGAACTGGGATCCGAGCTGGCAGGGGATGTACACCTTTCAGGAGCCGAAGAAGTTACCGGCAGGAACGCGGCTCGAACTCGAGGCGACGTACGACAACACCGCGAACAATCCCCGCAATCCGAACTCGCCTCCGAAAGATGTGCCTTACGGCGAGAAAGCGACGAACGAGATGTGCAGCGTGTACGTGGGATTCATACGGGAGGCGGCGCAGTAACAAGCCGATTGCCAATGACCGATGACCGAGACGACAGTGGGAAGGAATCGGTAGAGATCGCCCGATTCCTCGATTTGCGCCAGGCGGAGTTCGCGTGCTCGGTGCTCGAAGGGAGCGGCGTAGAGGCATGGATCGATAACCCTTTCACCGCCAGCATCGCTCCGCATCACGTGTTTGGAACAGGCGGAATCCGGCTGGTGGTCGCGGCGGAGGATCGGGAGCGCGCGCTGGATGTGCTGCAATCGATCGAGACGGTCGATCCGAGCGACTCGACGGACGACGACTCTGATCAGGAGTTGGAATGAATTCGCAGCTAGTGTGTACGCGGTCGTTCTGATGTGTGTCAGAGACCATTGGCAGGATTCCAGGCACGACCCTGGTTCTACGCCAGGCCACCCGCGCTGACATTCCGGCGCTGCACCGCATCCGTGACTCTGTGCGCGAGAACATGCTCACGTCCAGTGTCATCACGGACGAGCAGATCATCGAGGAGATCGAGGTCACTGGACGGGGTTGGGTCATCGAAGACGACGGGAACGTCGTCGCCTTCGCCGTCGGCAATCTCGATACCGCGAGCGTCTGGGCACTCTTCGTCGAGCCGGGATATGAGGGCAAGGGTTATGGTCGGATGCTGCACGACACAATGGTGAAGTGGCTCTTTGAACAGGGGCTCGGGCGTATCTGGCTGAGCACCGATCCCGGTACGCGTGCACAGCGATTTTACGAAGCAGCCGGTTGGTCGCTTACGCGCGTACTGCCGGATGGCGCGAATTACTACGAACTGTGCCGTAGGGAGAGTGCCTGAGAGAGTTTGTCATCCCGAGCTTGGGTGGTTGTGAGGGAGGGGCGAGGGACCTCCCGCGATGGTACATAGTTGCCTCGAGGAGAGCCCCGCACTTGACTCCTTTCGTGACGGATCAGCTATGTACTATCGCCGGAGTTCCCTCGCCCCTCCCGCCCGCACGACCAAGCTCGGGATGACAAGTCCTGACGATCCCGGCGCGATGTGGGAGGTTCACTAGAAGCAGTCAACGAGCTCGATGGCCGTGGTCTCTCGTGGGCCGCCCCTACGAGACCGATCGCTCACATTTCGCTAACGGCCCTCATCCATCCGTTTCCGCAGCGTGTAGCCGACAGCTTCCGCGCGGTTGTGAAGGCGGAGTTTGTCGAGAATGTTCCGCACGTGGAACTTCACCGTGTTCTCACTCAGATTCAGGCTCTTTGCCAGTTTCCGGTTCGACACGACCCCCTCGACCATCAGTTCGAGCACCTCGCGCTCCCGGGCGGTGAGAGCGTCGACTTCGATAGCCGCAGGGCTCGCGGGTGGCTTTGCGAACTCGACGAGGAGGCGCCGGGCGATGGCGGGGGTGAAAGCCGGTTCTCCGAGGCTGGCGCGATCGAGGAGGGCGAAGAAGTCGTCCGCCTCGAGATTCTTGAGCAGGTAACCCTGCGCCCCGGCCTTGATTGCCTCGAAGAGTGTCTCGTCGCTATCCGAGGCAGTGAGGATCACGACTTTGACGTCAGGCATCTCGGCAGTGAGCTGAGCTGTTGCCTCGAGTCCGCCGAGCTCGGGCATCGAAACGTCCATCAGCACCATCTCAGGAGAGAGCTCTTTCGCCAGCCTGATCGCTTCCCGTCCGGTTTTCGCTTCGCCAACGACTTCGTGTCCCTCGGCAGTCAGGAGGCTTCTGAGCCCGTCACGAAAGAGCGCGTGGTCATCCGCGATGAGAATGCGCATCGGGCGGAGTATAGCAGCGCGGGCTTGTGCGACTCTCCAACGTCAGGGCGACTGGATCGATAGTGCCACCTGCCCCTGACGCGAATAGTCCACCGACTTCACGAGGATTCGCGCTGCCTCTTGAGGGGCGTGGAATCCCATCGAGTTTTCCGCTTCGATGAAGTCAACGAGGAACTGAGCCTTTCGCTGGAACCCGCGCGCCTGCTGGAGCTGCGGATCGGTCGCGCCGGCGGCCTTCGCTTTCTCAATCTGTTCGATGAGATCGACCAGAGCGTCGATCGCGATGTTTCTCATCTCGTAAGTGCGCCCCTGGATCGTGTAGACCCGCTCCCGCAACTCTTCCTCAGGCCACTTGTGGCATGTCTGACATGCGTTGTTGAGATTGAGCACGGGGCTGCGGACATGATGGTCGCTGATCTTCATCGCCCCTACGCGCGTGTACGGCATGTGACAGTCGGCGCACGCAACGCCGGAGCGCGCGTGAATTCCCTGCGACCACATCTCGAACTCGGGATGCTGCGCTTTCAGGACTGAGGCTCCCGAGATGGCATGCTCCCAGTCGCGGAAGCCTACCTCTTCGTAATACTCGAGGATCTCGTCGCCCTTGATGCCTTTGAGCCATGGATACGTAAGGCGCTTTTCAGGACCCTTGAAGTAGTACTCCACGTGGCACTGACCGCAGACGTAGGAGCGCATCTCCTGCCTGGTTGCGGAAACGTTCACGTCATAGTCGGGGATCCCCTGTGAGGCTTTCAGTGCGCGGATTCCCTCGATGAAACCGGGCCGCGTGATGCGAAGCTCCATCGTCTCGGGGTCATGGCAGTCGATGCATGTGATCGGATGGGTGACATGTTTGCGGGCTTCGGCATAGGGCAGCTGATTCAGGGTCTCGAAGCCTTTGATCAGATCGCCCTGGCCAGCCTTCATGTACGGAACGTAAAGCGAAGCGTGACAGTGGAGGCATGTGCCAGGCTGCTGAGCCACATTCTGTCGTTCGGTGAAGATCTGGTCTTCCAGCATGTATGCATGCCCGCGTTCCTCGCGAAAGTCTGTTGCGAAGGCATAGCCCGCCCACATGGTCTTGAGCCGCGGATCCTCTTCGAGTCTGGACTGAGCCACGATGGAGCGGGGATCGGCCTCGCTGGGAGTCCGAGGAATAGCCTCGCTTCCGCCGTACCGCGTGCGTACCTGATCCACTGTCCTGATATAGGCGTCGTACTGAAGGGGGAAGTTTTTTCCCCAGACCGCCGGATCTTCCGTTTCGTCTGTCAGCTCGACGACGCGATAGAACGGATTCCGGGCTTCCTGCTTCTGTTCGAAGATGTTGATGAGTAGCGCAGTCACACCGGCAGTCACTGCGGTTACCACAACAAATACTCCCCCCATCAGCAGCCAGAAACGTCGCCGGCGGCGGGAGCGTTCTTTAGATGTGGTCTCAGGAGTCGTCATCTCTCACCTCAATAGTGTCCTACTTCTGAATGGCATCGTATGCACGATGTGGCATAGGCGTCGTCTGGGTGCGGATGGGAATCGATCGCCTCGACGATGGCCGCATGGCATTTGCGGCACGCCAGTTCGGTAACTCTCCGGTTGCTCTCGGTGATTCGAATCGGTTCATGAAAACCGCCGAGCGTGAAGTAGTACGAATGCCAGAATCCGTTCTTCGCCTTCACGATGTACTTCGGAATGAGGCCGGGCGGCGTATGACAATCATTGCACACTGCTACAGAGCGATGGCTCGAGTGCCGCCAGTCGTCGTATTGGCTCTGCATCACGTGGCAGTTCGCACAGGCCGCAGGGTCGTTCGTGAGGTAGGACGCTCCCTTCGCGTAGCCGAACGTGAAGAATCCAACACCTGCTGAAACCCCGAGAAGTACGATCACCGTCACCAGTACTGCAATCTTCATCGGCTCATCGTATCCCGCAGCGCATGTTCTGCACCAAACATGCCGCGGAGCTCTGCCTCAGCCGGCGATCGCGTTAGCTGACGGCATAGTGAAGATGACGGTCGTCCCCTTACCCGGAGCGCTTTCGATCGAAAGGGTGCCTCCAATGCTCGACGCACGTTCCCGGATCGTGCTGAGGCCGAAGCGGGGAAAGTCACCGCGCCGCTCCACATCCGGATTGAATCCGACACCGTCGTCCGAAATGCTCGCCACAAGCAGACCGTCGCGCGTGTGGACGTCGACTCCGGCGCTTTTTGCCTGCGCGTGCTTGCGGATATTCGTCAACGATTCCTGAATGATGCGAACCACCTGAAGCTCTACGATGCTCTGAAGTTTCAGTCCCGGGTCGATCGTCAATTCGGTTCGCACTCCACTCTGGGTTTTCCAGTGATCGAGGAACTCGTCGAGAACGTCACCGAGTGTCCGGTCACTCCCGGGCAGCGTCCGGAGTCCTACGATTCCTTCCCTGACGTCGCCGTAGGCCTGGCGCGCAGAGATCGCGAGCTCATCGAGCTGCGCGCCGGCCTCATCGGTTCTGCCATCCTTAAGGTAGTGTTTTGCAGCCTGGACCTTCGTGTTCACATAACCGAGGACCTGCGCGAGCCCGTCATGCATCTCGTGGGCAATTCGAAGTCTCTCCTGCGCGATTGCGATCTCCGCAGCCTGAGCGTGAAGATGCGCGTTGTCGATCGCCAGGCCGGCCTGCACCGCGAACCTTTCGAGCGTCTCCTGATCGTCAGCAGTGAATTGAGAGCCCGTCCCTTTCTCGCTGACGTAGAGATTTCCCCGGAATGGACTCTTGCACGAGATGGGAATTGCCAGCAGGGAACGCATGACGGGATGATTCGCCGGGAATCCGGCCGAGCGTGGATGCTTCGCAACCTGTTCGAGTCTCAGATGCTGGCCCTCGTGAAGAACGACTCCCAGCACACCATGGCCGACGGGAGGGGCTCCAATCGCCGCGCGCTCCTCCTCGGAAACTCCCGAGGTGATGAACTCCTGGATGTTGCCATCGTGGTCGATCACCGACAACGCTCCGTACCGCACCTCGAGCAGCGAGGTAGCCTGCTCGACGACCTTCCGCAGAACGACGCCGAGGGATAGCTCCGAGGAGACATCGAGTCCGGCGCTGCGAAGGGCTAGAAGCTCTCGGTTGCGACGCTCGACGACGCCCTGCATCTGGCCGACAAACCGGAAGATGATCGCCGAGAAAACGATGATCGCCGCGACTACGACTCCATCGAGTACGAGCCGTTGCCATAGAGCGAGCTCTCCAATGACGAAGTGCCGGGCCAGCTCGATCGCAATCAGCGCAACAACCGGCGTCACCGTTGCGATCACTTTGAGCTGGCGGAGCGTCATCATCACCGAAGGGTATCCGAACGCCGACGGGAGGCCAAACTCGAGCGAAACAGGAAAGTGTGCGTTCTGCCGGGTCATCACAGATTCTGACGCTGGCCGCGAATGTCGCAGATTGAGGATGGCGGAACCAGCCCTTTTCAGGTGGCAGGCTCACACGAACGGGTGGGCATCCCCCACACGGACGGGCGGGCGGAAGAAGTGGAATCCGGAACGACTATTGCGTTGGTTCCGACAGGAGGACTTCATGGCAAAAGACAGGAACAACATGGGCGGCCCCACTCAGGGGTCAAACGATGAGCCGACCGAAGATCGCGACAACGACAAGCAGCCGTCCGGCATGAGCGCGCAGAGCCAGAGCGGTTCGATCGGTGATGAGGAGCGCTCGAACCGGGACGACGACCCGGAGAGCGATCATGGGGTGAGCAGAAAGAAAGAATGAAGCGGCGCGCACCGGAGGTGCGCTGAGAGGGTAGCCGGTGGCTGCGCTGCGCTTGCCACCGGCTACTTTCTGTCGCGCCTCCGGTGCGAGGCAAAGCCTGCTCCGGGATACCTGACTTCTCTACGCTGCTGGTGGGGGCGGGAAGCGGAGATCGAGACGGATCAGGACGTCGTCCTTGATCAGGTCGTCCGCGGCGCCCGCATATGAGACGTTCCAGTCCTGGCGGTTGATCGTGAATTCAGAGGTCGCCCGTACGGAATCGGGTAGGCGCTCGACTTTGACGGGGAAGCTGATTGCCTTCTCGACGCCTCGAAGACTCAGGACTCCATCAACCCGGTGGGTCGAGCCGTCGGCCCCGATTTCCTCGCGCACGTTCTGCGAAGTGAACGTCGCCTTCGGATGGTTCTCGATGTCGAAAAAGTCGGCGCTGCGCAGATGTCCATCGAGCTTCTCGCTGTCGGTGACGGCAGAGCCTGGCTCGATTTCGAACATGATGCGATTCGGCTGTTGCCCGACATACTCGATCGAGCCGTCGAACACTTTGAACGATCCGACGTGATCGCGGGTGACTTTCGCACCGATGAATCCGATCGAACTCGTTTCCTTGATCACGGGAGTGGAAAGGACGGGCCCGCCCGGACTCGAGGTCGCTTCGGTCGTTTCCGTCGCCGCGGGCTGAACTTCAGAGACCTGCGCGGCTGGCTTGTTGTCGATCTCGCTCGTGCAGGCGGTTCCGACCAGGAGCGTCAGCGCCAGCAGTGCGGTCGATGGTGTGTAAGTGGACTTCATAAAATACCTCCTTCAAGGTTCAACCGGATAAAACAAATCACCCGGTTTGAATTCCTCCGCCCGGGGGGAGAAGCAGGACGAAAGAATCGAGGCCGGTCTGCTGTTATCATGCGCCGGCCCGAAGATCAGCCGCGGTTCGCAGCCTCCCTTGAAACCGCACCATGAGAGTGGATCTGACTCGGAACCTGCCGCCTCGATGATGACGAATTCCGTCTCGGGGCGAGATCGACAATGCCGGAATATGAGGAATCCAGATGGGTCTGAGTGTAGGAATCGTTGGCCTGCCCAACGTAGGAAAATCGACGATCTTTAACGCTCTCACCGAGGCAGGTGCCCAGAGCGCAAACTATCCTTTCTGTACGATCGAGCCGAACGTGGGAATCGTTCCCGTCATGGACGAGCGGCTCGCGCGGCTCGCTCAGATGGCGGCCAGCAAGCAGACGGTCTTCACCGATCTCAGAGTTGTCGATATCGCCGGTCTCGTCCGCGGTGCCAGCAAAGGGGAGGGACTCGGGAACCAGTTTCTCGCCAACATCAGAGAGACCGACGCCATCCTCCACGTGGTGCGTTGTTTCGAGGATTCGAACGTCGTCCACGTCGAGAAGACTGTCGATCCGGAACGGGACATCGAGATCATCGAAACGGAGTTGCTGCTGGCTGATCTCGAGTCGCTGACCCGCAAGATCGAACGGGTCGTGCGGCTCGCCAGGGCCGGACAGAAGGACGCACAGCTGACTCTTGCAGCTCTCGAGCGCGCCTCGGCTTTTGTGGAAGAGGGGACGCCGCTTCGTACGATCGAATTTTCGCAGGAGGAGCGCGCATCGCTTCAGGATTTGAACCTTCTCACGATCAAGCCCGTGCTTTTTGTTGCGAATGTGGCGGAGTCGGATCTCGCCGGAGAATCTCCTCACGTGCAACGCGTTCGGGAGGTCGCTGAGAAAAAGCGCGGGGATGTCGTCGTTCTGGCTGGTGAGCTGGAGGCGCAGATCGTGCAACTTCCTCCGTCGGACAGGCAGGAGTTTCTCGAGGAAATGGGGCTGACCGAGCCCGGGCTCGATGTGCTCGTGCGTGCTGCCTATCGGCTTCTGAGTCTCGACACGTATTTTACTGTTGGCCCGAAGGAAGCTCGCGCCTGGACGATCGAGCGTGGCATCCGTGCGCCGCAGGCAGCCGGAAAGATCCACAGTGACTTCGAACGTGGATTCATCAGAGCGGAAACGGTCGCATTCCAGACACTGCTCGATTGCGGTAGTGAGCAGGCGGCCCGGGCGGCCGGAAAGGTCAGAAGTGAAGGGAAGGAGTACATCGTTCAGGATGGAGATGTGATCCTGTTCCGTTTCAATGTCTGACCGGCCCCGCGCCAGTTCGATTTTGGAGCATGCTCCTTCACGGTATCGAAATCACTGAATCAGTATGGACATACGACAATTCACGATCGATTCATCTCAGGGACTTCCCATTCGGGGGACCCTCAGCGTTCCGCGGGATCCACAGAGTCTCGTGATCGTCATTCACGGGTTCAAGGGCTTTCGCCAGTGGGGCTTCTTTCCCTGGATCTGCGACCTCTTTGGACGCGCCGGGATTGCAACCGTCCGTTTCGACATGTCGAGAAACGGCATCGGCGAGGACCCCGAGCAGCTGGACAGGCTCGACCTGTTCGAAGACGACACCTATTCGGTCCAGGTCGAAGATCTCAGGAGTATCGATCGGTACATCAACGAGAACGATATTCTGCGAGATCTGCCTCGACTCGTGCTCGGACACTCACGCGGCGGAGCGATCGCGCTCCTCGGAGCGGCCTCACTGTCCCGCCTCAGAGGAGTCGTCACCTGGGCGTCCATCTCGAAAGTGGACCGCTGGGACGACCCGATACGAACTCAATGGAGGCGGGACGGCTTCCAGGAAGTCGTCAACCAGCGGACCGGCCAGCGTATGCGGATATCTCTGGCGATGCTCGAGGATTTCGAGCGTGATCCGGATCGTCTCGACGTCATCGCCGCTGCAAAGGGACTCGACGTTCCTCTGCTCGCCATTCACGGAGGAAGCGACGAATCCGTGCGTCCGGAGGAGTCGCGAGAGATCGTGGAGAACACACGCAACGGCTCTCTGCTCCTGATCGAGGGGACCGGCCATACGTTCGGAGCCATTCATCCACTGATCGACGTACCGTTCGCCCTTCGTCTCGCCGCGACAGTGACGAGTTCTTTCATTCAGGCTCAGAGCTTTCGCGGGCGAGGGTAGGCGGGAAGTGCCGCGGCTCGACGCTGCTAATGAACCGCGCGGATGAGTGCCAGACAGGACGCACGACTTGTCATCCCGAGCAAGCGCGGGATGACACAACCCTTTGGCTCACGATGACACCCGGTGGCTGTGCCTACTAGTGGGCGGCCGCGAGGCGCGTCGAGCGTGCCTTTTTGGCCGGACGTCCGGTGCAGCTCCGAACGACGCTCAGAACTTCTTCGTTGTCGAGTGGCTTTCTGAGGAGCCGGAAGATCCTGCTCTCGTGAGAAAAATCGACAAGAGTCTGATCCTTAACTGCCGTGAGTACGACGATTCTGCCGAGCGTCTCAGGCTGAAGCGCCCGCAGATCCTGGAGAACCTCGAAGCCGTTTACTTTGGGCATGAGGAGATCGAGAAGGATCGACTCGTACTTGTTTCTTTTCAGTTTCCGAAGAGCCTGAGCTCCGTCTGACGCCGCCTCGACCTTGTAGCCATCTCTCTCCAGAAGTTTGATGAGAAGGGATCGGATCGCGGGGTCATCATCGACGAGCAGGATGGAAGGCCTGGATTCGCGCATGAAATCCCCTTGCAGATTGCGATAAAGTAATAAGTTATAGCTTGCAGATATCGCGCCTGTTTGGGGGACAGGGTACGCGTCCTGAGTGGAGAATTCGGACTCGCTGCTTCCAGGCCCGAGAGTCGGGCGGGAGTCGGGGGTTACTCTTCGGAGGTCCCGGAAGGCTTCCCGTGACCGTGCGGAATGCGCTCCCGGCCCGCCGCTACCGGTCTCACGCCCCCACGTCGGCGACGCCGCCTTCTGGACGGAGCTTCAGACTCCGCTGCTCGAGCCGGTTCTTTCGGCAGACGCTCTTCCTCGAGATTCTCGAGGCGTGCCTCGTCGAGAAGCCACACCCACTGGGTTTCCACTGGAGTCTCTTTTTCCTGCGGTAGATCCGCCGCGCCGGGCTTCCCAGACGCGGGACGGCGCTGCGGTTTCGACTCGGGGCGCGGCTTTCGGGCGACGGGCAACTGTTCGAGCTTCTTCATCCGGATCAGCAGTTCTTCGCTGAGCCGCCGATTCACGGAGATGAGGTCCGCAACGAGTCCAATCAGCAGCGTATGGAAGCCGACGATGAGAAACACCGACGAGAGTATGAGCGACTGCACATGGCCGTCGCGACCCTCGGTGAAGAAGTAGAAGAGGAAGCGCGCGCCGAGGATGAAGCCGGAGAGCAGGAAGATCGCGCCGATGAGAAAAAACGTTTTGAGGGGCTTGTACAGCGCGTAGATCCTGAAGATCGTTGCGATCGATTTTCTGATGTAGCTGCCAACTCCCCGGTAGAGGCGCGAAGGGCGAAGGGGAGGGTTGGTTCGGACGATGACCGATTCGACCTTGAGATTTCGATTGCCCGACTGAATGATCGTCTCGAGTGTATAGGTGAAGGGGTTGAATACGTTGATCTCGAAGGCCGCGTCGCGGGAAAAAGCCCGGAGACCGCTCGTCACGTCCGGAATCGTCATGCCGGCCGCGATGCCCACCGCCCAGCTGCCTGCCCGCTGCAGCAGTTTCTTGAGCGGCGACATGTGCGGCGAGCTTTTGACATCGCGATCGCCGATGACGACCTCGGCCCGGCCCTCGACGATCGGCGCCACCACCTTCGCGATGTCTGCGCCTGCGTACTGATTGTCCGCATCCGTATTGACGATGATGTCCGCGCCGAGTCGCAGCGACGCGTTGATTCCGGCGACGAATGCAGTCGAAAGACCGCGGTTGCTCAGGAGCTGGACCACATGCCTGACGCCGGCCCGCCGGGCGCGTTCGACGGTCGCGTCGGTGCTTCCGTCGTCGATGAGAAGCGTCTCGATGGATGTGATGCCCGGAATCTTCGTTGGAAGGGCGGCGATTGCTGTGGCGATGGTCGCTTCCTCATTGAAAGCAGGAATCTGGATGATGAGCTTCAATTCTTCCTCGGAAGTGTGGTCAACTCCGGCGTGGTGGAACCGGTCAGGCGCATTGTAAGGGACGAACGGACATGAGAGCGAAACAGCCGAGGCAGGCATGGCTCTTTCCCGCACCCCCCGGGACGCATCCTGAAGTCTCGGTCATCATGCCGATGGGCAGGCCGGGGCCGGATGCGGATCGGGCGGTCGAGGCGATTCTCGCTCAAGTGACGGATCGCCCCTTCGAGCTCATCGTCATCTCAGGCATGGATGTCGATTTGCCACGTGATTCCCGCATTCGCCATGTCGTGATCCCTGACCGGAATCCCGCAGTGAGGCGCAACAGGGGAGCGAAGGTCGCGAAAGGTCTCGTTCTGGCGTTCATTGACGATGACGCGTTTGCTGAGCCGTCATGGCTGGAGACGGGTGCCGCACTGCTCGATGAGGATGAACATGTGCTGGCCCTGGGTGGGCCTGACCCCGGCCCGGCCGACGCACCCATCAGCGAGAAGATTTCCGACACTCTGCTGTCGACGCCGTTTGTGGGCAGCGGTATCGCGGCTCATGAATCACGGCCAGGCACATTCAGGGTTCGAGTTCCTTTTGACGTTGCGCTCGTGAACCTCTTCGTGCGTGCCGATGCGTTTCGCGATACGGGCGGCTTCGATGAAGAGATCGGCTACATTGGTGAAGACACCGATCTGATCGAGAAGCTCATGCAGATCGGTCTCGTTCTCTATGCCTCGACGGTCATCGTGCGTCATCGACGCCGCCCGTTTCCGGGCCCGTATCTGAGGCAGCGGTGGCGATACAGGGTCAAGACAGGGGAGATGCTCGTCAGGGGCTCGCGGGCGTACCGCAAGAGTGGGAAAATTCTGGCTTTTCTTGGAGGAGGCTTCGGATTCCTCGCCGTGGCGCTGATCAGTCCTCCGATCGCCGCGATTCTGCTCGGCGTCTATGCAGTCGGCGTGCTCGCCCTGGCCATCCCGCCGACAAAGCTCCCGATTCGCTGGTGGTGGGTCATCCCTGCGGCGTTTCTTCTCCACCACGCGACGTATTTTGCGGGGATCATCGCAGGAATGGCGCGCGCCCTGTTCCGCCGGTAGCTTTACTGGCGATTCCGGCAATCGCGTCAACTTAAGGTCTGCGCACGAGCAAGTGTCATCCTGAGCGCAGCGAAGGATCCCCTTACTACTGGCTGGATCGCAAGCCTTTGGGGGATCCTTCGCTGCGCTCAGGATGACACCTCGTGGCTTAAGTTGACGCCATTGTGGCGATTCCTCGACCGCCCCTACGCGAGACCTCGGATTTCGCGGAAATGGGTCAGTTTGAACCACTACCAGACTTCCGGCGCTTGCCCTTATCACGCTGATCGTCAACAATCAGAATTGTCCGGGCTCTGACGCTGTTCATCGGGTATCGGACTGATCGATGAAATTCTCAGACAAGCTGCAGTACCTCAAATACCTCGTCGACAAGCGGGGGATGAAGCCCGTTTACATGATTCTCGGGCTCACGTACGACTGCAACTCGTTCTGCCGCACCTGCTTCAACTGGGAACAGCTCCGGAAAAACAAGGAGCACGAGCTATCTCTCGAGGAGCTGCAGAAGACCTTTGCTTCACTCGATGACCTCCTTTTCGTCGTCATGAGCGGAGGGGAGCCGTTTCTCCGTCGCGATCTTCCAGAGGTCTGCGAGACGCTGGCTAAGAAGAACAACGTCAAGCAGATCACGATACCGACGGGCGGAATCACGAGCGAGCTCATCGGCAAATCGGTTGAGGCGACCCTGGATCGTTGCCCGGATACGCAAATTGTCGTGAATATCTCGATCGACCACGTCGGTGAGAAGCACGACTGGATCCGCGGCGTCCCTGGTAACTACGAGAAATTGAAAAAGACCTACGCGCGGCTCATCGAAATCCGTGAGCGCTACGACAATCTGACCGTGAACATGCACACGTGCTTGTGCAGTTACAACGTCGACGATCTCGATGAACTCACATCGGCGGTCAAACGGGATTTCCCGCTGATCTCGTTCCATTCCTTCGAGATGCTTCGAGGCGATCAGCCGGACAAGAACATCCAGCCAATTACTACCGACCGCTACCGGGAAGTTCTGCCGTATCTCGAAAAGTACTGGAACAGCTACCGCAACTACGACGGATTTCTGAAGTTCGTCAAGATCTACTCGCGCCGCGTGGAGCTCGAGGTTCTCGAGCAGGAAACGCAGGTCCGGCAATGCCACGCCGGCTATGTCTCGGGTGTTGTCGATGCACGAGGCGAGGTTCGCATGTGCGAGCTCCGCGAGGCGGTCGGAAACCTGCGGGACGTCGATTACGATTTCGGCAAACTGTGGTTTTCGGAGGAAGCGGACAGGCAGCGTGCGGCGATCAAGGCGAAGGAGTGCCACTGCACGCACTCATGCTTCATGTCTTCTTCGCTCGTATTCGATCCGCGCACCTACGGCGCCTACCTCGCCTCGACGGTCGTGAACTTCCTTTCCGCCGCGTGAGGAAAAAGGTCGCCGTCGTCGGCCCCGTCTATCCGTTCCGTGGTGCGATCTCTCTCTGCACCATGCGTCTGGCGGAGGAGCTCGCAAAGGTGCACGAAGTCGATCTGATCTCGTTCAGCCGCCAATACCCGAAGCGCTTCTATCCAGGCGGAGACGACATCGATGAAACAGTACGGGACCTGGCTCCTCCGCATGCGTCGTACCGTCTCGACGTTCTCAATCCGATCTCATGGGTCCGTGAAGGACTATCGCTGAGACGCGGGGGATACGACACCGTAGTGATCGCGTGGTGGATCTGGGTATGGGCGCTGCCGTATCTGGTGACGCTCTTTTTCATCCCGCGAACAACGCGAATCGTCGTGCAGTGCCACAACATCGGAGACAAGGAGCCATCGTTCTGGAAGCGGTGGCTCGCGAACGCGATTTTCAGGCGCGCCGATCTTCTCGTCGTGCACTCCGCACAGTCTGTGGAAGAGGTTCGTGAGCGATTCGGCGAGACCAGAGTGGCAAAGACGATGAAACTCTTTCTTCCCGTTCTTGCGATCGGCCGCGAGATTCCGTCGCGTGACGACGCTAGACGGCAACTGGAGCTCGAGGGGAAGAGCGTCGTGCTTTTCTTCGGTCAGGTTCGACCTTTCAAGGGGCTCGACATCGCGATTCGCGCGTGGAAGTTCGTGAAGACGGACGCGACGCTTCTCGTCGCCGGCGAGGTGTGGTTCGGTGAAGAGGGAACCTACCGCAAACTCGCGGTTCAGGAGGGTGTCGCAGACCGAATCCGCTTCGATCTGCGCTTCGTGCCGGACGCAGAAGTTGCCGCGTACTTCGCCGCCGCCGACGTCGTCGTCGCTCCTTACCGCTACGAGAACCAGAGCGGCGTCGCGATGAATGCGTTCCACTTCCGGCGTCCCGTCATCGCCACCGATGTCGGGGGGCTTCCCGACATCATTGAAGAGAAACGTAACGGGATGCTGGTGCCGCCTGAAAACCCCGAAGCCCTTGCAGCTGCGATCGATACGTTCTTCTCGAGCTCCGACCGCGAGCCGATGGAGGAAGGGGCAGGGGAGTCGGCTGCAAAATATTCATGGGAGCGGTATGGTTCTCCAGTCGCGGAGTGGATCGGGGCGAGAGGCTGGAGATTAGAGACTAAGAGGCTAGAGGCTAGAGATTAGGGACGAGGGACGGTCACAGGGCCGTGGTTTCCAGTCTCTAGCCCCTAGTCCAGTACACTGAATCCAATGAAATTCAATCCCAGACGAATCAAAGTGGGCCTCGAGCTCACATCGCGCTGCAATCTGCGGTGCGGGATGTGTCCCCTCCCGGTGCTCAGGCGGCCGTATGAGGACATGGAGTGGCCGCTCGTGGAGCGGGCTGAGCGGGAGATTCACGGCCTGGGACTGAAGCTCAAGTGGCTTCATGAGATGGGAGAGCCGCTCCTGTACTCGCGTATCGATGACGCGATCCGGCTATTTCCCGAGGCGAGCGTGTCTACGAACGGTCTGGTGCTGACAGAAGACGTGGGGGCGAAGCTCCTTGCAAGTCCTCTTCGAAGGCTTCGCATCTGCATCGATTCGATCAATCCGGAAGTCTATCCGCATCTGCGCACTGGCGGTGACTGGGAGAAGCTCGTCGACCTGACGAGAAAGTTCCTCGTGCAGGCCAAGGGGCATCCGATCCGGATCGAGCTGCAGAAGATGCGTTCGAGCCTGACTCTCAACGAGACCGTTGATGACTTCAGAAGGCTGTTCGACCTCCGGAAGTTCTCGAACACGAGAGTCGTCGAGAAAACGTGCGAGGCGCTCGACGTGAATGAAGAAACGGATCTTCACGGCAAGTTCTACGGTTGCGTCCAGGGGAGCTTCTTCACATGGATCGTGGTCTTCGCCGATGGACGTGTGACGCACTGCTGCTATGACGCGCACGGCGACCAGATCATGGGCGACCTGAAGGTTGATACGTTGTCCGACATCATCCAGAGCGAGCGCTTCGCCGCAATGCAGCGCGCTTTCGAATCTCGGGACCTGACGAACCTGCCCCGCTGCGCCGAGTGCTTCAAACATGGCGGCGAATCATCCGCGTTCAACGATGTCCTCACGAGGGTTCAGCACCTGCCGAATGTAGCGAAGGACGTTGTTAGGAAGGTGATTGATGTACGGTATAGGGGTTGAGGGAAGCAGTAGAGGGGAGAAGTAGACAGTACACAGTAGACAGTAGACAGTAGCCCCCTCCCGTAGCGCCTCCTGTCTACTGCTTCCGCGCACGGTCTACTCGCTCAATGAACTGAGAGGAGTACCGCAGACAGTAAGTCCTTCTGGACTCGATCATCGGGATCGTACAGCAGTCCCGAGAAGCGAGTAGCACGACGCCGACGTCGCACCCACTGTCTTCTGTCTACTGTATTCTGTCTACTGACGCACCCATGCCCACCATCCTCCTCAACATCGCCCTCGGGTTGATTCCTGCGTTCGCGCTCGCATGGAGCATTGCGGCGGACGAACAGAAGCCTGCGGTTGAGAAGGTCGTCGCGTCATCGGCCGACCGGCGCGACCAGAACATCATCTTCGCGCTGGTCTACGGCCTCTGGGGTTTCACGATGGCGATGTGGAACTGGATGAACGATCGCGGCACGGTATGGATCGCTTCGTGGCTCGTGGCGGGCGCGCTGGGCCTGCTCGTCTGCCGGATCCTGGTGATGCGCAAGCGGCGTATCGTTCCCAGTACGAAGTAGGGGATCGCCCTACTGTCTACCGTCTACTGTCTACTTGTACCGTCTACTTCTCACCGATAGCTCACAGGAATGTCGTCCATCGTCAAAACGCCCGGTGGGGCTGCGACGAGGCGGGGAATGCAGTTCACGGCCATCGCGGCTGTGGCCAGATCTCCATGAACGCCGCCGGGAATCACCATCTCCACATCAGGAACGCCTGAGATGATGATGCGGTCACTCGGCGCGTGGGCACCGACATACATTTTGATGTCGAGACTCACATCGATGGGACCTTTACCGAAGATGGTCTGATGCACGCCTGCAACGTCGCCCGCTTTCACGCTGAGATACTGCGTAACGATGTCTCGCTCAGCGATCATCGGCTCGATCGCCTCGTGAGACACATCATCGAGCTCGACGCCGAGTCCTTTCGCGATCAGCATCAGCGACTCACGCAGACCCATGTGTTTGATCTTCCCCGTCTTCACTGCGGCGGCGAACTCTTCGACAGTCATTCCAGCGCCGACCTTCTTCTGCAGGGGCTCTCTCCGCTGAGCGGCGTCGACCTTGCGAAAGACTTCGACCGACTTGACCTCCTGGCAGACCGCCGTAAGAGTGAGTGGCAGCTTGTCCATCACGAAACCGGGATTGACGCCTGTGCCCAGCAACGACACGTTCGAACTTGCGGTAGCCCTGTTCAGGGAAGCGAGGATGTCTGCGTCGAGAGGACACGCGAGCTCCTCGCAGGTGGACACGACATTACTTCCACCGTTGAGCAGACTCTCGAGCTGCCCCTGAACGTCCGCGAGCCATGAACCTGTCGAGTGGCAGACAACGTCCGCCTTCTCACGAAGATCGGGAGTGACCTCGATGCCCAGCCTTTTGTCGATACCGATGATCTCTCCGAGATCTTTTCCGATCTTGCCGGGGTCGACATCGACGGCGGCAACGATCTTCACCCACGGTTTCGTGAGAAGAAGTTTGACGATTTGAATTCCGATTGGGCCGATGCCGTACTGCGCAACGGTGATGGGTTGCATATGTGGACTCCTGCGAAGTGTTTTGGATTTTGTGCTCGATGAAACGCGGCGGGAGGGATTGTAACGCGAGCGGGGGGGAATGGGCGGTGCGCGTGCGAAGAGCCGCATTCCCCCTCTCCCCGTGTGAACGGGGAGAGGGGCAAGGGGAGAGGGGCCGTGCAAGCAAATCATATGTTGGCGATCGGTTCAAAAGCTGCAAGCACCCAAAGCCCCTCTCCCGGCGCGCGACGGTCTCGCAAGTTCTCGAGGCTTGCGTGGATGCCGCGCGCCACCCTCTCCCCGACTTCGCGGGGAGAGGGAGAGCACGCGTCACTCGAACAGGCGCGGCTCGCTCTCCTCCGTCGCCCCCTCGTGAACGAAGTTCGATAACCCGAGGCCTGCAAGCCGGAAGGAGGAACCCGGCGGAAAGGTGAATCTCTCGAGCAGGGTGGCTGCGGCAGCCGCGAGGGCGTCGGCATCGGGTACGGGCTCCGGAAGTGTCATCCTTCGTGTCGCCGTTGTGAAGTCCGGCAGCCGCAGCTTCACTGTGACAGTTCGCCCCGACAATTCGTGTTTCTGTACCGAGCGCCAGACTTTCTCCGCTGCTTCCGGCATGAACTTCCGAACGGCATCCATATCGATATCAGTGGAGAAGGTATTTTCGCAGGAGATCGACTTCGACTCGCGCTCCGGAACGACGGGATGATCATCGATGCCGCGAGCCAGCTTCCAGAGTCGATGACCGAAGCTGCCGAACGCCCTGGTCAGTTCTTCCACCGTCCACTCGCGGAGGTGCGCAACGGTGTTGATGCCGCGCTCTGCGAGGGCGCGTTCGGTCACACGTCCAACGCCGGGGATCCGCCCGACGGGAAGCGGTAGAAGAAACTGGTCGATCTCGTGCGGCCGGATCACGAAGAGACCATCTGGCTTGTTCCAGTCCGAGGCGATCTTCGCGAGGAACTTGTTGGGCGCCACACCTGCGGAAGCCGTCAGGTCAGTCTCTTCCCGAATCTCACGCCGGATCGTAGCCGCGGTCTCGGTTGCTGTCGGAATCCCGGTCAGCTCGACGGTCACATCTAGATAGGCCTCGTCGAGCGAGAGCGGTTCGACGAGAGGGGTGTGCCGGAGAAAAATCTCCCTGATCTGCCGGGAAACCGCCTTGTAGCGCTCGAAGTCCGGACGGACGAAGACTCCTTCAGGACAGAGCCGGACTGCACGGGTGGCCGGGATGGCAGAGCGAACTCCGAACTTCCGCGCCTCGTACGACGCCGCTACCACAACGCCCCGCGGCTCGGTGCTCCAGGCGACGATGACAGGCTTGCCTCGTAGCTCGGGCCTGTCCCTCTGTTCGACCGAGGCATAGAATGCATCCATGTCGACGTGGACGATCTTCCTCATGTTCGGGAAAGGCCTCCAGTGTCGAGTCGCAATATGAGCGACGCTCGAGATCCGCACAGTGACGGTGTTCGAGCGGAGGAGCGCGCCGATTGAACGTACCGATTCCCGAGATTCAGACGCCCGCCTTTCTGGTCGACTACGACGTACTCGTCCGGAACTGCGACACGATGCGGGCTAAAGCGGAGCGATCCGACGTCAGCTTCCGGCCTCACGTCAAAACGCACAAGGTGCCCGAGATCGGACGTCTCCAGCACGGTGGCATGCTTGGCCCGATCACCGTGTCGACGCTCGCGGAGGCGGAGCATTTCGCCGATGCGGGCTTCGAGGACATTACCTGGGCGGTGCCGGTTGCGCCGGACAAACTCGATCGCGCTGCCGAGCTCGCCGGAAGAATCCGAAGACTCAACATCCTGATCGACAGCCCCGGGGCCGTCGATGCAATCGAGCGATTCGCCGATTCTCGAAGCCTTCAGTTCGATGCCTTTCTCAAAGTTGACTGTGGCTACCATAGGGCGGGCGTCGAGCCGGACGATCCGTCGAGCATGCAGCTCGCGCTGAGAATCGCGAAGAGCAGCGCGATCCGCTTCCGTGGTCTCCTCACGCACGCGGGACATTCCTACCAGGCCGCAGGCCGCCCGGAGATTCTGAGCATTGCGGGCGTTGAGGCCGGCGCCGTCGACCGTTTTGCGCGACGGCTGTCCGAGTCCGGCGTCGAAGGCATCATCAGAAGCGTCGGATCGACGCCGACGGCGTCGCTGGTCGAGTCGTTCGAGCATGTGGACGAAGTCAGGCCTGGAAATTACGTCTTCTACGATGCGTTCCAGTCTACGCTCGGTTCCTGTTCTCTCGAAGACTGCGCCGCTACAGTCCTTGCCAGCGTCATTGGAATCTACAAGGAGCAGAACCGGCTGATGATCGATGCCGGGGCGCTGGCACTCAGCAAGGACGCCGGACCGCAGCATCTGGTTCCGGACTTCGGTTACGGCATCGTCTGCGACGGGGCGATGAACCGCCTGTCGCTGCGAGTCGACAGCCTCTCGCAGGAGCACGGAAAGGTGAGCGTTACCGGAGACTTCGACTTCGATCGTTTTCCGGTCGGCTCGAAGCTTCGCATCGTTCCCAATCATTCCTGCCTGACCGCGGCGATGTTCGACGCCTACCAGGTGGCCCGGGAAGGCAGCATCGTCGACCAGTGGCGCCCTGTCCGTGGCTGGTGATCCTGATCCGGGCATCACGGTTGCTACTGATGAGCCGTGGAGGACTGCGATGGCCGAAGAAAAAGACAAGGGAAAAGAGCCCCAAAGTTACGGAAGTGAGAAGGACTGGCTCACGGGAAAGACGGGACAGACTGTGAACGACACGCCTGACGCAGCCGGGCACGACGAGCACTTCTATCACTCTCACCGTGAGAACAAAGAGCCCCGTCCGGATCCAGCGGGCCCTTCACCCGTGGAAAAGGCAGAGGAAAACGACCCGTCTCCGGGCCAGGAGGGGCAGGACATTCCACGGAAGAGCTGATCACCCACCAGCCCAGGGCTTCAATGGCGTCAACTTCAGGGCTGAGCACGAGCAGGTGTCATCCTGAGCGCAGCGAAGGATCCCCTCAGGACTCGCTCTGCCGCAAGCAATCGGGAGATCCTTCGCTGCGCTCAGGATGATGACACCCCGTGCTGTGAATGGACGCCATTGGGCCCGGGCTCGGCCCCTGTTGTGATCATTTTTGATGTTCTCGGATCGGCTCTGCGTTATCCTGATGGGACAACCGGAAGCGTCTGCCGCGGCGGGTGATGCTTCTCTTCGCGATCCGGCGTTTGCCGGAATTCCACGCTACAGGCCTGAAGACGGAGCTCCGAGGACCCACGAATGGCGCGCGATCGCGACGAGAGGAAAATGCCTCTCCACAACAAGATACTCCTGGGACTGATCCTCGGGGCTCTGACAGGCGGCATTCTCAACGCCGTCGTCGATCCTGGATCGCCGGGCCTCGCCTGGGTTATCACGAACATAAGCGAGCCCGTGGGGCAGATCTTTCTCAGGCTTCTTCTCCTCCTCGTAATCCCGCTCGTCTTTTCGTCTCTCATTGCGGGAGTGGCCGGGCTGGGAGATCTGCGAAAGATTGGACGCGTTGGCGTCAAGTGTCTGATCTACACCCTGGCTCTCTCAGCGATCTCGGTCGTGATCGGACTGACCCTTGCGAACACGATTCGCCCCGGAGATCGGATCGATCCCGCGCTCAGTGCACGGCTCGAAGCCGAATACGGCGGTCAGGCTCAGGCGAGGGTGGAAAGCGCCAAGGCCTCGGCCATCACGTCAGATGCCCCGCTGATGACCGTCGTGAAGACGATTATCCCCACCAACTTCTTCGCGGCGATTGCAAAAGACCCACCCGACATGATCGGGTTGATGTTCTTCGCCCTCTTTCTCGGAATTGCGCTCGCACTGCTTCCGCCTGAACGGACCGCCCCTCTAGTCAGCCTCCTCGAGGTGATCTACGAGATGGTGGCCAAGGGCATCCAGATCGTCATGATGTTCGCGCCGTACGCGGTCTTCGCACTGCTTTTCACGATGACGGCCCGCTTCGGCTTCGAGCTGCTATTCAGCCTCGGGTGGTACGTGGTGACGGTGCTCCTCGGGCTGGCAATTCACATGTTCGTGGTCTATTCGGCATCGGTGAAGTTCCTCTCGAGAATCAGCCCGGTAGAATTCTTCAAGCGAATCAAGACCGTCATCATCACCGCGTTTTCGACATCCTCATCGAACGCGACTCTGCCGACTGCGTTGAAAGTGTCGGAAGAGAATCTCGGCGTTCCTCGTGACATCAACTCGTTTGTGCTAACCGTCGGTGCAACGGCGAATCAGAACGGAACGGCGCTCTTTGAAGGCGTGACCGTTCTGTTTCTTGCCCAGCTCGCGGGCGTCGATCTCACGATGGGCCAGCAGCTGATGGTGGTCTACCTTGCCATTCTGGGCGGGGTGGGGACCGCGGGAGTGCCCTCCGGCTCGATACCTTTTGTTATTCTGATTCTGGCAACAATCGGCGTGAATCCTGCCCTGATTGCGATTATCCTCGGAGTGGACAGAATCCTCGACATGTGTCGAACCGTATTGAATGTGGTGGGTGACATAACAGCCGCAACATTTGTCGCAAGGTCTGAAGGCGCGACGCTGATGCAGGAGACCCCTGTGCCGGCTGCTGTAGATCTCTAGGAGAAGGCAGAACGAACATGTCCGACCCTCAAGACGAACGGGACCAGACGCACCCGACGTTCGAGGCCCTGCGCGAGCGGGAGCGGCTTTACCGCCGGTTGGTGGAGCTTTCTCCCGACATGATCGTGGTTCAGAGCCACAACCGAATCGTCTTCGTCAACTCTGCCGGAGCCCAGATGCTGGGTCGGCCCGCCGAGGAGCTGATCGGCGAGAGTCTTTCCGGTTTCATCGATCCGGACTCCCGCGAGCGAGTCGAGGAGACGATCCAGGCAACCAGGAGCCAGGGGAAAGAGGTTTCCGCAATTGAGGCCCGGCTTGTTGGGGACGACGGCAGTTTGGTCGACATCGAGCTCGCGGCCGGGACGCTGACATTTCAGAATGAGCCTGCGACTCAGATCATCGCAAGAGAAATCACCGAGCGCCGGAAGGTCAGCGAGTCCCTCAGGCGAAGTGAAGAGCGTTACCGCGAGCTGTTCGAGAACGCGAACGATATCGTCTATACGCACGATCTCGCGGGCCGCTTCACATCGCTGAACAAGGCGGGAGAACGGGTTTCGGGCTACACGCGCGATGAGGTCCTGCAACTGGCGGTCGAGGACATCCTTCCACCCGAGCTGGTCCCCGTGGCCCATGAAATGCTCGCGAAGAAGATCACAGGCGAGGAAGCGACAACTTTCTATGACCTGGAGATCGTCGCCAAGGACGGCAGACGTGTTCCGGTCGAGGTTGGAACGCGCCTGATTCATGAGAATGGAAAGCCAGTGGGCGTTCAGGGGATCGCCCGCGACATCACGGACCGGAAGCGGTCCGAGGCCGAGCTCGAGCAGAGCCTGTCGCTGCTGCGCTCGACGCTCGAATCGACCTATGACGGTATGCTGGTGGTCGATCTCGAAGGCAACGTCGTGTCCTACAACCGGCGGTACTCGGAGATGTGGGACATGCCGCGGGACCAGTTGAAGAAGCCGGTGAACGTAGGAACCCTCGGATTCGTCAGTAGTCTGATGAAGAGCCCGGAGAGTTTCGTGAAGAGGTTTCGCGAGATCTCGGTGAAGCCCGATACCGAGAGCTTCGATATTCTCGAATTCAGAGACGGCCGGGTGTTCGAGCGGTATTCGACCCCTCAGCTCATCGATGGTAAGCCGGTGGGACGCGTCTGGAGCTTTCGGGACGTCAGCGACCGGAAGCAGGCCGAGGATGCCCTGCTGGCATCGGAGCGCCGCTATCGCCATCTGTTCGAACGGAATCTCGCCGGTGTGTATCGAAACTCCCTCGATGGGAAGATCCTCGATTGTAACGATGCCTGCGCGCGAATCTTCGGGTACGCCACCCGGGAGGAGCTGCTCGCCCAGGGTGCTTTCGACGTCTATTTCGATTCCACGCTTCGACAGTCCGTGCTCGAACGTCTGAAGCAAGACAGGTCGGTCACGAACCTCGAGGTTCGTCTCCGCCGTCGGGATGGCACCCCTATATGGATTCTCGAGAATATGACGCTGATCGATGACGAAGAGGGCCAGCCGACATGTCTGGAAGGCACTTTGATCGACATCACGGACCGGAAGATCGCCGAGCAGAAGATCGAGTATCACGCATACCACGACGAGCTGACGGGTCTTCCGAACCGGGTCCTGTTCAAGGACCGGTTGACGATTGCGCTCGGTCAGGCCCGGCGCTTCAAGCGTTGTGTCGCCGTGATGTTCCTGGACCTCGACCAGTTCAAGTTCGTCAACGACACGCTCGGCCATTCCGCCGGTGACCAGCTGCTCTGGGGCGTAGGCGAAAGGCTCAGCAACGCGGTCCGTGAGCAGGATACGGTTGCGAGGCTCGGGGGTGACGAGTTCACCCTTCTGCTCAATGAACTGAACGGCGAGGACGATGCCGTGATCATCGCGCAGAAGATCCTGCAGACGATCGCGCAGCCGTTCGTGCTCGAAGGACAGGAGCTTTTCCTGACAACCAGCATCGGGATCGCCCTCTATCCGAATGATGGCGATGATGCCGAAACGCTGCTCAAGAACGCCGACAGCGCTATGTACCAGGCCAAGGAGCGGGGGAGGAACACCTACCAGCTCTGCACGCCGGAGATGAACCGTCGCGCGATGGAACGGATGACCATTCAGAAGGCATTGCGCCGAGCCTTCGAACGGGAAGACTTCGAAGTCCACTACCAGCCGATCGTGAAGCTCGCAACCGGCGATCTGGTGGGGATGGAGGCGCTCGTTCGATGGCACCATCCGGATCGCGGACTAGTCGACGCCAAGGAGTTCATCGAGATCGCCGAGGAGATGCGGCTGCTTCTGGGAATCGGCGAATGGGTGCTCGATACCGCCTGCCGGCAGGTTAAAGAATGGCAGGAGTTGTCGCTTCAGCCAATTACGATCGCGGTCAATCTTTCGACGCGCCAGTTTCACCAGCGAGACATTCTGAAGACCGTTCAGAGAATTCTGATGAACACTCGCCTCGATCCTCACATGCTCGCGCTCGAAATCACCGAAACGACAGCGATGAGCAACATCGACCTCACGCTCGACGCCCTCCGTCAGGCCAGGGAGATGGGTGTCAGACTCTGGATGGACGACCTGGGGACCGGGCAGTCGTCGCTCAAGCACCTCAAACGATTTGCGCTCGACCGAGTGAAGATCGATCAGTCTTTCGTGCGGGACATTCCCGCTGATGCGGGTGACGCCGCGATCGTCTCCGCGGTCATCGCCATGGGGCACGCACTTGGGCTCAAGGTGATCGCCGAAGGGGTCGAGAGCCAGGCGCAGCTCGAGTTCCTCAGGCAGCAGAACTGCGAGGAGATCCAGGGACACTTCATCAGCCGGCCGCTTCCGCCGCTGGAGATGCAGGAACTGCTGCGCCGCGCGGAACCGAATGTCGTCGGCCGGCGAGCCTGAACTCCAGAGCTTTAGCGGAAGCAGAAGAACAGCCGCGCCGGCAGGATGTTCAGCAATTCGAAATCCTGTTTGACCTCGCGAAAAAGCCCCTTGAGGTGCGGCAGCACGTCGCCGGAGAACTGGTAGACGAGGAAAGCCCCATCGTCGCCGAGAACGTCATGCGTCCTCTGGAGGATGCTATCGCGCACGCGCGATGGCATCGTGCTGAATGGAATTCCCGAGATCACGTAATCGGCGTGATCGATTCCGAGTTCCGCAAGCACCGACGGAACATCGTCCGCGGAGCCGTGAACCACGTGAAGCCGGGAGTCGTCGTAGGACGAGCGGAGGAGCTCGACGAAATCTTCGTTCATTTCGATCACGACGAGTTGCGCGTCCCGGTGCATCCTGCGAAGAATCTCGGTGGTGAAGCTGCCTACGCCGGGACCGTATTCGACCAGAACCCGCGCGGTCGACCAGTTGACCTGGGCGAGAAGTTCGTCGATCAGAAAACGCGAGCTCGGGATCAGCGACCCCAGCATCCTGGGATGCTTGAAAAAGTTTCTGGCGAACAGCATGACCGACTCGCGCCGGGATGGGGTCTTTTCGAGCAAACGCTTCTCTCCTTTGATTCTGACGCTCGTGCCCTTACGTCATTTGGCCACTAGTACAAGTTTCAGGCCATTCAAATTCGGCAACTGAGGCCCGACATAGCTGAGCTTATGAACTTGAAGATGACAGAAGAGAGGTCCGTCGTCAAAGGGGAAGCGGGGGGGAAGCCGTTCACGTCACACGGAAGGATCTGAAAGACTTGCCATCCTGCTCGTGTCATGTAGGGGCGGCCTGCGGGCCGCCCCTACGAAGCCCCACGTTGTTCACGCGTTGACAGTCCCTCAGGAAATCGATGTTGGAGGCACCTGCTTTCCATCATGGCTTGCCAGGACCTCCCGCTCTCGTGCGTCTTCCATGGCCGATTCGCCGGAAAACCCTGCCGTATCGTCGTCGTCGGTGACTACGAGAACCGTTGTGGCTCCGTCCTGGCGTTTTTTGTTCAGGTAATAGCCTACTGCACCGACGGCGACAGCACCCAGAACGACCGAGGCGGCTGGCAGCAGGCGGGCCGGCTGCTGTTCCACCTCGACAACGCTCTCCGAGAACAGGTCGATCATCCCCTCGATAAAGTGAGGCAGGTCGTTGGGATCACGGCTCGAGACCCAATTGCCGTCCCTGACGAGCGCTCCGTCGATCCAGTGGGCTCCGGCATTCCGGACGTCGTCCTGGATTCCCGGCCACGAAGTCAAACGGCGCCCTGCGATGACACCCGAGGAGATCAGAATCCACGGTGCGTGGCAGATGACTGCGATCGGTTTTCCGTCGCTCTCCATGCGACGCACGAAATCGCGGACCTCTTCACTCTGACGGAGCTTGTCGGGGTTCTTCAGCCCTCCCGGCAGCAGCAGGGCGTCGTAGTCATCGGGGCTCGACGCCATGATCGTTCGATCAACGGCAACTTTCCGACCTGGTGAGAGTCCGTTCACGCCTCGGATCTTCCCCTCTTCCAGCGAGAGGATATCGACCTCGGCTCCCTGTTTCTTCAATGAGGAAACCGGCTTCGTGAGTTCAACCTGCTCGAATCCATCGGCGGCGAGTACTGCGACTTTGAGACCCCTTAAACGTTTTACGGCCATTTGAATATCCTCCCCGCGTGATCTGCTAAGAGATCCGCATTCGAATTAAGACCTTGCAAAGTTCATGCTGTAGGACAAGGGGAGATCTTCATCCTCGACGGCGAGACAGGACGTGTCATCCTGAGTGCAGCGAAGGATCTCCTCACACCTTGCGATACAGCCAGGAGGAAGGGGATCCTTCGCTGCGCTCAGGATGACACTTGATCCTGCGGCGGAATCCCTCTCTGCCCTTCGCAGTTTTCCCTTCCGCATGTTGCCTCCGCAATTCGAGCACGAAGAATCGGCAGTGGCCGACAGCCGGACCCGCGTCCGGAAGCCGCCACTCTTCAAGGTTCTTCTTCACAATGACGATTTCACGACGATGGAGTTCGTTGTGCACGTGCTCGAATCGGTCTTCAATCTGTCAGAAGAAGAGGCGGTGCAGATCATGCTGCACGTTCACCAGCGGGGTGTCGGTGTGGCGGGAACATTCACGTACGAAATTGCCGAGATGAAGGTGGCGATGACGACGACAATGGCGCGGTCCCATGAGTATCCGCTCCTTTGCACGATGGAAGAGGCTTAGTCGCCTCTGCTGTATTCTTGGAAGACCTGATGATCGCGAAAACCCTGCAGGAAGCATTTTCCAACGCCGTTGGCGAGGCCGTCGGCCGGAGACACGAGTACATCACGCTGGAACACCTTCTTCTGGCGCTTCTCGACGATGGATCTGCCCGAGACGTCATGATCAACTGCGGAGCAGACATCGATCTTCTCAGGAAGGAGCTCGACGATTTTCTCGACGAGACGATGCAGGAGCTTCCCGAGGGAGAGACGGCGCTGCCGGCGGAGACTGCTATGTTCCGCAGGGTCCTCGAGTATGCGTTGCTGCACACGCAGAGCTCCGGAAAAAAAGAGCTCGATGGCGCGCATATGATCGCTGCGATCCTGCAGGCCGAACATTCGCAGGCCGCCTGGCTGCTGAACAGGCAGGGCGTCACGAAGCTCGACGCCCTCAGTTACATTTCTCACGGTGTGTCGAAGATCGCCGATCCCGAGTCCGACTTCGCGCACACGGACGATGAAGAATCCTCCGGTCCACCGGTCGCGGATCCGCTTTCCGCATTCACCGTGAATCTGAACGAACGCGCGGCGAAAGGTGATATCGACCCATTGATCGGTCGCAGCCCGGAGCTCGAGAGAACCATCCAGATCCTCTGCAGGCGCCGTAAGAACAACCCGCTGTTCGTTGGAGAGCCGGGCGTCGGAAAGACGGCGATCGCCGAGGGCCTCGCGCTCAAGATTCACGAAGATAATGTCCCGGAGGTGCTGAAGGGCACCGAGGTGTTCTCGCTGGACATGAGCGCAGTGCTGGCGGGTACGAAGTACCGCGGTGAGTTCGAACAGAGACTCAAGGCGGTGATCGCGGCGCTGATCAAACGCGGCAACGCGGTGCTGTTCATCGATGAGATCCACACGATCGTCGGTGCCGGCGCCGTCAGCGGCGGCTCGATGGATGCCTCGAACATCATCAAGCCCGCACTCGCGGCCGGGAAGCTTCGTTGCATCGGATCGACGACATTCGCCGAGTACAAGGCAGCATTCGAGCGCGATCGTGCCCTCGCCCGGCGCTTCCAGAAGATCGAAGTCGGAGAACCGACCGTCGAAGAGACGATTGAAATTCTGACCGGACTTCAAAGCTACTACGAAGAGTTCCACGGCGTGCGCTTCACACCCGAGGCGCTTCGTCTCGCAGCTGAGTTATCGGCGAAGTACCTCCATGATCGGCACCTCCCGGACAAGGCGATCGACGTCCTCGATGAAGCCGGCGCCCGCATGAGGATGTTCCCTTCGGAAGAGACGCCCGGGATCATCGGGGAACATGAGATCGAAACAGTCATCGCCCGGATGGCGAAGATCCCGCCGAAGACCGTCGCCTCGAATGAGAAGGACCGGCTCCGGATTCTCGAGGAGCAGCTGCGCGCCGTGATCTTCGGACAGGACGAAGCCGTTCGCCAGGTTGTCAGCGCCATCAAGCTCTCCCGCTCCGGCCTCGGGAATGCCGACAGGCCGATCGGTTCGTTCCTCTTCTCGGGCCCGACCGGTGTCGGCAAGACCGAGCTCGCAAAACAGATTGCGAATGTCCTTGGCGTTGAGTTCATCCGCTTCGACATGAGCGAGTACATGGAGCCCCACACCGTATCGCGACTGATCGGTGCGCCGCCGGGGTATGTAGGATTCGACCAGGGTGGCCTGCTCACAGATGCGATCAATCGAACGCCGTATGCCGTTCTGGTTCTCGATGAGATCGAGAAGGCGCATCCGAATCTGTTCAGTCTGCTGCTGCAGGTGATGGATCACGCAACGTTGACCGACAACAACGGTCGCAAGGCAGATTTCCGCAATGTCATCCTGATCATGACGACGAATACGGGCGGCAGAGAACTGTCCGAGTCCGGTGTCGGATTCAGGAACGAACCTGGAAGCGGAAAGGGGCGTGGATCGATCGAACGGATGTTCGCGCCCGAGTTCCGGAATCGCCTGGATGCCTGGATTGCATTTGAGGCACTGCCGCCGGCCGTCATCGAGCAAGTGGTCGGCAAATTCATCGGCGAGCTTGAAACGCAGCTCCTGGCGAAGAACGTCTCGATCGAAGTGACTCCTGAAGCTCGGCGATGGCTCGCAGAGAAGGGTTACGACCGCGCATACGGCGCGCGACCTCTCGGACGACTCATCCAGCAGAAGATCAAGGATCCGCTCGTCGACAGAGTGCTGTTCGGCACTCTGCAGGAAGGCGGGAAGGTCACAGTGGATGTTCAGAATGGTGAGCTGGTCCTCAGCGAACAAGATCGCATGGCAAATTGATTGCGTGGTGATGAATCAGTCTGTCATCAACGGCTGCAAGATGACTCGCCCCTCCCACCCACCCGCCCTTGCTCGGGATGACAAGTTCTGCAGGACCGTGTGGAGTTTGTGAACTCCGCATACTCCGCGTTTCCCGACCCCCGGCAGGCACGTGGAGATGTCGTCGCCCTCGGCGATGATCTGTCGCCCGAAACTCTCGTCGACGCCTACCGCCATGGCATTTTTCCCTGGCCGGCAGAAGGAATGATCCTTCCGTGGTTTTCCCCGAAGCGCCGTGCCGTGCTCGAATATGACCGAATTCACGTCTCACGCAGTCTGAGGCGTGCGCGAAGAATCAGCGGCTTCACCTACTCGTTCGATCAGGCGTTTGCCGAGGTGATTCGTGCATGTTCGGAGGCGGAACGTCCGGATCAGGACGGCACCTGGATCTTTCCCGAGATCATCGAGGCCTACACAAAGCTGCACCGGCTCGGGCATGCACACAGCGTGGAAGTGTGGGAGGGACAGGAACTCGTGGGTGGACTCTATGGAATCGATGCAGGGGGCGCGTTCACCGGTGAAAGCATGTTCTACCGAAGGCCGGATTCATCGAAGCTCGGATTGCTGCATCTGATGGAGCATCTGCATGGGCGAGGCCTCGACTGGTTCGACATCCAGGTGATGACTCCGCACATGGAAGCACTCGGCGCGCGGCTCATCAGCCGAGGCGCGTTCCTGCAGCGGCTCGAAGCTGCGCAGGCGACGGGAAGAAAGTTGTTCGACTGAATGGCGCACCGGAGGTGCGCAGCGACGGTAGCCGGTGGCAAGCGAAGCGCAGCCACCGGACAGAGAGTCATTCTTTACACGCACCCCGGCAGGGGTGCCAGATGCGCGCTGGTTCTGCCGCCCCGCTGGGGCGGAGAACTTTTAGCGCACCGTTCCGGTGGCTGCGCTGCGCTTGCCACCGGCTACCCTCTGATGCGCCTCCGGCGCACGCTGGTCAATCATTTGCCTTCAGGATCCGAGGTCCAGCGCGGGTTTGACTTCGCCGCGGTGGCATGTGGTGCAGTTCACCGTCGGGTTCGGCCCGCCGAGATTCGGAATCGCTTTGAGGTTTGCGTTGATCGTCTGCGTCATCGCAGCCATCTCCCGCGTCACCTGCTTCTCCGGTTTGCTCTCGAGCTCCCACTGGTCAACGACATGGCAGTGTCCGCAGCCAACTCCGAGGGCGCGTCCCCATCCCATATCCATGATGCGGACGAGCCGACCCGCAGGCACACCGCGGAGCACCTTGATGTTCTTGAAGACTTCTTCCGCAGGCTCGTTCTCTCGGCCTTTGATCATCTCGAGGACTTCAGCGGATTTCTGAGCCCGCCACACGGCGGCCTGCTCGGATTTCGACCTCTCGGAGGGTGCAGCGGCAGGCGGAGGGGGCGTATCAGGAGGGTTCGTGGCGACTGGCGGAGCCGACGCCACGCAGCCGGAGAAAAGCATCGCCGTGAAGACGAGTGCACACAACGTCTTTCCCAATCGAGGAGTCATGCCCGGCCCTCCGTCACATCAGAAACTGGTCAGTGACGGAAGGATACGGCTAGCTGCGGAGTCTGTCGAGTGGCGGGCCTCGCCCTTCGCTCTTCAGCCTTCCATTTCGGAAGTCTTCTTCGAAGCCGTCTTCCTCTGGGAGTGATCGAGGATTCTCTTCCGGATTCGAATGGACTTCGGCGTGACCTCGACGAGTTCATCCTCGTCGATCCACTCGAGGCACTGCTCGAGCGTCATCACTTTCGGCGGAGCCATCTGGACGGCGATGTCCGAGCCTGAGGCTCGCATATTGGTCAGATGTTTCTTGCGGCACGCCTGGATGACCATGTCGACGTCGCGAGAATTCTCGCCGACGACCTGTCCGCCATAGACTTTGTTGCCCGGTCCAAGAAAAAGGGTTGCCCGCTCCTGGAGTCCTTCGAGGGCGTACGCCGTTGTGTCTCCCGATTCCTTGGAGACCAGAGCGCCCTTGCCACGCGTTGCGATATCGCCCTTGTACGGGCCGTACTCGAGGAAGTTGTGGTAGAGCAGTCCGGTCCCGCGAGTCTCAGTGAGGAACTCGGTGCGGATCCCGAAGAGGCCGCGGGTGGGAATCTTGAATTCGATACGAACGCGGCCGCTGCCTGGATTGACCATGTCCGACATCTCACCGCGACGGATCTGCAGTTTGTCCATCACGGCTCCGACGTGCTCTTCGTCGACGTCGACGACGAGCGCTTCGTACGGTTCGAGAACGTGGCCGTCGACCATCTTCGTGATGACCTGAGGCCGGGAAAGCGCGAACTCGAAACCCTCGCGGCGCATGTTCTCCGCGAGGATGGAAAGATGGAGCTCGCCGCGGCCACTGACTTCGAAGCGATCGGGAAGTTCTGTCTCTCTGACACGCAAGGCGACGTCTTTGCGCAGCTCCTTCTCGAGGCGCTCTTTGATGTTTCGCGAAGTAACGTATTTGCCTTCGAGCCCGGCGAACGGAGAATCGTTCACCATCCAGAACATCGACACTGTCGGCTCGTCGATCGGAATCGGCTCGATCTGCTCAGGCGATTCGGCTGATGCGATCGTCTCGCCGATCTCGACCTCGCTGAACCCGGCGAGCGCGACGATTTCACCGGCGGCAGCTTCGGAGACCTCTTCACGTCGCAGGCCTTCGAAAACGGTCAGCTTCGCGACGCGCTTCTTGTGATGGCTTCCGTCGCGAAGAATCAGGACCACGTCTTCACCCTGGCGGACCTTGCCACGCTGAATTCTGCCGACGGCCAGACGTCCAACGTATTCGTTGTAGTCGATCGCCGTGATGAGAATCTGCAGCGGTCCATCGGAGTTGCCAACCGGGGGTGGAATGCGCTTTAGGATCGCGTCAAAGAGGGGACGGACGTCGTCGTTACCGTCATCCGGCGCGATACGTACGTACCCGTCGCGGCCCGATGCGTAGAGAACGGGGAAGTCGAGTTGTTCGTCAGAAGCGCCGAGCTCGATCATCAGGTCGAATACCTCGTTGAGAACTTCGACCCATCGGGCATCTGGCCGGTCGATCTTGTTGATGACGACGATCGGAAGAAGCTGGAGGCCGAGGGCCTTCCGAAGAACGAATCGAGTCTGAGGCATGGGGCCTTCGGCGGCATCCACGAGGAGAATGACCCCGTCGACCATCGAGAGGACGCGCTCGACCTCGCCGCCGAAATCGGCGTGGCCAGGCGTGTCGACGATGTTGATTTTCACTTCTTTCGGGTGAACGAAATCGGCGGGGAGCACTCCTCCGAGATGGGTCGGAGTCGGCTCGTGATGGACGGGATGGCCCACGGCGTCCGGCGCGTCGACAACGTAGCGGATCGAGGTGTTCTTGGCTAGGATCGTGATGCCACGCTCGCGCTCGAGGTCGTTCGAGTCCATGACGCGCTCGTCGATGTGCTGATTGGAGCGGACTGCTCCAGCCTGCTTGAGCAGCGCATCGACCAGCGTGGTTTTTCCGTGGTCGACGTGCGCGATGATCGCTACGTTTCGTATGTCATATCTGAATTGCATAATTTCTGGTTTCGCATCGCCCGGACGATGGATCAGTCCGGCCGCGCGCTCACTTTCCTGCTGGTTGAATTCTGCCACCGCGAGGACTTCGAGGGGAGTAGTAACGAAGCTACAACAAGCGGACGTCCGTAGGATTCCCAGACACTGGTCCGGAAGGTCCCGACCCTGGCCCATCGGTCGGCCGGTTGCCCGATGTGGGTGCGGATGTTCGGGCAATCTGTCTGTGTGGTGTACAGAAATCTTCCACTCGAATCAGCAGGTTTCCGCACTCCATTACCGCGTGCGGGGGCGGATGACCGGCCAGTCTCCTGCGAACGGGCTCTCGGGCCCGGGGAGGCCGCTCATCAGTTTCAGGATGTCGCCGCGCAGGCTCGCAAGATCGAATCCGCGATCGTCAGCGACCCGATCGATCGCCATTGTCGCTTCCTGCAGCCGTTCGATGGCCGCCCGAGACTGGCGCCGCTCCGCGTGCACACAGCCGACGCTGACCTGAAGAAACGTGCGGATGAATTCGAGCTCGCCGCCCACGGCTTCGAAGAAGAGCTCTTCGAAGAGGTCGCCGGCTTCGTAGAACTGCTGCGAATTGAACAGCTCGACTCCGCTCGCGAACCGGGGATCGGTATGAATCTCTTCCGATGCGCGACAAGTCATCGCGAGAGCCGCCTCTCAATACTCGATTCGGTACTCATAAATGAACTCGACCCGCTTTCCCTTCACGAGTAGCGGATAGAACGTGGCGCGGGAGAACTCTGCGCGGTTCTGTCTTTCGAGCGCTTCCGAGCCGGTCGTGTTGCGGAGTGTCTTGATGTTCGTCACGATGCCTGCCGTGTTCACTGTGCCTTCGAAGACAATCTCCCCCTTTGTGCGCGACTGCGTGTAGATGGGGGAGGGAGCATCCTTGAATCGGACCGTCGTCGAGGCGCCCTCGGCCTCGTCCGCACTCTTCATTTCGGTCGAAAGAGACCTCTCCGGAACCCATCCGGTCCCTTTCGCCAGTCGGATCTCGGCCCATCCATCGCGCCTTGCAACGATCGAGACCGTCTCGCCCTGACGGTAGGTGGTCATAACGGGAGCGCTCGCATCTGGAGTCTCGTGAATCGGAAGCTCGGACTCCGAGACGTACTGGATTGCAATCGTTTCGCGCGCCGGCTCCGGCGACTCGTCTGAACCTCGCGCGCACGCGAGTGCCGCAACCAGCATGAGCACTACGATTGCGTTCCTAGCCAAAGACATCTCTCCTCGTGAAAACGGTGAATGCGACAGCGAGTGCCCCTACGGCCCAGACTGCCAGAAGTGCGATGCAGAATAGCAGAGACATACCGTCGTACGGAGGAGCCTGTCCGCTGTAGTAGTCGGGAAGCGGGAGCGCGGAAACGAACAGGTACTTTGCCGCCGTCCAATCAGGGCTGATTCGTGTCAGGATCGTTCCGCCGATCAGCGCTGAGAGCATTGCGCCGATGGAAGCTGCGCTTGATTTGAAGAGAACCGAGAGCATGATCGAGATCGATGCGACGACGATCAGTGCAAACCACTCGAGCCCATACGCGATCAGCGCGTCTTTCCAGAGTGGCAGCTGTCGCACAGCCTCGAACGAGAGATTGCCGCGCTCGGAAACCTGGAAGCCGCTGAACACCGGTGCCTCCCATCCACGGGGCTCGAGCACGATCGCGGAAACTCCGTAGGCGAGAAGCCCGCCTATCAATAGCGTCAGAGTCGTGAAGATGTAAAGCGACATGAGCTTCGACGCGAGGATCTTCCATCGTCGCACGGGTCGAGTGAGCAGAAGCTTGTCCGTACCCTCTGCGTTCTCCGCCGATACGATGTCACTTCCGAGCACGGCGATGAGCAGAGGCAGCAGCAGGAATCCGGCGGCGTTCGCGAAAGTCCTGGCAAACAGGGGGGCCGTCGGCCTTTCCGGATCGATGTCGTGATCGAGATAGAACTGAAGGCGGGCCTTCTCCGCGCGAAGCGAACGCGCCCAGGAGGCGTTGACCGAGTCACGGCGCAGCATGTTCTCGTACCGGGTGATCTGCTGCTGCACCTCTGCCCGCCAGTCGCGGTTTGCCCTTCTCTCGAGCTGCCGATACTGGGAGTAGGCGATCACCGAGAGAATCGAAAGAAGAATCGCAAGGACAATTGCGAACCGCCGGCGGCGGATCATTTTGATCGTTTCATTCTCGACAAGCAGTGCAAAGTTCGTCATCTGATGGAAGGTCCCGGTCCGCTCACGCGGAGATCACAGAACCGTCTCGCCTCCTGTCGCTTCGAGAAACATCTCTTCGAGCGTTCGCTGATGAAGCTGCGCGCGATAGACCTTGACGCCGGCCGCGGTGAGCGCGGCGATGAGCTCCGCCGTCTCTTCACGTCCAGCCGGAAACCGCAGCGTGTGATCGTAGAGAACAGGCGACATGCCGAGCCCTCGCACCAGCTCCGCGGCAGCGTCCGGACGATCGACTGTCAGCTCCATTTCCCTGTTCGCGGCGATCAGATCGGCTACTCGCCCCGTCCGGAGAATCCGGCCGCGATGGATGATGGCGACCCGATCACACATCAGTTCGATCTCAGCCAGAAGATGACTCGACACGAGAATGCTCATCCCCTTGTCGGCCGCGAGAGAGCGGAGCAACGCGCGGATCTCACGGATTCCGGCCGGGTCGAGCCCATTTGCCGGCTCATCGAGAATCAGTACCTTCGGTTTGCCGAGCAAAGCCTGGGCGATGCCAAGCCGCTGGCGCATCCCGAGCGAGTACGTTCGAACTTTATCCTCCAGCCGGTTCGTCAGCGCCACGAGTGAGGCGACGCGCTCGATCTCTTCGTGCTGGACTTTACCCAGCATCCTCGCGAAATGCTCGAGATTCTCCCGGCCGGTCATGAAGCGGTAGAGGTCCGGCGTCTCGACGATGCACCCTACACACGATAGAGCCTTCTCAAACTCCCGAACCAGGTCGTGACCGCAGATCCGAATCGAACCCTTCGTCGGCCGGATGAGACCGACGAGCATTCGAATCGTTGTCGTTTTTCCTGCGCCATTCGGTCCGAGAAATCCAAACACCTCGCCGGGATGGAGCTCGAACGAAACTCCGTCCACGATCGTCCTGTTACCGATGACCTTCGTGAGGTTTTCTGCAACCAGCGTTGTCTGTTCCAGCGTCAACTCCGAAGCAATTCTGAAATTTGAAAGCTGCTACAGGGCTTTTCCTGTTCGTCAACGGGACCGGATGGGCCGGTTCCCGAACGTTCCCGCGGGGGGATCGACAGCTCGCACCCTGAGGTGTTCATGTTGAAACGTTTTATGACGTGGAAGCTTCCACTCGTCACAGCATTGATGGCTTCGGCGATCTTCGCCTCGGGATTTCTTCTCGTTCTCAGAGGCGATGTGGGCGAGTCTGTCACGGCTCCCGTTGCTGAAGCGCCGGTCGAGTCACTGCCCGCAAACTTTCGCGTCGTTCTTCTCGGAGACTCCCTCGCAAGGGGAACCGGAGACGAGAGCGGTCTGGGAATCGGGGGAACGCTGGACGCTGAGATGGATGCGCGCAAACTCGAGCGGCGGCCCACGATCAATCTGGCCATCAACGGCGCGCGAACGCCTGACCTTTTGAAACAACTCGACAGCCGGAACGTTCAGCAGATCATCCGGGAATCGAATGTCATCGTCATCTCTATCGGAGGCAACGATCTGTTCGGAGGTATGGGGAGGTTGACTGCGCCGCCCGAGGATCCGGAAGGTGTCATGGATGATGTACTCGCGCGGGTCGAAACGATCGTGCTCCGAGTGCGGGAAGCCAATCCTGAGGCCAGGATCTTTCTGATCGGCCTCTACAACCCGTTCACCGAGAGTGAGCGAGGTCCGAGAGTGAGCGAGCTGGTCAATCGCTGGAACGGAATGCTTCTGGAGCGTTTCCAGAAGGATCGCGATCTGACGGTCGTTCAAACCTATGACCTTTTCTCGCACCGTCAGCGACTCAGTCTCGACCGCTTTCATCCCGGACGGGAGGGCTACCGGTTGATCGGTCGCAGGATTGCCGATTCTCTCTAGGATAGGGATGACGGCGGATCGCTGTGGCAGAGAGTAAGCACCCTGCCACAGCGACCAGGTAAGCGGCGTCGTATTTACTGAATCGTCAGATTGTTGATAACGCTGCGAACTCCGTCGACGCCATTGGCAGCGGCTGCGATGCTCGAGCGTTGCGCTGGAGTCTCCACGGTCCCTGAGAGTGTGACGATTCCGTTGTCCACGGAAACGCCGACCGAGAAGGTCTGCCCCGGGTGATCCGAAGCGATTGCGGCCCGGACGTCAGCTTCCATGGCGGCATTGTCGAGCGGTGCCGGCGTAACCTGATTGAGAGACGTGCAGGCCATCAGGGAGAGGGCCATCATTGCCACGAGTGCAAGTACGATCTTACGGTTCATTTGTTGCTCCTTCTTATATGTATGTATTCGCTTGAGACTTAGCAAGCGGCATACCGGGCCGGCTGACAAATCGCATCTTATTGAAAAGAAAGAGCAGAAGAGCCTGGTTGTGAGGGACCGAACGGCATACGGGTTGCTCTATAGGAGCTAGCCGAAACTCCGGCTGTAACCAAACAGGAGGCTCTTGTGACGACGATACAAAAAGCGACGAGAAACTCGATGGCAGCTCTCTTCTGCGCAGGATTTCTCGCGGCAGGATCTGCCGCTGCCCAGGGCGAAATTGAAGTCAGATCAGCACGAATAGACAGCAAAGACCCGAACGTGGCTGCGAGTCGCATGGCCGGAACGCAGATCGACCGAACGGCCGTGAGGCCCAGCGTGGGTGTCGCAAGATTTCCCACGGTGGTTCTCGGAACCGTTTCTTACCAGCTCGGCGGCGCGACGACCCGTGGCGCGACGACTGGTAGTGAATCGCTCGCTAGAACGCGTATGGCGTCTGAAAATCGCATCGCCGCTGTCGATCTGCTGCCGACCTTCGTAACTGGAGACTCTCTCCTTAACGTCTCGGAGAATTTTCCGGGCGATCCGACATTAGCAGGAACGATCGACACCGGAGCTCTTCCGGGAACGGTTACTGACGGCTTCCGCTTCAACCGCCCGGTCAACTCACCGCTCTTCGGAGTCGCCGGTCCCGGATCGTCGCCCGGCGTGGCAGGGCCCGGCGCATTTCCGACCCAGGGTCTCGCAGTGCCGGGATTCAGTCCGGGCGTTCAGCGCACAACCGGAGTTCAGTCCGGCAGCCCTGCCCCTGCGGCAGCGCCGGCCTCAGCTGGTCGCGGTTCCCTTCGCCTCGGCGGACGCTTCTGACGGAATGATCCTGAGCTGGTGCTAGGCTTGAGGGTTGATGTTCCCTCGCGTAAAGCCGTGGATTCTCGTCCTCCTCTTGGCGCTTCCCCTCGAAGCGTCGCGGAGAGTCGAGGGCGTCGTCGTCGACTCCACGGATGCTCCCATTCCTCGCGCGACTGTGCGCCTGGAGGGGTCCAGGCAAAGCGCGAGAACGAATAGCGAGGGGACGTTTGCTTTTGACGTCGGCGAGTTGACCGATCCGGTGTTCGAAGTGACCGCATTTGGATTCATGCCCGTTCGTGTAGCGTCGTTGGATCAACCGCTCAGAATCGTACTGACGCCGCTCCGGACGGATCAGACCATGACGGTTACGGCGGCGCGGGCTCCGACCCGACTCGACGAGACTCCAGCAAGCATCGTCGTGCTGGACGAGGCCGAACTTCGCAACACCGCCGCCGTAACGCTCGACGATGCGCTCAGGCAGGTCCCGGGGTTCACGCTATTCCGGCGAACTGGCAGCCGGGTGGCCAATCCCACAACGCAGGGCGTTTCGCTTCGGGGTGTCGGCGCAAGCGGCGCGGGCCGGGCTGTCGTTCTCGATGACGGGATTCCGCTGAACGACCCTTTCGGAGGATGGGTTTACTGGGGTCGCGTTCCGCGGGAAGCGCTTGGACAGGTCGAAATCCTCCGTGGCGGCGGCTCGCATCTCTATGGCAGCAGCGCTCTCGGAGGCGTCGTTCAACTGGTCCGCCGGAAGGATGAAACCGCCCTGATTGCGATGCAGGGTTCCCACGGCAGCAACGACACGACCGATCTTTCACTCTTCATAGGCAGCGGGGGAGAGCGATGGCGGCTCTCCGGTGCGGCAGAAGCAATGAGGACGGGCGGCTACATCGTGATTTCGGAGTCGGAGCGCGGATCGGTCGACGCGCCTGCCGACTCGGAACGGCTGGCTGTGGATCTAACCCTTGAGCGAAACTGGCCTTCGAATGGCGCGCGCGTCTTTATCCGTGGCTCCAGATTCGACGAGGTACGGGGAAACGGAACACCACTGCAGACGAACGCAACCGAGATCGAAGCGCTGAGCCTGGGGGCAGACTTCCTTACGCGAAGCACACTTTACGGAGTGCGGCTTTATGGCAGCCGGCAGGAATACGATCAAAGCTTCTCGGCGATCTCCGCCGGACGATCCGAGGAGTCGCTCACCCGCCTTCAGCGCGTTCCGTCCGAGGCCACCGGAGCGTCGTTCCAGGCAGTCTCGGAGATTGGTGCGAAGCACAGGATCGTTGGCGGTGTCGATGTGCGATCTGTCGAAGGGCGAAGCGACGAGAGAGGATTCGGGTTTGCTGAGACATTCTTGTCTTCGGGAGGCAAACAGACGAGCACCGGCGTGTTTCTGGAGGACTCGATCAGGCTGTCGGATCGCTTTTCGATCATGGCTGCTCTTCGCTTCGACCAGTGGCGTAACGGCGACGCGGCACGAACCGAAGGTGGTGCAATCGTTCCGCTTGTCAGCCGTCGCGAGGATGCTCTCAGCCCGCGAATTGCTGCGCAATACAACATCAGCGATCGATGGACGATCGTTTCGTCCGCCTATCAGGCCTTCCGCGCACCGACGCTGAATGAGCTCTACCGCGGATTCAGAGTTGGAAACGTCCTGACGAACGCGAACGAGAACCTCGAGGCGGAGACCCTGACGGGAATCGAAGCCGGAATCACCGCGACATCCCGCGGCAATCGCGCACGAGTCAGAGCCATCTGGTTCCGCGCTGAGGTCGACGACCCGATCGCAAACGTTACCCAGTCGATCACTCCGTCACTGATCACGCGCCAGCGGCAGAACCTCGGGCGCACACGATCGGATGGTCTCGAAGTCGAAGCAGAAGTGCGCCCCGATCCACGCTGGAGCCTGACCGCAGGATTTCTTCATGTCGTGACCGAAGTTACCAGCAGCCCGGGATCGGAAGAGCTCGTGGGTCTTTCGCTGCCGCAGACACCGGAAAACCAGGCTACGGTTCAGCTGCGTTACGCCACCGATGCGTTCGTCACGGCGCTGCAGGCCCGCTGGTCGGATGAGCAGTTCGATGACGACCGGAATCTGTTTTCGCTCGAAAGCCATTTTGCGCTCGACGCGCTTATTTCCCGGCCTGTGGGAAGAGGCATCGAGGTCGTGCTCGCCGGCGAGAATCTCACCGGCGATCGCTATGAAACCGGAAGGACACCTGTGACCACCATCGGTCCGCCGCGCTCATTTCGCCTGGGACTGCGAGCGCGCTGGCCGGCGAAATGATGCGGTCTCCCTTTGTCATCCCAATGGCCTTACCTGAGTTAAGCAGCGAACGACAATGTCATCCTGAGCGCTGCGCTCAGAGGCTGTGAAAAATCAACAGGATGTGTCATCCCGAGCGTCGAGC
>JBGSYJ010000055.1:0-11880 GCA_041750915.1 Thermoanaerobaculia bacterium | reverse complement strand
CGACGGCCAGTGTCGGCTCGGCAGTGCGCGGCGCTGCGCTGGCAATCGGTGCGAAGCTGCTCACGCTCGCCAACCAGGGAGCGGATTCGCCCCTGAAAGCAGCTGCCGCAGACGACGTGGAGATGCTCGATGGCCGCCTGCAGCTGCAGGGTGACCCATCGCGGTCCGTCAGCATCTCCGATGTCATGCGTCGAAACGGACTCTCGGAGATCACCGAGACGTTCGATGCCCTCCCGTCACCCGAGCGACAGAATTACGCTTCGCTCGCGCACGGAGCCCAGTTCATCGAGGTGAAAGTCGATCCGGACCTCGGTACCGTTCGCGTCACGCGCGCAATCGAAGTGACCGCGTGCGGCAAGATCATGAACCCGAAGGCATCGCACAGCCAGGAGATCGGCGGCGTTGTATGGGGCATCGGGATGGCGCTGCATGAAGCCACCGAGATCGATCACCGCTACGGTCGGATCATGAATCCGAATCTCCAGCACTATCACGTGCCGGTCAACGCGGACATCCACATGATCGAAACGCTGTTCGTCGAGGAGGACGACAAGATCGTCAATCCGCTCGGCGTGAAGGGTATGGGCGAGCTGGGGATGGTCGGCATTCCAGCAGCGATCGCGAATGCCGTGTTCCACGCGACGGGCAGACGCGTGAGGGATCTACCGATTACGCCGGAGAAGTTGTTGTGAGGAAAGTAGACAGTACACAGTAGACAGGAGACAGTAGCCCGCCCGGTGCACCTAGTGGCCGAACGTTGCATGTTGGGCCCTCCGACTGCGACTCAGCTGAAGACGTGAGCTCCGAAGACGTCGCGTTGAGATAGGGGATCGGAACCGGACCTCCCGGCGAGCTCAGAACTGTACCGCCTTGGCGTTAGTCACGGCGCGCGATGTTGAACAGCCCGTCTGCTCTGCACCCACGGCTCAAAGGCGGGGACGCTTCAGCAAAACGCATCCGCGTGCACCGGTCACACACCCGGAGTCTGCGGCCGGGTGGGCGGCCTGAGCTCGTCTGCGCTCCGCCGTGCGTCGGCCTTCAGCTCGAAGCAGATGGTCCCACTTTCCTCGCCGGGACCGATCGGCGCGAAGCCAACTCTTTCCAGAACTCGGATCGAGGGGGTCAGGTCAGGAAGGGTGTGGGCGATCACCCGTGTGACTCCCTCGTGGGCGAATGCCCACCGCAGCAACCCCTCGACAGCCTCGCCTCCAAACCCGAGCCGCTGATGCGCCGGGAGAATCGAATACCCGATCTCCACCGATCCCTCTGCGTCAGGCGGTCCCTTGAAGCCGCCGTTTCCGATCGCACGTGGCGAGTCCTCGACATTGACGAAGTACCACATCCCCCATCCCGGTAAATAGCCAGGATGGTCTATTAATTTGAAGAACCAATTGAGCGACTCCTGATCATTGAGAGGTGGCGGCCAGCCGGGAGGAATCTCCGCCCTTAGAAGAGCCCCGAACTTTTGATCAGCCGCCAGCTCTGCCTGCGCAATTTCTCGCGTGGCGGCGACTAGAAGCAGCCGGGCTGTCAGGATCTGTTCCATTCTCACCGCTCGCTCAGAATAGCAGCGGCCAACTGTAGCGGCTTCTCCCCCGGAACGAAGTGGCCGCAATCAGAGAACACGATGAACTTCGCACCGCGGATGCGGCTGGCGCTCCGGTCTCCGGTCGCTACGGAAAAGAATGGGTCCTCTCCACCCCAGACGAGGGTGACGGGAACCTCGATCTTCGGCAGTTCCGCCTCGATCTCCCCATACAGCTGCATGAGCCGTCGCATGCTTGCGAGAAAGATGCGCCGGGAGGTAACGTTGCCTCGGCGATCGATTGACTGCATGAACGCTCGCAATGTGAAACTTCGGCGATCGACCGTTGCGGATCGCCAGAGCGCGATCAAGCCCGGTCTGCTGAAAAGAATCCGGAACATCAACTCGCCCAGTACGGGAAGGCGAGTTATTCGCAGCGGCAGCGGTACCGGGGTGTCGGTCAACAGGTTCGTCGCGATCAGCGTCAACCGGTTGATCCTCTCGGGAGCCAGAGCGTGCAGCGCCACGGCAACGGGGCCTCCGAAATCGAAGCCGACCAAATGCGCGTCACGCACCTCGCATGCATCGAGCATTGCCAGAACGGCCTCGGCCTGTTCGAACGCATGTCCCTTGCCCGAGCCGTCCGGCGAGGAGCCGAACCCGAGAAGGTCGGGGACCAGGATACGGGCTTTCCCTGTGATGAGTGGCACCACATCGTTCCAGGTTTTCCGCGACCCGGGAATTCCATGCAGAAGCACGACAGAACTACCGCGGCCACGATCGTTATGACTCAGCATGCCGGTTCCCATAGGATCAGCCCCCTTTCAAAGGTGCGCTGCGTTGTGGGCATCTATAATTCAGTAACGAATGAGCGAGCCGGAACGGATGAGTGCCGTAGCGGAGGCCTGGGACTGTCATCGGAGCGAGCTCCTGCGTTTCGTCAGAAGGCTCGTCATCCAGCCGGAAATCGCCGAAGACATCGTGCAGAAAACCGCGGTGCGTGCCATCGAGGCGGAAACCGTCCCCGACGACGGTCTCGGCCTGCGGAAGTGGCTGTTCCGGATCGCGTCCAACCTGGCGATCGATGAATTGCGCAGGCAGGGCAGGTGGTCGGAGGCAGCTCTGTTCGACTCACGCCGACATGCAGAACAGGACGAGTCGTTCGTAGCGGCTTCCGTCGCGATGCGTGCAACGCCCGAGGTTGCCGCAATGGCCAGGCAACATCTGGCTTTCTGCTTCTCCTGCACCTTGCGATCGATCGCGCCGCAGAAGGCGGCCGCGCTTCTTCTGACGGACCTGTACGGTTTCGCTTTGAAGGAGACGGCAGAGATTCTCAGCGCATCTTTCGCGCAGACCAAAAACTGGTTGCAGGAAGCTCGCGCAGACCTTCATCGTCGTTATGCCGACACCTGTGCGTTGATCACGAAGAACGGTGTCTGCTACCAGTGCACGGAGCTGTCAGGATTCTTCAACGGAAAGGCGGAGAATCCGCTTGCAGATCGAGCAGGCCGGCTCGCTGAGCGTCTCGAGATCGTGCGCGAAGCAGATCATCGCGACCTCTCTACGTGGCATCGTCTGCTGCTTGAAATCATCGAAACGCGGAGGGCGGGGAAAAGCACAGTCAAACGCACTTAAGCCGAGAGAGGAGCGACCATGGATCGATTTCACGGGAAGGTCGACGAATGGCTGTCGAGGATGCCATCCCCGGAGGCCCAGCATTTCGTGGTGGCATACCGGCACGGGTCGATGAGTATCGAGCTTGCGGCGCCGCTCCACCCGGATACGCAAAAGCCGCATACACAGGATGAGATTTATGTCGTTGTCCGCGGCAACGGCTGGTTCGTGAATGGCGACGATCGGCATCGCTTCGGAACGGGCGACATCCTTTTCGTTCCAGCGGGCGTCGTCCACCGATTCGAAGAACACTCCGAGGACACGCTGGTGTGGGTGGTGTTTTACGGTGAAGAAGGTGGGGAGGGATCGTAAGTGCGCGAGCGCTCGGAGAGCGCGAGAATCGCCCCATGTGGCAGGGCCCTCCGAGGCCCTGCCTCTTCCGAATAGTGAGGTTGCCGACAACTGGATCATCGTCTGTGATGGTGCAAGCGCTCCAGGAACCGAACATCTTTACGATGCGGTATAGGCAGGGCCTCGGAGGGCCCTGCCACATTCACACCACCCACTCTTCCCTGCATCCGTCGACGAAGAACAATCCAGCTTTCGTCTCGGCCTTCGTCACCTGGGACCAGAATCTCGCGTAGTGCTGCACCTGCGGGGCGTAATACGCGACCAGCGCTTCGAGGCGGTCTTTCGTCGAGTCCGACTTGTAGTCGACAATGAACCAGGTCTCGCCTTCGCGGAAAACGAGATCAACCGTCCCGTGCAGCAGCGTCGTCGCGGCCCCCTCGATCCCGACCTCCCCCGCAGGCACCTCCAGCGCGAACGGCACCTCGGCGTGTTTTTCATCCGCGGCCAGCACCCTTTGCCAGAGCGGCGAAGACGTTACGGCCGAAACCGTCCGCAACACCTCGTCACGCTCCGCGGCGTCCCGCTCTTCGTCCTTCAAAAGGTTCGCGGCGAGCAGCTCGACGTCCGCGTCTGGATTCCTGAGAAGCGCTTCGAAGAGGCGATGCATCACACGTCCCCACGACATCCCCTTCCCGAGGCCCTCCTCGGCCCGGACCAGCTCCTCCTGGTTCTCATGCGCCAGCTTCGTGATCGGAAGCACCGAGTACGACTGTGCGAGCGAATGATCACGCGCGGCGTCGAGCTCGCGTCTCGCCTCCTCGAAGTCGACGACTGTAACCGGCTGCTCGTCGGCGGGATCAGCGCCGCTGCGAAGCTCCAGCTCGGGAATCTCCTGAGACCCGAGGTCGCGCCACGCACCAAGCTCACCCTTGTCGACAATCCTTCGCAGCCCGATCGCTAACCACTGCCGCGCGCGGGTCGCCGCAACGTACAGGAGCCGGCGCTTCTCCGCTTCGACGAAGCGCTTCTCGCCGCTCTCGAGCGTCTCCCACCCGCGCGGCTGTCCGTGCAGATCGGAGTTGAACGCTTTCTCCCAGCGCTTCCACCGGATTGGAAGATGCCCGACATTCTCATCGCCGCGCTGCACGACGAGCCCGATGTCGAAATCGTGCGGCGGCGTCGGATCGATGAGAAAGACGAACGGCGCCTCGAGCCCTTTCACCTGATGCAGGTTCATCAGCCGCACGGCGTTCACCGCGGCCGGCTCGATGTTCATCTCCTCAACCTCGCTGGGCTCGTCGATGAGCACCTCAAAGAGCTCGACGATCTCCGACAGCGACGAGCCACTTGACGAATCGTGTCTCGCGTACGACAGCGCGAGCGCGAGGTTGCCGCTCCGAGTCTCCCCTCGAGCGAGTGACGCCGCAAGCGCCGTGAGCCCGAGGCGGTCGACGAGCCGCGCAATGACGGCTGCAGGCGGCAGCACGCGCGCTTCGTTCGCCGTCGCGCGCAGCATCTCGATCGCGCGAACGATCCGCGGATCGGCGCCCTCCGGAAACTCCCGCCAGAGGTTGAACCTCCCGCCGGCCCTCCGGAACTTGTACAACGCATCGTCATCGACCCCGATCAGCCTGCCGCGCAGAAACGCCACCAACGGAATCGCGTCGTCCGGTTCGAGGATCGCCCGCAGCGGCGGAATGAGCGCCGCCAGCTCCTCGGACTCCTGAAAGGCCTTGCCCCCCGTGATCTCGTACGGGATCCCCTCACGCTCCAGCGCCTCGGCATAGTGTCGAAGCCGCCCCCGCTGCCACGAGATGAGAAGAAAGTCGCCCCACCGAGCCGGCCGCTCACCGTCGTCGCTCTGGACAGGCGACCCGTCTTCGACCATCGCGCGGATCCGGGCCGCGACGCTCGCCGCATCGCGCGTCGCAACATCGGGGCTATCCCTCCATTCGCTCGCAGCGAGCGTGATCGATCGGTACACCGCAGCGCCGGGCTCCTCACGGAACGGCACGAGATCGACATGCTGCGCTTGCGTCCCCGCCTCGACTTCCGCCGCGGTGAACAGCTTCGAGAACGACTCGTTGACGAACGTGCAGACAGCGGGCGTCGAGCGGAAGTTCGTCGACAGTGTCACGATCTCGCCGCCGCACTCGGTGATCTGTTTTCGCACATCGAGGTACGTTGTGATGTCAGCTCTGCGGAAGCGGTAGATCGACTGCTTCGGGTCGCCGACAATGAAGAGCGAACCTGGCCGCGGCACCAGCTTCCGCCAGTTCTTCTCCTCTGTATCTTCTCCGGTGAGATAGAAGAGGATCTCCGCCTGCAGCGGATCGGTGTCCTGGAACTCGTCGACGAGAATCACACGGTAGCGCGCCTGAAAGTAGCGCCGCACTTCAGGATTGTCGCGGAGCAGATCGCGCGCGCGGAGCAGCAGATCGTCGAACGTCACAACGCCATCGCGTCTCCGCTCCGCGCTGTAGCCTTCCGCGGCGGGAACGAGAATCGAGAGCGCAACGCCGTGGATGTACTCCTTCCACCGCTCGATCGTCGGCGCGATGACATTGACGACGAGCTCGACCCACTCTTTCCCGATCGCCTTCGCCGTGTTCTTGTCGCTCCAGAGCATCTGGACCGGCCTCCGGGACTTGTGGTTCGCAGCTCCCAAGAGGCGTAGCTGATCGGCCGGATCTCGCGGATCGGACGAGTCACGGCTCTTACGGAGATCGCGGATCATCTGCTCGAACTGATCCGGCCCGTCGGTGCGAGGCGGCGGAAGAATCGGAAAGATCTCGTCGATCCGCGCGCTCACCATTTCGTACGCGCCGGCGAGGTCCGGCGGATCGGTCTCACTGAACTCGAGTCGAACGTCAGGATTCGCAATGACGGAGCGGAACCCGTCCTTGAGGTTGGCCGCTTTGATTCCTGCGCGCCGCGCGCGGACGATCCGCGGGTCGTCCTCCGCCACCCGCGCCTCCCACCAGTGGCTCCAGAACGCCGTCGCGTGAAGGCGCGCCTCCTGCTCGTCGAGCTCCCGGAAGTCGGGCTCGAGTCCCGCTTCCACAGGCCGCTCGCGCAGCAGACGCGCGCAAAATGCGTGCGTCGTCCCGAGGAATGTGCGATCGAGCTGGGCGATCGCGGCGGCAATTTGAGGAGAGCTACCGCGCTTCAGCTCCTTCTCGAGTGCCTCCTGGAACTTCTCACGGAGTTGCGCTCCCGCCTTTCGTGTGAACGTGATTGCCGCGAGGTCGGGCGCGCGATATTTCCCGGCGCGCACCAGGCCGACCATCCGCGTGACGAGGCTCGTCGTCTTTCCCGTTCCCGCGGCCGCTTCGACCATCATCGTCGTGTCGATCGCCGTCGCGATCCGCTCGCGCGCCGCTGCGTCGGCCGGCTTCCGTTCCGTCGCAGCCATCACTCCACCCCCTGCAGCCGGATCCATGCGAAGACCCCGGGTTGGTCGGAATTCTCCGCTGCCTGCTTCGCCTGCGCCTCGACACTCTTCTCTGTCTTGTTGCAGATCGAGTCGAACTCGCAGAACTTGCAGCGCTCGAGATCTCCCTTCGGGAACCACCCCGAGCCGACGACATCGAAGAGAAGGTTGAGCGTCGTCTCGAGTGAATTGGGATCGCTCCCCTTCGCGATACGCTCGCCGCGCCCCTTGACCGTCGGGAAGTAATAGCCTGATTCCGAGACGCGGCCCTTATCGCCGCGGCTCTCGAGCATCGCATTCACTGCACGCGCATAGATCGCATGCTGGATCATCGTCCCGCCCATGAGCGATCCCGGCTTCCGGAATTTGAACGGACTTCCCGACTTGTAGTCCCAGACGTGCCACACGTCGGCGGCGGGATGGTAATCGACGCGATCGATGCGTCCACGCAGTCGTACGTCGCGCCCACCGCCGAGGTCGATCGAGAGCGGCTCGGACATCGACAGTTCCGCCTTCTCGGCGGCGAACCCGAAGGGAACCTCGAAATACTTCGGATCGACCGCTCCGCAGTATTTCTCCTCGACCCGGAGGAAGAGCCTGCACGCCTCGACGAGCTCTTCAATCCGCGCCTGATACGCCGACTCCGACGGAGGCGGAATCTCTTCCTTCATCCTCTCCAGTTCCGCGGTTGCAATCTGCTCGAGTCGCCCGCCATGCTTCTCGAGCGCGGGCTTCTCGTTGCGCTCGCAGATCTCGCGCATGAACGTCTCGAGCACGGAATGAAAGACGCTCCCGTAATCCATCGGCGAGAGCCAGTCTTCGGAACGGTCGATCGTCTCGAGCGGCTCGATCCCGAGAATCGACTGAAGAAAGTAACCGAAGGGGCAACTCGCCATCCGCTCGAGGCGGGAGGCTGAGTAGAGGCGATTCTGAAGGCGCGGATCGAGTTCTTCCGGCGGCGCGTCGACCTTACCGTCCCAGAATGTGATCGCCCCGCTCGCGCGTTCCTCCACCGCGCGGCCGCCATCGAGGAGCCACGGGTGTGCACGCAGCGGAGCGTCATCGAGATTCGCCTTCGCTCCACCCGTCGCAAACGCGGCGCGCAGCCACCATTCCGACATCGAGAGCGGCTGCGAGGTCGGAATGAATCCTTCGGGACTCGCTGCGTTCACGAGATCTTCGTATTCGGCATCGGGTGATTCGTGCGCACTGCGGAACGCCTCGAGCAGAACCTGCGACGGAAACTTCTCGCGCCGCTCTCGCAGATCGATTGCGGGCCAGGAGAGCGTAATGCGCTCTGCGTTCCCCACGCGCGCGATCATCCGCCAGAACTCGGCGGTGACTCTCCGCGGTCTCTCTGCCAGCAGCGGCAACTGATGCGGGTCGATCTCTTCATTGATCTTCGTGCGTTCCGCATCGAGAAGAATCGGATCCTGTGTTCCGCCGCCGGGATAGCGTCCTTCCTCCAGGCCGACAACGAAGAGCAGCGGCCGGCCGGACCAGCCGGCGGCGCGGATCGGTGCGACATGCACGTGACCCGGACGCGGATTGCTCGCGCCGACGTGAAGATCGAGGAGCGCATCGCGGATCCGGTCGCACGTCTCCGCTTTCTGGAGCGGCTCGCCCGGCACGGCGGCAAGCTCGCGGAGCATTCCGCAGATGGCGCTGCGTGCCATTCCATCGAGCTCGCTTCTCACGGCGGCGCACGACTCGACGATCGCGGCGAGCGCTGAAGCGAGGGCGGAGATCGACAGCAGTTCGTCGTCGTCAGGTGCGAGGTTGAGGAGCGTATCGATGAACGTGGCTGCGGTTCGAGCCCGGTCGATCTGGTCGCGCATCCACGGTTGGTCTTCACCCTCGAGCCGTTTCGCTTCGAGCACGGCGGCGCGCTCCCGCTCCAGCGCAGAGAGGCGCGAGAGGTGGCGATCGCGTCCCCATCCGATTGCCGCCTCGCGCAACGTGCGCGCGAGCGAAGGGCCGGTGAGAGGTTCTTCGATCTCGAGCACGCCCGCCTGCGCCGCGCGCCGGAGATGTGCGTCCTCCCACGTCTCGATCCACCGCAGCAGTTTTACGGCAGCCTTTCCCGGGCGCGTGAAGTGCACTGCGATCCCTTCGGAGAACGTTGCTGGGATCGCGTATTCTGAAGAGAGCTCCCACGCGAGTGGGAGATAGATCTCGCGTGTTGCGTACGCAATCTCCGCATCATCAAAAGATTGGGCGTCTGCGAGTATTGAACGGAATGCAGCGCGAACTTCGTTTTCTTCGCCTGCGGCGCGTACGAACGATACGAGATCTGCCGATGGCTCCAGTTGTCGTACATCTTTACTATTCGGGATAGGCAGGGCCTTGGAAGGCCCTGCCACATGGGCGGCGGCGAGCGCCACCAGGCGGCCTTCTACTTCGGGACGATCTTCTTCGTCGATGACGATCCAGATCGCATCTTTGGGCCAGGGGCGTCGGGCGCCTTGTTCGAGCTCACGCACGGCGCGCAGAATGACGCCGGCGCGGTCGATGAACTTTCCGTCTGCGAGCGCTTGCTCGTATCCCTGCAGGACGCAGCGGAGGTCATCCGCCTTCCGCGAATCTTCAAATGCATCGCTGCGGAGCGTTTCTGCCGTCGCTCCTGCAAGTCGAAGGTCATCGATCGAGCGCTGGATCGCGCGATGCAGTCCCGGCCGATCAGCGAGCTCCCCGAAGTACGCGAGCCGCTCCCCCGCTACGCCCGCGCATGCCATCTCGACGAGCGCCAGCGACTGTGCGCGGGAGAGCAGCGTGATCCCCTCCGCCGCCAATCCTTCCGCCGTCACCGCATCGGCCAGCGTCCGGACCGTCTCCGGCCGCAGATTCACCCACGGCGTCCCGTCACGCGCAACCCGATCGCCAATCTGGTGCCCGATCGCGAGCGATGGAACGACGAGAATCTTCTCGCGAAGGAGATGCTCACGGCAGATGGACGCGATGTGCGCAAAGGGAATTGCGAGGGCCTGTTCAGTCACGGGTAGTCTCCGAGAGGACTTCGAGAGTCGAGCCTATCAGAAACAGAAGCGGGTCGAACGTAGTAGCGGCGGAGTCCGATCCGCCGTTCTTCGGGATCGTCAAGTCTTGCGCGTTGTGGGGCAACCGCTCGGGATGAATGCTCCAGATGTCGTCCGATACTTCACAGGAGACGGGACATCGGAATGTCCCGTTACCTGGTATTACGGACAGTATAACCTTGTTATACTTCTGGTATGAAGACCGCGATCTCCATTCCCGACGCACTGTTTGAAGAGGCCGAACGACTGGCTGAGGAACTGGGTCAGTCCCGGAGTGAGCTCTATCGAAACGCGCTCGAGAGTTATATCGAAAGCCGTTCCCCTGATCTGATTCGAGAGACACTGGATCGAGTGCTCGAAAATCTCGAGCAGACCGACGATGATCTGACACGATCCACTGCCGCAAGCGTTCTCAAGGCGACTGAGTGGTAGTCGCTCAGGGTGAGGTTTTCTGGGCCGACCTCCCGCTGCCGGAGGGCTCAGAGGCCGGGTTTCGTCGTCCCGTGGTCGTCGTGCAGGGTGACGCATTCAACCGGAGCGCAATCCGAACGGTCGTTTGTGTCCCGCTGACGAGCAACCTACGGTGGGCCGAAGCTCCGGGTAATGTTCTCCTGCCGAAGCGCGAGACCGGATTGTCAAAGGACTCCGTCGTCAACGTCTCGCAGCTGATTACCATCGACCGCGAATTTCTGGCCCGGCGTTCCGGAAAACTGTCAGCACGCAGAGTGGCTCAGATCCTTGCTGGAATCGACGTGGTTCTCGGACGGTAGGCCGGCCGCCCTCCCACCCGGTTGTGAGTTGTGCACACCCGCCCTCCCGCACAGTTGTGAGTTCTGCACGCCCACCCTTGCCTCCGGTTCTGGGTTCCGGGTTCTGGGTTCTGGAACGGCTCGGGCGGGACTCAGAACTCAGAACCGTGTGGGCGGGCGGGTGTGCACAACCCAGAACCGGGCGGGCGGCGGTGTGGCGGGCGGTCTGTGACACAATGCGCGCGCATGCTTGCCAGCGGATCGCACATCGGCCACTACGAGATTCTCGAGCAGATCGGGGCGGGCGGCATGGGCGAGGTGTACCGCGCCCGTGATACGCGAATCCTCCGCGACGTCGCGCTGAAAGTTCTTCCCGGTGCGATGGCTGGCGATCCCGATCGCATACGCCGCTTCGAACAGGAAGCACTTGCGGCGGGGCGGCTCAATCATCCGAACATCACGATGGTGTTCGAGGCCGGCACGCACGACGACATGCCGTTCATCGTGACCGAGCTGCTCGAGGGGATTCCGCTTCGCGATGCGCTCAAGACGCGGCTTCCGATCCGCAAGGCAATCGACTACACGCTGCAACTCGCGAGCGGTCTTGCCGCCGCGCACGCAAAGGGCATCGTTCACCGCGATCTCAAGCCCGAGAACGTCTTCGTTCTTCATGATGGACGGATCAAGATCCTCGATTTCGGCCTGGCAAAACTTCACGAGCCGGAGGGTGGCCCCAGCGACGACGCCGACACGCAGCAGCTGGGGCTGACGAATCCGGGGATGATCGTGGGAACTGCGGGCTATATGTCGCCCGAGCAGGTGCGCGCCGAATCGGTCGACCACCGTTCCGACATCTTCTCTCTGGGCGTCATTCTGTACGAGATGCTCAGCGGAGATCAGCCCTTCCGCCGCGACTCGTCCGTCCAGACGATGACCGCGGTGCTGCAGGACGATCCTCCGCAACCGGAAGACCTCGAGCCGGGCATTGCACGCATTCTTCAGCATGCTCTGGAGAAGGTACCGGGAGACCGCTTTCAGGGCGTCAAGGACTTCGCGTTTGCGCTTCAGAATCTGAGCGGTATCAGCGAAAAGCGGCTGCCGGCGACCGCCGTGCCGGAGCCCGAGCACGTCCTGCCATCCTATCGGCGCATCACGTTCCGCCGCGGTTTCATC
>JBGSYJ010000054.1:0-4845 GCA_041750915.1 Thermoanaerobaculia bacterium | reverse complement strand
TCGAGAGACGACCAGAGGCTGACGATCGTCACCCACACCGGCAGAGCCCGTGAGCCGACCTGCGCGACGTAGCTCACAGAAAAGTCGTGAATGAGCAGCGCATAGACCATCAGCAGATTCGCCGATACGATCGTCGCTGCGTATGCGTAGGCGAACCAGCGTGCCCATTTCCAGCCGGCAACGGACTGACGGGCACCGGCGGCGAACGCCACCATCGCACCGGCGGTTGCGGCTAAAAGAGAAAGCAGAACGAGACTGCGTCCGAGAGAAGCAATCATGATGCGCCCTTGACCGCCTCCGGATCGACACCTTTGGTCGTGCTCATCAGTTCCTTAGTGTCCGCCTGCTCTCCCTCACCAGGAGCGCGGTATTCGTTGTCGTGGGAGACCATGAGCCGGTTGCTCTCGAAATGTCCGCCGTCGGTCATCGTTCCTTCAACGACGACTCCGATCCCCTCGCGGAACATCTGCGGCGGGACACCCTGGGACTTCACGTGCACGAACTGTTTTCCGTCGGTGACGTCGAATGCGAGATTGGAGCTCTGGCCGTCCCAGGCAATCGAGCCTGGCCGCACCTGCCCGCCGAGACGGATCGAGGCGCCGACCGCCTTGTCGCCGGCATCGTGCAACTCAGTGGGACCCCAGTAATAAACGAGATTCTCGCCGATGCCTCCGGCGGTGATGACGACGAAAGCAGCGAGTGCAACCGCGATCGCGCCAAGCGCGAACAGCGGACGTCTCCTCTTCGAACGCGATGCCGGTGATGGTGCGTCGCTCATGACAGTCCTTCCCTTTTCCGGGTTGTGCGGCTCTTCATGCCGCGATAACGAATGATGACCGACGCGGTGTACAGACCCATCAACGCAGCCGACACACCGTACGCCGCCCATACGAATTCCCAGCCACCCTGAATCTCTCCGGTCATGCGTTCCCTCCGACTGCCGGACCCGTCCCGGGCACGCGGCCGCTCTCCAGCGACTTGCCATCCGCCGGCAACGGGGGCGCGAGCTCACTCTCGAGCCTCAATGCAGCAAGCCTCGCCCGGATCATCATCACTCCCGTCATCAGAAACAGGATGCCGAACGAGTTGATTCTGAGCGGAAGATGAAATGACTCGGAAACCGTTTCGGGACTCGACTGCAGCTGGTGCAGCGAGTTCCACCAGTTCACCGAGAAGTAGACGATCGGCACGTCAATGAAAGCAATGATGGTCGCGACCGCCGACCAGGTCGCTCGACGGCCGGGTTCTTCGACGAAGTTCCGCAGCACCATGATCCCCAAAAACGCGAAGACCATCACTGCCGTCGTCGTGAGCCGCGGGTCCCAGTCCCACCAGACGCCCCAGGTCGGCTTGGCCCAGATCGCTCCCTGGACGCAGAGAAGAAAGGACAGGACGACCCCGACTTCGATCGCCGATTCCAGCCTGTTGTCCCACTTCCAGTCGCCTCGCCAGAGCGAGAGAACTGCAAATATGAATGCGACCGAAAGCACGAGCATCGCGTTCCATGCCGTGGGCACATGTACATACATGATCCGCTGAACGTCGCCCATGTAGTGCTCGGCGGGGGCAACGAACAGCCCGATATACGAGCCGATCAGCAGAAGGACCGTGCCGATGCCGATCAGGGCATAGGGAGTCCAGGGTCGGGATGATTCAGTGTAGACAGGATTCGAGTTATCGCGCATCAGTCTTCCAGGACCCGGCCGAACAGCAGGCCGCAGACCGCCCAGTATATAGCGTTGAATGAGATCAGCAGTGTGACCCACGAACGGATCTGATTCATCGGATCACCGATGATCAGAAGCGACGTCGATTTCACCGCGGCGAGCAGCACAGGGACCACGAGTGGGAACAGCAGCAGCGGGAGCAGGGTCTGTTTCGACCGGGCCTGCGCCGCCATTGCCGCATAGAACGTTCCGGGAGCCGAAAGGCCGGCCGCGCCCAGAAGAATGATACCGATCAGTGCGAGAACCCGATCGGTCCCGGCATCGTAGAGGACCACCATGATGGGGATGAGAGCGATCCCGAGGATCGAGAGCTGGGACCAGTTCGCAAGCGCTTTCGCGTAGAAAAAGACGCGCGGGCTCGTCGGAAGCAGCAGCAGACCCTCGTACGCGCGCTGCTCGATCTCGACATGGAAGCTCTCCGACAGAGAAAGCGTCGAGGAGAGCAGAAGCGCGAGCCAGATGAACCCTGAGGAATGCAGGCGCAGCGCCGCGGCATTCGGACCGATCGCGAAACTGAACAGCAGCAGCGACGTCGCGCCGAACACGAACACCGCGAGAAACTGAGCGCGGGTTCGCCACATCAGCAGAAACTCCTTCCTGAGAGCGGCCATCAACTGCATCAGGCGCCTTCCTCGAGAGTTTCCACGAGGCCCCCTCGGGCCGGCAGATCGGATGCCGCTCCAGTCCAGACAACCTTCCCTTCGTCGAGGACCAGGCCTCCATCACAGTACGAAGCAGTGCGTGAGAGTTGATGTGTGGAGACCAGAACCGTCACACCATCCCCCCGAAGTGTCTGTACGAGCGTATCGATCAGCCGGAATCCAGGGGGATCCAGCTGGCCGTACGGCTCATCCAGCATGACCACCCGCGCCGGCTTGAGCAGCAGCCCGGCGATCGCCACACGCTTCCGCATCCCGGCTGAAAATCCGGAGACGACGTCATCCGCCCGCGCGGCCAGATCGACTCTCGCCAGCAGATCGAGCATCGGCTGACGCGCGGCGTCGAGGCGGAGGTGCCGTGCGCGGACCTGCAGATTCTCCATCGCGGTGAGCGATTCGTAGAGCCCGAGGTGATGTCCCAGGAACGTCACCTCGCGGCGGACGTCATCGCGGGAGTCGCTCACATCGAAACCGTGGATCCGGGCCTTCCCCTGGTCGGGGCTGATCGCCGTCGACAGAACACGAAGTAGCGTCGACTTTCCCGAACCGTTCCTTCCGGCGATCATCCATGCCGATCCGGCCGGCACCGTGAGGTCGACGTGGGTCAGAGCCCAGCGGCGCCCGTACCGCCTGCAGATTCCAGCGGCCTCGACTGCCGGATGTGGGGAAACGTTCATGGCGGGCACATGATACCGCTGAGCCCCGCACAAGAGATTGTGACGGCTGCTACGTCGAGGGGTGGGTGGAGATACAGAATTGAGAATTGAGAATGCAGAATTCAGAAAGCCAGCGCCGTCTTTTCTGAATTCTGAATTCTAAATTCTTCATTCTTCAGCCCCCGTGCCCCCTTTCTGCATTCTGAATTCAAAATTCTCAATTCTTCAGCCAGCGGTATCATGTCCCCCGCCATGCACAAACTCGCGCCCGCTCTCCTCGTCCTCGCCCTCGCCGGATGCGCGGTCTCGCCGCCACCTTCGCCGACTCCCGATCCGATGTCCCCTCCACCGCTCGAGGGGATGACCCTTCGCGAGGAGGCGACGATCCTCCGGCTCGAGGACCGGCGGGAGTTCGACCGCCAGGTTTCCGAGAGGTTCGCCTCGAGCTCGAACGTCCTCATGCGCAGGCGTATCGCGCTCGCGCTGGGCCGGATCGGAACCGCAACCTTTGACGACGTGAACGGAAACGGAGTCCGCGATCCAAACGAGACGATGGCCGGAGTCGGCCTGCTGGCGGCTCTCGCCGCGGATACGGACATCGATGTCCGCCGGGCCTCGGCCTTCTCGCTCGGCGAGATCGGCGACGCCGCCGGTGTGGATACATTGCTCAGCCTGGCCCGTGACACACATCCCGACGTCGCGGCGGAAGCGGTGGAGGCGCTCGCGAAGCTGCATGCAGCGACGACCATCGATCGTTTCTACCAATTCACGCTTTCGCCGGTCGAAGCGGTTCGCGCGCGCGCGGTCCGTTATCTATTTCGCTTCGACAACGACACCGCGTCCGCTGTCGCCGGACGCACGCTCGAAGACCCCTCGACGCTCATTCGAAGAGAAGCCGCCTACACACTTTCGAGACGCGTGTTCGCACCTGCCAGGCAGAGCCTCGAGCTGATGCTGAGCGACTCCGACACGCTGACCCGCACCTATGCGGCGCGAGCCCTTGCGCGAATTGCGCACCCCGACTCACTTCCGTACCTGATCACGGCGATGCGCGATCCCCAGCCGTGGGTTCGAACGGAAGCGGCCCGCGGGGTGAGTGCCATTGCGGCAGCGAATGCAGGGGCGCTTCGCACGAACACCTTCACTGATGACGTGACCAGGGTCATCTCGGCGACACGGGATCCCGATCCAGGCACGCTCGCAACGGCGATCGACACACTCGGCTGGTATGCGGTAACCAGCGAAGCGGCGCGGCAGCGCCTCTACGAGATCGCGGAGACGGGATCACGCTGGCAGCGTGAGCTGACGGCCGCCGCCCTCGCGGCCCGGCTGCCAGACGTTCCCGGCTCGCCTCTGGAAACGCTCCTCTCAACCGATCTTCCCTTCGCGCGGCGCGCGGTTCTCGATGCAACGTCGGCGTCACCCCGAGGGGCAGCCTTCCGTGCACGCTTCATCACCGATCCAAATGCGTCGGTCCGCTCATCCGCGGTCGGAAACATTCCGGATGCCGGCCTCGCCGCTGAGTTGCAGATCATCCAGACCGCTCTCGAAGATCCCGACGTCGTTGTCCGCGCCACTGCGATCGACAGGTTTGCAGCGCGCAAGGATGTTCTCCCTTCGCAGCTCCTGGGGCCGCTGCTCGCGGCGGAGCGCCGCGCCAGAGCCGACGCGCTGAACGATGCGCGATTCTCGGCGATTCAGGCAATCGCAAGTCTCGACCTCAAGAGCGTGCCTGCGGACGACCCGCATCTCGCCGCGGCGCGCGCCGACGCCGACTTCACCGGTACGGAAAACTTTCTTCGC
>JBGSYJ010000053.1:0-7336 GCA_041750915.1 Thermoanaerobaculia bacterium | reverse complement strand
AGTCGATTCCGATCATCTGCGAGGTTCGATGCCTCGCCTCATGCTCGCTCTACTCGTTCTGACACTGACGGCTTTTGCCTGCGCGACGCCTGACCTCGACCATATGCCGGAGCCGAAGACGAGCGACGGATTGCCGCACATCACACAGGTTGGAAACGATCCTGTTCACACGCTGCTCGCTCCCGACGCGATCCCCGCCATCGACGAGCCGGAGTTCGTTCGCGCTGCCGATGCGACGTTCATGGACGACGACGAGCCGGTCATCGGCGTCCTCGTGGACGGAGAGGCCAGGGCGTACTCCACCTGGCATCTCGATCGCCACGAGATCGTCAACGACACGATCGCCAGGCAGCCGCTCGCTGTCACCTGGTGACCACTCGCGCATACGGGCGTCGTGTACGCCCGACCGGAAATCGAAGATGGTCCAACCACGCTCGGCGTTTCGGGGATGCTGTGGCGTGATTCCCTGGTGATGTACGACCGTGCGACGCGCTCGCTCTGGAGCCAGGTCAACGGCCGGGCGGTCGCCGGTCCGATGAAAGGGAAGCGACTCGAGGAGTTTCCATCCCAGCAGATGACGTGGGCCGAATGGAAGCGCCGCCATCCGGACACACTGGTCCTCGTCAAGCCCCGCCTCTCCGGCTCGACGTACGATCGATACTTCGATGATCCCGGCATGATCGGGGTTCGCGGTTCGCAGAATTCCGATGCTCGTCTTCCGGGAAAGGAGCTCGTTCTCGGTCTCGAGCACGATGGCCGCTTTGCAGCCGTCCCGATCTCCGCGCTCAGCCAGCAACCGATCCTCATGACCACGGCATTCGACCGGCCAATCGTTGTCACGCGTACCGCGGCGTACGACCGGCGCGCAGGCGACCGCTCGCTCACATTCGAGCCAGCCGATGGAGCCAAGATGCGTGATCTCGAAACCGGCTCGATCTGGTCGCTGGACAGCGGAAGAGCGGTCGCCGGGCCGCTCGAGGGGCGGCGCCTCGCGCGCATCTCGGCGAAGACTGTCTACTGGGCGATCTGGGCAAAATTTCATCCAGAAACCGAGGTCATCGAACCCTGAGAATGTTCGCGAGCAGCGTTTTCCGCGATCGCCATACAATGCGCATTGCGGAGGAAGATCATGGATGACGTCGTGTACCGATCCAAAGTTCGAATCGAACGGCAGCGCGGACCCATTCGCCTTGCGTGGCTTCCCGGCGAGCGAGATCCCGTGAAATTCGGCGTGCATGGTGCCATTGCCGAGCACTACGGCGTACCACCCGACGCGTTCGAGCCCCATGCGACGACGCTCGACTACATCGTTGCCGCTGCAGCCGGCTGACTGACCGGCACCTTTGCCGGCGCGCTGGCAGCGCGTAAGACAAACATCGAGAAGCTCACCTCGGATGCGCTCGGCGAGATCGAGCTCGACGGCGGCGTCCTCGTCATCAAGCGGATCCACGTCGTGTACAACCTCACTGCGCCCGACGCGACAAAGGAGATCGTCGACCGCGTACATCAGGTTCACAAGGAAGGCTGCCCGGTTTACCGTTCGATCCATCGCGCGATCGAGATAACGACGGAATGGCGACAGGCCTGACCGATCACGATGCCACTTCGACTTTTTTCCAGCGGCCGGAGAGTGCTCATCCTCGTCGAAGCTTCCAGTAAAGCGGGCCCATGACGAGTCCGAACAGAGCGTGGCCAAGCGTCATGGGGAGGAGCTCTGTGCGTTCGACCATGAGCGGATTGGCCCAGCTGAGCACCAAGGCGAACACCACCGGATATGAAGCAATCGCGTAGGCCACCGAGGCGAGTGTCGTGCGGCCTCTGGAGAGATCGCGGATGAACGGAATCGCGACGAGGCCCATGGCGACGCTCGTCACCACATGGGTCAGGAAACCGGCGAGTGTCGCGACTGACATCGCAGATCCCGCGGCCTCAGGTCCAAACCACATCACTCCGATCAGGTTTGGCATCGACCAGATGCTCTGCCCCTTCACCACCATCCACCCCATCATCATCATCGACATCACGAAACCTGCGATGGCACCGGCGATGGCGGCCGCAGAGGGACGACTCATCTCTGCAGCCTCCGCATAAGAGCGATCCCGGGAGGCACCGTGCGGTAGAGCGATCTGGTGATGGTGGAAGTCATCGTCGTCTGATGATGAATGCAAGCAGCGTACGCCAATCGCCTCATGCCTGCCGGCTCTCCGCAAAAGCTAGAAAAAATGTGAGCAGCAAGTTTCGCGCAGTGGAATGAACGGTGCAACTGCAACTGCCGAGCCGCCGCAAAGGCGGTCATATCTCACGATGAAGAGGATTCCATGAGGTTTCGCCTGCCAGTAGCGCAGATTCGTTCCGAGATTCAATACGCATGGCGCGGTCCGTCCGTGCTCGTCGTCGACAACTCGGGCCGGGCTGGAGACGAACACACCCTCTCCGGGTTCTTCTTCCGCGAGACGCGCTACCTGCGCACGTTACGTCTTGAAATCGACGACGATGAGCCGTTCCCGTGCTCAGTCGCGGAGGTGGCGCAGAACCGCCTCGAGTTCTCGGCCATTTACCCGCCGGTACAGTCGCGCGGCGGCGGCGGAACGGGATCTGGCGGCTCCGGGCGCACGCACGACCTGCTGTACCGGACTCTCGACTTTCGCGTCGTATTCGTGGTTCACCCCGGTTCCTTCGAAGTGCAGCTTCGAATCGGCAACCGGTGGAACGAGCCCGCGGAGTTCGATCTCGCCTGGATCCTCTCCGCCGATTATGCCGGTTTGTCAGAAGCGCAGGCGGGAGAGCGGCAACAGAACGCTGCGGTCGAGACCACGGCCCGTCCGAATGCGGTTCACTTCCGCTATGCGCACGAAGAACTGCCGTTCGAGACGCATGTCTCGGCCGCAGGGACAGGCGAGTGGAGCTATGCGGATGGCCGCTTCGCCACTCGCCTCACATTAGAGCGGCAGCAGATCGCAGAAATGCAGCTCACCGTCCGCGCGATTGACTCGCAGGACCCACTGGACGAAAAGGCTGAATCCATTCGAGAGAAGCAGGTGCACGGGTGGCACGAGCGCGTGACCCGCCTGTTCGCCGTCGCCGAAACGCCGCTCGTAGAGCTCACGAATCAGGCGATGGACGATCTCGGCTCGATGGCGCTGCTGGATGGGGAGGCCGACGAGTGGCTCTCGCCTGCGGCCGGCATGCCGATGTACCCGGCCACATTCGGACGCGACGCGCTGACAGCCGCATGGCAGTCGGCAGCCTTCGACCGAGGCGAACAAGTCGGCGCGACACTCGCGAAACTCCGGCGCATACAGGGCACAACGGTAGACGACCGACGGGACGAGCAGCCAGGCCGGATCATTCAGCAGGCCCGCAATGAACCGCTGGCGCGTCTGAACGAAAACCCCCTGTCGCGGTACTACGGAGACTACGCTTCCCCATTCATGTTCATCCTCGCGCTGGGGCAGATGTATGCCTGGGCCGGCGACCGGAAGGCGGTTGAGGACAACTGGGATGCGGCGCGCCGCATCCTCGACTGGGCTCGTGAGCACGGTGACATCGACGGGGACGGATACCTCGAATACCAGACACGCTCGGAGGACGGGCCGAAGCATCAGGGGTGGAAGGACAGTGACAATGCGATCGTCGATGCGGACGGCCGCCAGGTTGATCCTCCGATCGCCGTCTGCGAGATTCAGGGCTACTGGTTCGCTTCACTTCAGTTCATGGCGGTACTCAGCGTGGTCATGGGGGAAGAGGCAAACGCACTCGATCTGTGGAAGGAAGCGCATGACCTGAAGGAGAGGTTCAACCGCGACTTCTGGTTAGAGGACGAGGGATATGTCGCGCTTGGGCTCGACGCGGAGAAGCGTCCGATCAAGAGCCTTACCTCCAATGCCGGCCAGTGCCTGACCACCGGAATCGTGAACGCCGAAAACCTGCCACGTCTGGTGCGGCGGATTTTTCAGCCCGATCTCTTCAGTGGGTGGGGGCTGCGCACGCTGACGACGGACAATCCTTCGTACAACCCGCTCAGCTACCACCTCGGAAGTGTGTGGCCGGTCGAGAATGGCACCATCCTCTTCGGTTTGCGCCGTTTCGGATTCGACGACCGTGCCTTGGAGCTTGCACGCGCGCTTTACGATCTGGCGCGCCTCTGGCCGGCTGGCCGCTCACCCGAATGCGTAGGCGGCTACGCGCGCTCGGAGCTGCAACATCCCGGAGCCTATCCACGCGCGAACACACCTCAGGCGTGGAACCAGAGCACGGTCGCTATCGTGGTTCAGGCCATCCTCGGCATGCGCGCGGTCGCACCACTGAATCTGCTCGCGGTCGACCCGGTTCTGCCGCCATGGCTGCCCGAGCTCACCGTGAAGAAGCTGCGAGTCGGTGGTGCGACAGTGAGTCTGCACTTCTGGCGCGATGAGAACGGCAAGTCGCACCACCGCGTCCTCGAGCAGGAGGGCGAGCTCCACATCGTGCGTCAGCCGCCGGTGAACTCTCTCTCAGCGGGCATGTGGGACCGCCTCGGCGCGCTGGCCGAAGGTGGGCTGCCCTTCGGGTAGAAACAGAAATCGACAAACGACGAAGTCAAAGGGGAGCCAATATGTCAAAGTCAATCTCGGAGCAAGTGATCGTGCTCGTAGGTGCCTCCAGCGGGATGGGACTCGCGACGGCGAAGGAAGCTGCCCGCCGCGGCGCGAAGGTCGTTCTCGCCGCCCGCAACGGCGGCGACGTGGAAAAGGCGGCCGAGGAGATCCGTCGGAACGGCGGCGACGCCATTGGAGTGCCGACGGATTTGACTGACTACGCGCAGGTGGAGAACCTGGCGCGGCGAACCGTGGAACAGTACGGTCGGGTGGACACCTGGGTGACCCTGCCGGGCACCAGCGTCTACGGCATGTTCGAAGAGATCCCGATGGACGATGTGCGCCAGACGATGGAGGTGATCTTCTTCGGTCAGCTGAACGCGGCCAGGATCGCGGTCCCGCTTCTGGAGCAGACTGGCGGAGCCCTGATCTGCGTTGGCAGCACCCTCTCGAAGCGCGGCATCCCGCTCCAGACCGCCTATTGCGCGGCAAAGCACGCCCTGAAAGGGTGGATCGACGGCTACCGCGTGGAGCTGATGAACCGCAAGTCAAATGTTCGGTTGACGCTCGTCATGCCCAGTTCGATCAACACACCGCTATTCAACAAGGCGAAGACACTCATGGGCGTAATGCCTATGCCGATCGCGCCGATTTACGAGCCGGAGCTCGCCGCCAAAGGCATCTTGCGCGCAGCGGAAGGCAACGAGCGCGACGTCTTCATCGGAGGTGCAGGCAAATTCATGGACATCGCAGAGCGGATCAGCCCGAAGCTGCTCGACCTGCAACAACTAAAGATGGGTTTCAGCGGCCAGAAAACGAGTTGGCCGAAGACCGCGGATGCTCCGAACAACCTCTACGGCGCCGTAGTGGACGACGGTGGTGTGCGGGGCGACTTCACCCCGCAGGCGAAGAAGCGGAGCTATTACCAGGAAATGGCTGCCAATCCCATTGCATTCGCATTCGGCGCTGCTGCTCTCACTGCTGTGGGCGCAGTTGTTGCGGGAAGAGCGCGAGACCGACGGCTGCTTGCGGGGCTGCTCATTGCAACGGCGCTGGGGCTCACGGGCAAAGGCGCGGTTGCCGCCGCATACAGGAGGTGAATATGAAATCGAGAAACCGGACTATCTCGATACAGCGAGTGAGAGACGCCGAACAGAACACGCATGGCAGCGTGCTCGGGGACGCAGCCAAAGGAGCTCTCGCAGGCGTGGCCGCTACCTGGGTGATGGGGAAAGCGACATCGTACCTGTACGAGCAGGAGAGCAAGGCCGCGCGCGAGCAGGAGGATCAGGTTCGCGGTGGAAAGACTGCCTATGGCACCGCGGCGGAGAAGGTCGCTGCCGCCGCTGGACAGGAACTGTCGGAGGACGAGCGGAAGAAGTACGGCTCCGCGATCCATTGGGCGCTCGGAGCGGGAACAGGGGCAGTGTACGGCGTACTCCGGCGCCGTGTTCCCGGAGCTGACTGGGGGAACGGTCTCCTGTTCGGCGCCGCGTTCTGGGCCCTCGTCGACGAAGGCGCGAACAGCGCGCTCGGGCTGACGCCGGGTCCATCTGAGTTCCCGTGGCAGACGCACGCGCGCGGCCTGGCCGGGCATCTGGTGTTCGGCCTCGTAGCGGATGCCGCTCTCGGGCTGGCTGAGACCGGCTCGTGAGCCGCACCTCCCACCAATTCAGAAACTTTCCCAAGGCATTCACGCTCACGGAACCTGAGTCGTCACTCACGAGATCACCGATGGAGGAGAAGCTATGAAAACAGGACGCGCTTTCATGGCCGGCATCGCCGGCGGCGCCGTTATGAGTGTGTTACTCGCAATGGCTCGAGCGATGGGAATGCCCGCGCGACTCGAAATGATGATGGGAACCATGTTCATGGAACCAGGTACCGCCGCGTACATCGTCGGGCTGGTCATGCATCTGATGATCTCAGGTCTCATCGCTCTTATCTACGCGTGGGGATTCGAGAATGTAACGCACCGCGCGGGTGCGGGGATGGGAATGGCCTTTTCGATCATTCACATCATCATCGGCGGAATCTTCATGGCCATGATGCCGATGATGCATCCGCGCATCCCACCGATGGATGCTCCGGGTGCCTTCATGTCGAACCTCGGCGCCGTGGGCGTGATCGCTTTCATCGTGTTGCACCTGATCTACGGCGCGATCGTGGGCGCGATATACGCTCCGGTACTCCACCCGGAGCGTCACGAGAGCAGCCCCGCTACCGCCGACAGAGGGTGAGCCGGTATTCATCAGATCGAGATTGCCCAGTCCGGAAGAATCTGCAGGGCGATCGTTTCAAGAACTTTGTCGACGCCGGTGAACACGAGCAGCGCGAGAAAAAGCAGTGTCCATCCGAGCAGCTTCTTGCCGCGGGCAGCGCCGCTCAGCACTCCCGGTCGCCAGCGCATCAGCGCGCTGCGCGATGCGAGGCCGGCCGCAATCAGCACCGCAGCTGTCCCGAGGCCGAAGCTGAACATCACGACGAAAGCCATCAGGAGATCTTCGCCGAGCGAAGCCAGCGCGATCGCGGTGCCCAGCGTCGGACCGACACAGGGGAGCCAGACGAGTCCGAGGAGCGCGCCAACACCGAACTGTCCCGCGCCTGTCGTGGCTGCGGCCGCGCCTCCGCCTGCTGTTCGGCTGGTGAGGCGGGACAGCTGGAGGGTTACCCACGCGCCTGCCGTTGGGACCAGAAGAAGAACGGCCACGATCAGCAGCATTGACGCTGCAAGATAGCGAAGTACTTCCGGCCCGAGC
>JBGSYJ010000052.1:0-2734 GCA_041750915.1 Thermoanaerobaculia bacterium | reverse complement strand
GGTCCAAAGTAAGGTGAGGAACCGCAGCAGTCACTGAACGCGGATAAGTAGGTTGGATCCGCGCCGTGGTTTCGAGCCCATCGTTCGTAGCCACTTTCATCATTGCGAGGGCTGGTTGCATTTTCGGAGCCAACTCGAATGCGTCGCTAATCGGCGTCGGAGTGCATCGAAATGCCTGGCGAAGTGGCGGCTTCAACTCGTTCACGCTGAACGGTGTTACGGGCGAGCCGTGCCCATACCGGGACGCATGACCGCCCATCGTTAGAGAATGACCAGCAAGCTCCTCAGGAGGTAAGTTTTGCAGAGAATCCCGAGGCATGTGGCAGGGGACTCCGATCCCCTGCCTTCGACACTGTCTCGGTCTAAAACACCTGGCGCGACGACGATGAGCGGTGGCCACAACGGTCGTACCTCGTCACCATCCGGAAGAGGCAGGGCCTCGGAGGGCCCTGCCACACAGCGCTCGTGCAACATTTTTACATCCGAAACCGTTCCGTACCAATCATGACCTCCGAAATCCAATCAGTGCCGGGCGAAATGATCCGAGTGCGTCTCCTCCTGTTTGCGGTACTGCGCGACATTGCGGGGAGTTTTGAGTCCGATCTCGTTTTGCGGGAAGGCAGCACACCAGCTGACGTCTGGCAGCAGTTGCGCGAGCGACATCCGGAGCTCGCTTCGTACGCCGCCCCTCCCATGACCGCCATCAACATGGAGTACGTTTCGCCAGACACAATCCTGCGGGACGGCGACGAGCTCGCTTTCATCCCCCCGGTGTCCGGAGGCTGACGATGACCGCCTACCTGACTGACGAACGGATCGACGCCGACGCGCTGGCCGCCAGCATCATGCGTCCATCGGACGGCGCTCTCGCCGTATTCTCAGGAGTCGTGAGGAACCATCACGCCGGACTCGATGTGGAATCGATCATCTACGAAGCGTACCGGCCGATGGCGGAGAAGGAGATCGGCAGAATCGTCGACTCGATTGAAGAACAGTATCCTGACGTCGCCATTGGGGTGAAGCATCGCCTCGGCCTGCTCGTTGTCGGCGAAGCTTCCATCGTAATCGCATGTTCATCACCGCACCGCGCCGAAGCGTTCGCTGCATGCAGGGAGATGATCGACAGAATCAAGGAAGCGGTCCCGATCTGGAAGAAGGAACGAACGACTCAGGGAGAAACGTGGGTGGGGTGGCAAGGTTGAGTTCTGAGTTGTGAGTTCTGAGTTGTGAGTTTGCGCAGCGCAACATGATTGATGAATGTTGAAGGTTGTATGAAGACAACGAACGTTACTGAAGGTCAGCTGCCACGGGGCGCGGGATCCTCTTCCGATGGGGTGACTCCGGTTCCGGCCGCGAGCGTGATCGTGCTGCGGGGCGACCCGTTCGAAGTGCTGCTGTTGCGACGAAGCGAAAAGAGCCGTTTCGCTCCGGGTGCATGGGTGTTTCCCGGTGGTGCAGTCGAAGAGTTGGACAGGGTCTCGAGCAGCCACACCGACGACGAGCTGCTGCCGCTGCGCGTCTGTGCGATGCGCGAGCTCTTCGAAGAGACGGGGATTCTACCGGGACGTAACGCCGAGGATCTTCGGCAATTCAGGCGGGACCTGCTCGGCGAGCGCGTGCACTTTGAAGACCTCTATCCGGATGGATGGCCGTCGTTCGAGGAGCTCGTATGGACGGCTCGATGGATCACGCCGGCGGGAATTCCAAAGCGCTTCGATACCTGGTTCTTCCTGATCGAAGTTGCGGCAGACACGATGGCGGAAGCGGAGGACGCGGAGTGTGTCGATACTCTCTGGATCAGGCCTGAGGAAGCGCTCCGACGAGAGAAAGCGGGAGAGCTCTCCCTGCTCTTTCCGACGATCCGCAACCTTGCAGCCATCGCGACAGGGACGACATCCGAGGACTTACTGAAGTCGCGGCGCAATGCGGTGATTCAGACGACTCGTCCGATTCTGATCGTGGATGGCGAGAGCCGGAAGATCGTACTTCCGGAGGATACCGATTGAACGTCGAGCTGATTCGCGCACCGAACCCCGGTCCATTCACGCTCGATGGAACCAACAGCTATGTCTCAGGTAACGTTGTGATCGATCCGGGACCGGCGATCGATGAGCACATCGCCCGGCTGATCGAGAAAGCGGGCGAGATCGCCGCGATTCTCATCACGCACCGGCATGGAGATCACGCTCCCGCGGCGCGCCCTCTGCGTGAGCGCACCGGCGCCAGGGTCTATGCGCCTCGCGGGGTTCTCGACGACACGGTGGTCGACGTCCGGCTCGAGGATGGGATGAAGGTCGAGATCGGAGAGTTTCGGGTCGAAGCGATCGCGACGCCGGGACACACGGCGGAACACTTTTGTTTTCTTTCTTCCGATGGTGACCTGTTCACGGGAGACATGGTGCTCGGCGCCGGAACGAGTGCGGTCTTTCCGCCGGACGGCAACATGGCCGACTATCTGGCGTCACTTCGCAAGCTCATCGCACTGCGCCCATCCCGAATCTACCCCGGCCATGGACCTGTGCGCGATGACGGGCTCGCACTTCTGGAGCAGTACCTCGCGCACCGCGAGATGCGCGAGACGCAGATCGAAGATGTGTTGCTCGATTCGCCCCTCTCCCTTCCCGCGCTTCGTCAGAAGATCTATCCCGATCTTGGGCAGGGACTCGAAGGAGCCGCCGACGCGCAATTGCTCGCGCACCTGATTTATCTGATCGAGCGCGGGATGGTCGTCGAG
>JBGSYJ010000051.1:0-9980 GCA_041750915.1 Thermoanaerobaculia bacterium | reverse complement strand
TCCATCCGTTCGGCCCATTCACGGTCGAGCGGCTGCACGAGCACCACGGAGCTGCGCTTACCGCTGAGATCGTAAAGACGCGCCGAAACGAGCGCCGCTTTCTTGTCGCGAATCACCAGCCCCGTGAACGACTCCGATGTGAGCCATTCGGGAAGTTCGCTCTTCTTTCCGCGAGGGATGTCGTAGATCTCGAGACTCGACAGGCCCTGGGCCGGCTTCGTGCCTGCAAGCGTGTATTCGAGATTCCACTGGTCGAGGCGCGTCAACGCCTCCTGCCGCTCGCTCCGGTATGCAGCCTGGCTGAGCACGCCTGCAATCGCGTAGAAGATGACGGTCAGCAGAATGGCGAAGAGAATGAACGGAAGAACGCCGATCAGAAAGTAGCTGAGCGCCAGCCTCCGTCCCACACGCCAGAAGAGCTTCCGGAGAATGTACTTGATGACGACGGCAATCCAGTAAATCGTGATCCCGACGACGACGAGAATCGCCAGGAACTGGATGAATCCGACGACGCCTGCTGAGCGGCCCACTGCGGAGAGGGCAGACTGAAGCCAGCCGCTGAGCATCATGATGCCCAGCGCGGCTCCCCATACGATCAGAATTCTTGCGCGTGTTCGAGTCATCTCTCTGGCTGTTCCGCCGCTCCCAACACGTGAAACACTTAAGATAGCAGCTGCACACTATCCCCGATCCACCGGATCCGTGTGGCTCAATGACGATATACGACGGAAACAGTCAACAGTTCCAGCCACGGCCGTCCATGTTGGTCCTGGCCCTCGTCTCAGCTTCGATCCTCATTCTCGGGCTGACCGCGACTCCGCTGCTGGCCAGCGCCATCAAGGCGTTCCTCGCCGGGATCTCGGGCTGGCCGGGTCCGCTGATCCTTCACGCGCCTCCCGCTGCCCACCCTGAAGAGGTCTACTCCTACTGGACCGAGGATTCGTGGCTTCGAGCGGGCCCTGCAATCGCGGCTGGTGGATGCGCGATTGCCGGCTGGATGCTGATGTTCTTCTGGCCGACGGATCAGAAGCTCGGGACCCGGCTTTTCGTCCACGGGCTTGCCCTTACGCTCGTCCTCTTCGGCTTCGTCACCGCCGGCTTCGATGAGCGGACAGCAGGTATGCTGCAGCCGGCGCTCTGGATGGTGCTCTGCATCACGGCCGGCGCATGGAGTGTGATGCGCTTCGAACGGCGATCGTTCGCCCTTCTGAAGAACCTCTACGAGGTCGAGACGCCGTCGAAACGTCTCGTGATCTGGTCTGCGAGGATTCTCCCCGGCCTCCTTCTGATCGCACTGCTGTCGGCCTTGAACGGCTACATGCCCGGCGTCTATGCGTCAGCCATCGGTATCGCGGCGACGTTTCTCGAGACGATCTCACACCAGCCAAAGCGCAGCTTCGAGCGGCTGGGTAACCCCCGCATGCAGGACGCGGTCGTGACGCTGCCGATTCTCGCCCTCGGCCTCCTGGCAGTGAGCATCTACGTCTTCGGAGCCCCGGCACATTCCGCGTTCCGTCCGAGGGCTGTCGTGATTTCGAGCGAGCCGGCAGTGTCGATTGAGCCTTTGTCGATCGTGAGGAGCCGCTACTCCTGGCACCCGCCGAAGGCCGAGCCAGAGGAGCCGGAGGAAAAGAAGATCGACATCCGCTGGTCCAAGCCAAAGTCGTGACCATGTGGCAGGGCCCTGCCACATGGAGCGTGCGCGGCTCTTACACCTCGCGGAGTGCGCGCGTGATCGGCAGTCTCGCTGCGATGATTGCCGGCAGCACACCGCCTACGACGCCGGCAACCGTAGCGATCGTGATCGCGATGAGTGCAACCGCCGGCGAGATCCTGAAGTTGAACGCGATCTCCGAGAACGTCTGAAAGTTCATCGTTCCGGTTGAGATTCCGTTGACGGGCAGGGCGAGGATGACGCCCGCGACCCCTCCCAGGAATGAGACGAACGCCGCCTCGACGACCACGGACATCAGCACCGCGCGCCGCTTGAACCCGAGGGCGCGCAGTGTCGCCAGCTCCCGAGTCCTCGATGCGACGGCGGAGAACATGGTGTTCATTGCGCCGAGAATCGCGCCGATGATCATGAAGACCGTCACGAACGTCACGAGGATGATGATCCCGAGCAGGCCCTGAGTCTGGTCCGCGTAATACTTGTATTCGCTCTTGGTCAGCAGCTTCAGACGGGTGTCGCTTGCGATCGTGTCGGAGATCGAGCGAAACGAATCTCGATCTAAAGGTCTGATGAGCACAGATGAATACTGCTCCCGCTTCGATGCAAGCCCAAGGTAGTCGACGTCGGTCCAGATCTCGGAGTCGAAGCTCGTTCCCTCGGCATCGAAGAGTCCGACCACGCGCCACTCACGGGGACCGAACGTGAACGTGTCTCCGATGTCGACGTTTTGAAATCTGGAACGGACGCGCCGTGAGACGATGACCTCATTGACGCCCGGGCGGAACATTCGCCCCTCGACAAGTCGGACGTACGGACGGATCTCGAAAGCCTGAGGAGTCACGCCCCTGACATTGACGTTCGAGCCCCCCGGATCATCGAATTTGGGCAGCTTGAAAATGATCACGAGCTCGGGCGAAATGATCGGAGTGCCTTCGGCGTTCGTCGCGATTCCGGGGAGCGCGCGCATGATCCTGAAAGCATCTTTTGTCACCCAGCTCGTTCCTTCAGTCAGCGCGCCCTCTCGGAGAACCATGAGGTTGTCGGGCGAACCTGAAGAGACCAGGGCAGTCCGCACGCCGTTGTAAAGCGCCATCATCGAAACCATTACGGCGATGACGATGCCGATGCCGAGGACCGTCATGAGCGTTGAAGCCTTTCTGCTGGTCAGGTTTCCGATGTTGTACTTCAGCGGTATCGCCATGGTTGTCCTTACGGAAATTGAGAATTGAAAATTCAGAATTCAGAAAGCGTTGTCATTCTGTGAATTGATCGCGCGAGTGTCGATCTTTTCACAACCTCTCAGGATGAACGCGCGTCGTCACTCGTCACTCGTCAAACTACCTTCCTCAGCCCGTCGACAACGCGCAGGTTCGCCGAGCGGATCGCCGGCAGGCCTCCCGCAATGAGTCCCACGAGGAGAGCCGCTCCGATGACGATCGAGATCGTTTGGGCATTCACGAAGAAATTCACGAGAAAACCCGCCGTCAATTCGGTCATATCCACGAAGCTGTAAAACAGCTTCGATCCGAACGCGCCGACCAGGCCACCTATCAGCGCCAGAAGCGTGAACTCGATCAGCATCAGCGCGAGAACCAGTCCCCGCGGGAAGCCGATCGCTTTGAGTACGGCGATCTCGGTGACCCTCTCACGGGCGGACATGCTCATGGTGATCGCTGCGAGGAGAACGATCATGAAGATCGCGCAGAGACTCACGGCCGTGAAGAGCAGCTTGATGTTGCCGATCATCGACAGAAACTGCTGCTGGAACTCCTTCTCGGTGAAGGTCTCGGTCGGATAGTCGGAATTGCTGAACATCGCGTCGATCTCCTGGCTGATCTTCGCCATGTCTTCGGGGCGCTCGGTTTTGACCCAGATCGTCCCCACTTGACCGATATCGCCCATCGCCTGCTCGAAGTAGTCCATCCGAAAAAAAAGCGATGAGTCATCGATCTTGTGCGTGTAAATTCCGCGCACTGTCAGCTCCGGATTGAACGGAAAGATCGCGCCGGTCAGATTGACTCGGTCGCCAATCTTCCATCCGAAGCGCTTCGCCAGCTTCGGACCGATGATCGCGCCGCGGCGATCCTGCTGGAAGGCTTCCAGCTGTTCGGGGGAAACCTGATAGTCGTCCCAGACACTCCCCATCTTGTCGTGATCGATGGCGAAATTCGCGAAGAAGTTCCGCGGCTCGCGGTAGTAAGCACCGACCCACTGCAGCTTCGCCGTTTCAGCGACGCCCTCAATCTCACGGATCTTCGCTTCATGCGTGTAAGGCAGAAAGTTCGCGAGCGAGATCGACGACTGCACTCCGAGCCTGTTCTGCCCCTCGCCGGAGTTGGCTGCCTGATCGAAATTCGCAAGAATCGACAGCAGCGTCGCCACGAAGAAGAAGATCACTCCCATCAGCGCAACCGTCAGAAATGAGCGGACCTTGTTGCGCAGCAGATTCCTGAAAACCAGGCGCGCGAACTTCATTTCGCGCTGCTCACTTCCGCCGCCGGATCGTATGCATCCTTCTCGGCGAGGATTCCCTTGTCGAGATGGAGCGTGCGATTGGCCCTCGCGGCCGCCTTCGGATCATGAGTCACCATCACGATGGTCTTGTGAAACTCCTCGTTCAGACGCTGCAGAAGCTCGAGCGTCTCCTCGGCATTCGTAGCATCGAGGTCGCCGGTCGGCTCGTCGGCGACGAGAATCGAAGGGTCTGTCACGATCGCGCGGGCGATTGCCACGCGCTGTTCCTGCCCTCCCGAGAGCTGTCGCGGATAGTGGTCCATCCTGTCCGCCAGGCCGACGATTCCGAGAGCTGTCTCGACATGCTCTTTCCGCTGGCGGCGGTTCAGATGAGTCAGAAGCAACGGAAGCTCCACGTTCTCGAAGGCATTGAGCACCGGGATGAGGTTGTACATCTGGAAAATGAATCCGACGTGACGGGCGCGCCAGGTCGCCAGCCGGCTCTCACTCATCTGCGCAATGTCACTTCCGTCGACGATGATCCTGCCACGAGTCGGCCGGTCGATCCCTGCGATCAGGTTCAGCAGCGTCGACTTGCCCGATCCGGAAGGACCCATGAGCGCCAGGAACTCACCCGTCGGTACGGTGACCGAGATTCCGTTGAGCACAGGCACTTCGAACTGGTCTCGCCGATAAATCTTGTGTACGTCTTCGATCTGTACAAGAGCTTCCATCACGACTCCATTTCGATCATTCGTCATTCGTCATTCGACTCTCACTCTCTGTCCATCCCGGAGAGCTCCGGCCTCGCGCGCAACGAGAATGTCACCTTCGGCCAGCCCGGCCCGGATCTCCACCCGGCCATCCCGTCTCTCGCCCACCGACACATTTCTCATTTCTACGACGCCTTCGCCGGTCACGATCGCAGTCTGCGGCACAGAGCCTGCCGTCACAAGGGCCGCCTCGGGGATCCAGAGCTTCGGCTTCTCTTCCAACTCCGCGGCCGTTCGCTCGGCTTCGAGAAAAGCCACCGTCGAGCTCATGTCCGGAAGCAGGCGGTCCGAGGGATCGAGAATCGCAACTCTCACCTGAACGACGCCTTTCGCCCGGTCGGCAGTCGGGATGATCTGCCGGAGCCGCCCCTTCCACTTCTGCCCGGGGAACGCATCTACGCTGATCTCCGCCGGCTGGTCGACCCGCAACTGGCCGACGTTGGCTTCGTTGACATCTGCTTCCACCTCGAGCGTCTTCAGATCGGCAACTGTTGCGATCGAGCCTCCGCCGGAGCTCGCACCCGTCCCGGGGTTCGTGTTGAATGGTGATACGACTTCTCCCACCTCAGTGTTTCGTGAGATTACCGTACCGTCGAACGGCGCGCGGATCAGGTTGTCAGCGAGAGACACCGCAACCTGCTGCCGGCGGGCCCTGGCAACTTTCAAACTCGACTCCGCTGCATCGAGAAGCGACCGGCTCGTCACTCCCTCGTTCCAGAGGGCGAGCTGACGGTTGTACTCGCGCTGGGCCTCGTCGAGCGATGCCTGCACCTCGCTGAGTTGCGCATCGATCTGTGAGCTCTCGAGAACCGCCAGGACTTCTCCAGCTTTCACCTGAGTGCCAGTGTCGAAGTTCAGCCTCACGACTCTTCCCGCGAGCTTCGGAGTGATCTCGGCTTTACGGTCCGCAACGAGATAACCGGTCGCGCTCAAGAGCGGAGCATTCGCCGTCTGGACGGTGGACCGCACAGTCACCGTCTCGACAGCCGGGTAGAACCGGGGCGCCACAAACCTTCCGTAGAGAAACCAGGCAAGCATCCCCACGACCGCGAAGACAACGATCCACACCACGATCCGGAGCTTCGAGCCACGCTCGGTGACTTTATCGTCGGTTCGATGTATGCGAAGAGCAGACAGATCCGCTCTCGGGCGCTGTTCGGGTGAGCTCATCCTGTTCCTCGGGGAGTATGTACGGACGTGAAAGCGGAAAGTACAGGTCAGGAGTCTCAACCAGATGACCCCTGAGTGTCATTCCAAGCCCGGGAGCTGTTGATGTGGCAGGGCCCTCCGAGGCCCTGCCTTTTCAAGCAGTGCAGTGGAACGACACCTGAAGCGAGCACCATACCGACGATGCCCCATGCGTCGTACAACGTCACCTTTCGGAAGAGGCAGGGCCTCGGCGGGCCCTGCCACATCACCTCTGTGATCGACGCTATAATGCCCGTTTTTCAGGAGCCCTCATGGCCGAAGGCAACAATCCGCTCGTGGCAGTGATCATGGGCAGCAAGTCAGACTGGGAGACGATGGAGCGGGCGAGTGAGATGCTCGCGAGCTTCGACGTCCCGCATGAAAACAGAATCGTCTCGGCCCATCGCACGCCTGAATGGATGACGCAATATGCGAGTGAGGCGGAAGGGCGGGGTATCGAGATCATCATCGCCGGTGCCGGCGGCGCCGCACACCTTCCCGGAATGGTCGCCGCGCAGACTCTTCTCCCGGTTCTGGGCGTACCGGTGGAGAGCCGCACGCTCAAGGGACTCGACTCCCTTCTGTCGATCGTGCAGATGCCGACAGGCATTCCAGTCGGCACGCTCGCCATCGGTCAGGCCGGCGCTGCGAATGCGGCCCTGCTGGCCGTCTCGATCCTTTCCGCGTCGCGACCAGACCTTCGGGAGCGGCTGCGGAGGTTCCGCGAGGAACAGACCCGCAGAGTGATCGAAGAGAGCCTCCCTTGAACCACGCGGTTCTTCCCGGCGCCACCATCGGAGTCCTCGGCAGCGGCCAGCTCGGAAGAATGTTCGCGATCTCGGCGCGCCGCATGGGCTACCGGGTTCACACCCTCTCCCCCGAGGATGACACACCGACCGGCCAGATCGCCGACCTCGAGATCAACGCGCCGTACGAAGACCTTGACGCTGTTCGCGAGCTCGCCCGCGGCGTCGACGTGATCACGTTCGAGTTCGAGAACGTACCTTCATCGGCGGCAGCTGCCGCGGCAGAGCTGGTTCCTGTGCGTCCGGCCGGCGCAATTCTCGAAGTCGCACAGAACAGGCTGCGAGAGAAGACGTTCCTCAGCTCGAACGGTTTCCCCGTTACGCGCTTCTCCCGTGTGACCTCGTCGGCTGCGCTGCAGTCAGAGCTCGAATCGTTCGACTCGGCTGCGATTCTCAAGACGGCTGCGTGGGGTTACGACGGGAAGGGTCAGGTTTCCATTGCGCGTGGAGCCGGAGCCGGCGAAGCCTGGAGCCGGCTGGCAGCGGACGAAGCGATTCTCGAGCAGCTCGTCGTATTCGAACGAGAAGTATCCGTCGTCGTTGCCCGTTCAGTTGCGGGCGAGATCCGCTGCTTCGAAGTCACGGCAAACCACCACACGAACAAAATCCTCGACTATTCCATCGCCCCCGCGCCAATGAGCAGCCATGTGCGCAGCTCCGCCATCGAGATCGCGAGAGGCATCGCGGAGAAGCTGGGGCTGGAAGGCGTGCTGTGCGTGGAAATGTTCGTGACGGCAAACGGCGAGGTACTCGTCAATGAGCTCGCCCCACGTCCCCACAACTCGGGGCACTGGACCTTTGATGCGTCGATCACGAGCCAGTTCGAGCAGCAGGTGCGCGCAGTTTGCGGCCTCCCACTCGGCGCGACCCGGCAGCTGCGTCCCGCGGCGATGGCAAACCTCCTCGGCGATCTATGGGAACACGGGGTTCCCGACTTCGAGGCTGCATGCCGTTTCCCGGAAGTGAAACTCCATCTCTACGGAAAAGCCGTTCCGCGTCCCGGAAGGAAGATGGGACATCTGACCGCGATGGCCGACACGGCGGAAGAGGCGCTCAGGCTGGCACTGGCGGCGAGAGAAGCGCTGACGGGGAAGTAGACAGTAGACAGTAGTCAGTAGACGGTAGTCAGTAGACGGTAGTCAGTAGACGGTAGTCAGTAGCCCTCCCGCCCGAGTGTCGCGACCGGTGCAAAAGTGTCATTCTGAGCGAAGCGAAGAATCCCCTGAATACCGGCGCTGACGCCTCGAGGAAGGGGATCCTTCCCTTCGCTCAGGATGACAAGGACACGAGCCGCGGCGTTCCGGGCGGGTGGGCTACTGTCTACTGTCTACTGTCTACTGTCTACTGTCTACTGTCTACTGTCTACTGTCAAAACTACTTCCCCTGCCACACAGCCTTCCGCTTCTCCACGAATGCCTTCAGCCCCTCTTCTGCATCCGCTGTCCTCATCAGATCCTTGAGGTACAGCCTCTCGACGCGTGCGAGCTTGTCTTCGAAGTCTTCTGCTGAGGCGAGCCTGAACGCCCGTTTCGCAAAACGTATCGACGATGCGCTCTGTCTCGTCAGCTGGCCGAGCCATTCGGTCGACTTCGACTCGAACTCCGCGAGCGGAAACACGGCATTGACCATGCCGAGCGACAGGGCCGTCGCCGCATCGATCGGCGATCCTGTCAGCAGGAGCTCCAGGCCTCGGCGAGGTGGAATCTGCCGGGAAAGCTGATAGGCCGCAACGGGCGGAAAGACTCCGAGGTTGATCTCGGGCTGTCCGAACTTCGCGCGATCGGAAGCCAGCACGAAGTCGCAGCCAAGAGCGAGCTCGCACCCTCCGCCCAGAGCCGCGCCCCTGACGAGTGCTATCGATGGAGTGTCGAGCCGATGAAGCAGCCGGAAGCAGTCGTGAAACGTGCCGAGCATCGTCTCGATCCGGTCACCCATGTGATCCTGAACGCTCGCCCCCGCCGAGAATGCCTTGTCGCCGTCGGCATCGATGATGACGAGCTGCCGATCCTCCCCGACACTCTTGAGCGCATCCCGAAGTTCGGTGAGCATCTCGATATCGAGAATGTTGAGCGGCGGATCCGCGAGTGTGATCGTGGTGACGCCGTCGACGTCAGCGAAACGAACTTTAGCCATGATGGGTCCTCTTTCGAAGGAGAGTATATCGGGCGCGGGGATGTACGAAGTGTCATCCCGAGCCTGGTCGTGCGGGCGGGAGGGGCGAGGGATCTCCGGCGATAGTACATAGTTGATTCGTCACGGAAGAGTCGTACTGCGTCTCCTCGAGTTGAATATGTACCATCACGTGAGATCCCTCGCCCCTCCCGCACACCCACGCATGCTCGGGATGACAAGCCCTGAAGTCCATTCCCCGACGCGGCAGCACTTGTCGCCCCGTCGTCCCTATTCGTCATTCGTCATTCGTCATTCAAGATCACTCGTCATTTAAATCACTTGGGCGAATTAAACAGCCCCCGCTTCAAAAACTGACCGTCGCCAGCCTTCCCGACATACTCCCCCTCCCGAATCACGACCTTCCCCCGTGAGAGCACGGTCTTCGTCACGCCCTGAACGGTCACGCCTTCGTACGCGCTGTAGTCGACGTTCATGTGATGCGTCTTTGCGCTGATGGTCATCTTCTCGTTCGGGTCGAAGATCACGATGTCGGCATCCGAGCCGACTGCGATCGTTCCTTTTCGAGGAAAGAGTCCGAAGATCTTTGCGGCCGCCGTCGATACGAGCTCTACGAAGCGATTCGGGGTGATCCGTCCGGTGACGACGCCTCCGTTGTATACGAGGCTCATCCTGTGCTCGACGCCCGGCCCGCCGTTGGGGATCTTCGAAAAGTCGTCGCGTCCGAGCTCTTTCTGCTCCTTGAAGCAGAAGGGGCAGTGGTCCGTGGAGATGACCTGCAGGTCGTTCATCCTGAGACCGCGCCAGAGCTTTTCCTGATTCTCGGCGGGACGGAGTGGGGGAGTCATGACGTACTTGGCGCCCTCGAAGCCTTCCTGCTCGTAGCGGCTGTAATCGAGGAAGAGGTATTGCGGGCATGTTTCTGCGTACGCCGGAAGCCCTGCGTCGCGCGCTTCG
>JBGSYJ010000050.1:0-2580 GCA_041750915.1 Thermoanaerobaculia bacterium | reverse complement strand
TCCCGACGTCGTAGCAGGGGCCGATGCTTCCTGAAGTTGCGATTCAAGCACGTACTCCGCTATCGTGACGCTCATCGTCGTCCGGCCCCGGCAGACTCATCAATCAGCACCACAACGGGAGTGAAAAACCATGAACAAGGCCGTCGGAGCTCTCTTCTTTTTGCTACTCACTCAGGCCGCGCATGGTCAGGCTCCGGGAGACGCGGCGATCCGGAGCATCCTTCGAGACCGTATCGACGTGCAGAAGCAGGGTGTTGGAATCGTTGCCGGCGTGATCGACTCCTCCGGAAAGCGCATCGTACCGTACGGTTCGATGCTCGCGGGCGAGAAGCGTCCGGTCGACGGCGATACGGTCTTCGAGATCGGTTCTGTGACCAAGGTATTCACTGCGCTGCTTCTGGCCGACATGGTCGCGCGCGGCGAAGTCGAGCTGACTGATCCCGTTTCCAAATACCTTCCTTCATCCGTGAAGGTCCCGCAACGCGGGGGCAAGTCGATCACACTCGAGCATCTCGCGACGCACACGTCCGGGTTGCCACGACTTCCGTCTAACCTGATGCCCGCCGATCCATCCAATCCTTACGCGGACTATTCGGCTGACCGGTTGTATGAGTTTCTGTCGGGATACGAGCTGACGCGCGATATCGGTGCGAAGTACGAGTACTCGAACCTCGGAGCCGGCCTGCTCGGTCACGCGCTCGCGCTTCGCGCAAAGAGCGACTATGGAACGCTCGTCCGCACCCGCATCCTCGAACCGCTGGGGATGAAGAGCACGAGCATCGCGCTGTCTGACGAGATGAAATCGCGTCTGGCGACCGGACACGACGCAAATCTGAAACAAGCTGCGGCCTGGGATCTCACGACCCTCGCGGGAGCCGGAGCGCTGCGGTCTACAGTCAACGACATGCTGATTTTTGTTGGAGCGGCTGCAGGCCCTGGGGAGTCACCGCTCGCGGCAGCAATGAAGTCGATGCTCGCGGCACGCCGCGCGACGGATTCACCCGGACTCGACATCGCGCTCGGGTGGCACATCCTGAAGGCGAACGGCCGCGAGTCCGTCTGGCACAACGGAGGGACGGGCGGTTACCGCTCGTTTGTCGGTTTCGATCCGGAATTGCGTACCGGTGTCGTCGTACTTTCGAACACGTCGACGGCTGCGGGAGTCGACGATATCGGGCGGCATCTGCTCGATCCACGCGCCCCGCTGATCAAGCCGCAGCAGCAGCGAGTTGAAGTTAAGGTCGATCCGACGAAGCTGGAGCAGTTTGTCGGCCGATACGAGCTCGCACCGAACTTCATCCTCGCAATCACTCTCGGCGAAGAGGGGCTGTCGATTCAACCGACAAATCAGCCGAAATCCAGGATCTTCGCTGAGAGCGAGACGAAGTTTTTCTCGAAGGTCGTCGATGCTCAGATCACGTTCGACGTTGGCGCCGAGGGACCGGCAACCGGACTGACCCTTCATCAAAACGGTGCGAACGTTCCGGGGAAACGGATAGAAGGCGCCGAGCCGGAGGAAGCAGCACAGCCTGAGGGAATCGAGGTCGATCCGAAGATTCTCGAGCGTTACAAAGGCGATTACGAGCTCGCTCCGAACTTCATCCTCAGCATTACGCACGACGGCAAGCAGCTCGCGGTTCAGGCGACCGGCCAGCCGAAATTCGCCGGAGTTGCCGTGACTGAAAGCGAGTTCAATTTCCCCGAGGTCGGTGCGCGGATCACGTTCGTCACCGGCGACGATGGTCGGGTGACGAGCCTGACTCTTCATCAGAACGGACGGGACATGCCGGCGAAACGCATCGCCCGGTGAACCATGAACAAAGCCGCCATCGTCTTCGCAATCAGTCTGATCGCCGCGCCTTGCGTGGATGCGCAGACCGCAACGACCCGCGCTGTGCGTGAATGGCGCTCGGCCAACGAGGAGAAAATCCTCTCGGGTCTCACTGCGCTTCTGTCGATTCCGAACGTCGCTTCCGACGCGCCGAACATCGCCAGGAATGCCGAGCTCCTCGAGTCGATGCTCCGGCGCCGCGGCTTTTCCACGAGTCAGCTCTCGGTTCCCGGATCTCCACCTGCTGTTTTCGGAGAAAGAAACGTCGCGGGAGCGAGTGAGACAATCGTCTTCTACGCGCACTACGACGGCCAGCCGGTCGATCCGGCAGAATGGGCAAGCGATCCGTGGACTCCAGTCCTTCTGGACGCGCCCCGGGAAAACGGCGGAAAGCTGTTCAATCTGACGGGTGGTTCACCCATCCCATCCGAGGCGAGGCTCTACGCTCGAAGCGCGAGCGACGACAAGTCGCCGATCGTGGCGTTTCTTGCCGCGATCGATGCGCTCGACGCGAAAAGGATTCCGTTGCGATCCAACGTCAAAATCTTTCTCGAGGGTGAAGAAGAGAATGGATCTCCGCATCTCGAAACAATGCTTCGCTCACACGCTGAGAAGCTGAGAGGCGACATCTGGCTGTTCGGAGACGGTCCGGTTCACCAGTCGCGGGCGATGCAGGTCTATTACGGAGTCCGCGGCGTCACGACGATGGAATTGACGACCTTCGGCCCTTCGCGCGCACTGCACAGCGG
>JBGSYJ010000049.1:0-6682 GCA_041750915.1 Thermoanaerobaculia bacterium | reverse complement strand
GCAGTCATGTCGGCGTTTGTCCTCGGGCTCCTTGCGTGGGGACTGTACGCGTCAATCGGGCGGGGGGCTCCGGCTGTCCCGTCACTGGAGTCCCCCGGCCCGCTATAGGGGACAAAACAGGGCACCTGGGGTCTGCCGCGTCTTTCCAGGTGTGAATTATCAATCCGCTATCAGTCGATGCTGCACCCGGCTGGAAGCGCCAGCGCCTGGCGACGATCGGCTGACCAGATCGTGCTGTCGTAGAAGCAGATGACTTCCCGCTCGATCACTTCTCCCGCGAAGCCCTCCTGCGGTGCAACGAGCTGGAACGATGTCGCGTTGGTGAATGACGCTCCGTCCCAATCCACCCACAACCTGGCTGAATGCCCGTTCTCCGCGCGCTGAAGAATCAGACCCTGGCCGGTTGCAGGATTCTCGATCGCGTACCAGCCCCGGCTCGGATCCCAGTTGGAGACCGTGCACCCCACCGGGCATTCGAAGACGCTGAGCGACGCCAACGTGTCGGCGGTAGAAGGATAGAGCACCTGCAAAAACCCTTGAGCAAGACTGACACGCGGCATGTATGGCCGGATCGTTTCGTTGAACGGCCCATCCTCGAAGGAGAACGTGCGATCCAGCCGGATCACGTTTCTGCGGGGACCGTGATCGTAGAAGCGGTAGCGGGTCCGCACTGGAACTTCCGCGGCGTTGAGATTTACGTTGCAGTCGCTCGATTGCGAGCTGACCTCCGCTCCGTGCTGGCCGAAGGCGGCAGCCCACGGGACGTCTCCGGTGGGCGTGGTGGTGCCCACACCCACGAGGACTTCCTCTCCAGCCTGCGGGGCGCCCGCTTCCCAGCTGTTGCCCCAGTATTCAGGAGCGAGCGACCCGGAGCATCTGCCGACGTCCGATGAGGACGTAAGGTTCGGCGCTGGCCCGGGAACGCCGCCGGCGTCCCACCGCACGCCGACGATTGCTTCCTGATCCGCTCCACTCCAGGTAATGAGCAGATTTGTCGAATGAACGGTTCTACTGGTTTCATCGATACTCACCGCAGAGGACAGAGGAGCGATCGCGAGCAGTGCAACGAGGAAGCTTCCGATGTAACGAGGCGTAGTTTTCATGAGTCGATCCTTTCGATGAACGCGAAGTTCTGAAGTGCATGAACCCGGGAATTGCGGCGATTGCCCAGATGTAAGAGCCGAGGGTCAGACGCATCTGACCCCCGGCCCTCTCAACTCTTTCAGGCGCGAGGTCAGGGACAAGTTGCCTCGAAGTTCCCCCTCGCAAAGACCTCCCCCGTGACCCCAATTCCTGGGGTCGCCAGAGCCCCGCCCGCCAATACCGCCGAAACCGCAGCCACTACGATCAGAAAACTCAATCGCTTCATACTCATGGCTATCTCCTTCTCGCTTTTTTTGGTTTTCATCGCTTCCTGTGAGTGCCCCCAATGGGACGCCCTGAGTGGTTCTGCTTACTAAGGCGAGAAATGAAGGAGAAAATTGTAAGCACCTGTTAAGGCAGAGGAGTTTGCGCGGCGGACAGTGGCGCCGGAGGAATGTGGAGAAGATGGTGTAGCGCATCGGGGGCCGCGAGCACGATCTGCAATAAGTCAGCCTTCGACAGAGGCCACCCGGCAGGCCCTGTATTCGCCGTAGGAGGCCTTAGCGTAGGGCCTTAGGGTCAGACCCGAAATATGAAATATTCACGTTCTCCCGTCTGCATGAAAGGGGCGAATTTTTCGTATTTCGGGTCTGACCCCAATGGGTGCCGCCACGGCGGACAGTGGCGCCGGAGGAATGTGGAGAAGATGGTGTAGCGCATCGGGGGCCGCGAGCACGATCTGCAATAAGTCAGCCTTCGACAGAGGCCACCCGGCAGGCCCTGTATTCGCCGTAGTGATTATGGAACAGATGTGCGAAGCTGGCCGTGAATGAGGAGCGTGCCGGAAGAAAGGAAAGTTGCCGCGCTGGCCATCGCCCACAGGCTTCGCGAGCGCGCGAGCAATTTCCGGCCGGATGAAGATCTCGCGATGTCGATTGCGGAGAACGCCGCGATTGCCGACGAGTACGGGCGGGCGTACGCGCTGCTCCGCGAGGTCGGGCTGCGGGACAGGGTGCTGGACCGGTTCGCACTGGAGAATGCCGCCCCGGCCGAGATGCGCGAGGCCGCAGATCTCCTCGAGCAACTCGCCCGGTCGGCCCTTCCAGTCCGGACGAAGCGGGGGGAACGGGCCGTCGGAGCGAAGGAGTTGAAAGAGTACCGTATTGCGGCGATCCTGTTCCTGCTCTTGGGCGGATTGACCATGCTGCCGTTCAGCGTCGCGATGGCCTACGGTGCGTTTGAGGCCGGGAGAGCATGGTGGCTGGACCGTGACGCCGCCAGGGCAGTCGCCGCTTATGCTGTCGCAGATCAATTGCGCCACGCGTCCACCGCTCCGCCGACGGAGCTCGCGCCGATCAACCGTGGTTTCGTGCGCACACCATCAAACCAGCTCGTGCCGGCGAAGCCGCGCGATCACGTCACCGATCGGGCCGGGATTCTCGACCCGGGCGTGGCGCGTTCACTCAACGCGCGCCTTGCTCAATTCGAGCGCGAGACGTCGAATCAGTTTCTGATCTTCATCGATCAGGCGCTGCCCCCGGACACGACGATGGAACAGATGACCGTTGCGAGTCTTCAGCATTGGGGTGTCGGCCAGAAGGAGAAGGACAACGGAGTCATCTTCTTCGCATTCATCGATGACCGGAAGATGCGTATCGAAGTCGGTTATGGTCTGGAAGGCGTTCTTACTGACGCGCGATCCCGGCGCATCACCAGCCAGGTCATCCGTCCGATGTTTCAACAGGGCCGCTTCGCCGAAGGCATCGAGGCCGGTGCCCGCGCGATCATGGATGTCACTCGTGAAGGCGACGCCGCGCTGGACATGGTTATGCTCTCCAACCAGCCTCGGGCGACCCTCGTCCCCGTCTTTTTCTGGCTTCTCGGCAGCGCGTTGTTTCTGTCCGTCTTTTTCTTCGTCCTGCGGAGCGTGGTGCTCTTCCTGAATGGACGCGGCGTCGGGCTCTTTCGCACCCCTGTTGGCCGCGGCAGCGGAAGGTACGCCGGCAGCAGTTCCTCCGATTCCGGCGGCGGGTCGTCGAGCTCGGGTGGTTCGTACTCCGGCGGCGGCGGCAGCGGCGGCGGCGGGGGCGCCAGTGACTCATGGTGACACCGAGTCCGCCCCTGCCTCACACGGGGACGCTTCGGAAACACTGTGGCCGAGCGCGGAAACGGGTCAGACGAGGGTCTACCATTGGAGCCCGTTGGTCCCCACGCGTTCGTAGCGGGACATTCCGATGTCCCGTTCCGAGGGAGTGAAGCGTTACGACGGTTGGAGCATTCATCCCGCGCCGTCGCCCCATAGCGTTGCAGCTCTCACAACTCCAAGATCCGCCGGGTCAGGAGTGACTCAGATCACGGTTCGCCGCCCGAACCGGACCTACATTGCTCGGGAAGTACGCCATTGGGGTCGGACGCGTTTTTCCAAGTGACTTATTTGCTCACGGAGCCGAGCCAGCAGCGTTGCGAAAGATTCGTCATGCGCCGCGCGCTTATGTGACCCAACTTACCGCAGATTGCGCGGCATGTGACGCACGCGCCGAGGGTAGAGATTGATCAGGCGTAAAGAAGCCGGCCTTTCGGCTCCGGAATCTCTCGTCCCAGGTCTCTGGCCGTTTCAATCCATTCTGCGATCACGACGCGCGCGTTTGCCAGGGCTTGCTCGTAGGTGGCGCCATCCGCGGCGCATCCAGGAAGCTCGTTGGGGTAAAGTTGGGGTCACATTTAGAAAAACAACTTAATGGCCGAGGACACCACATCGTTGACAGACTCGCTGCCGCACTCGCGTCTGGTCATTCGGTTCGCTTTGCTCCACCGCGGCGACCCGTACCTCATCGCGGTGGCCATCGCGAAAGCCGCGCTGGCGGCGCCGTAGCGGGCGCACCCAGACGAAGGGTCAGACGCAAGGGCCTTAAGTCTAGCCGCAAACGAGCGCGTGTCATCCGCGTGTCATCCCAATGGCCTTCAGTTAAGCGTAAGGTCCGCGAAGGAGCACGTGTCATCCTGAGCGCGCAGCGTAGGATCCCCTCAAGACTCGTTCTGCCGCAAGAAATCAGGGAATCCTTCGCTCCGCTCAGGATGACAGCCTCCGCTTTACGCCAATGCCTCGGCGTCAAAATTGCTAATAAAGGTTCGTTCACACGGTTGCGCCTGGACAACGTTGAACGCGAACGAACTTTTACCGACTCAGGAGGCCATTCCATGCTTTTCGCCGCCCGGATCTTTTTCGCCAGTGCCGTCGCGTTCGCGTTCGGTTTGCTGGGGTCAGCCTCTGCGGTCAACGCGCAGACGAGCGACCCGTCAAGCAGCTCAAACGTCGCTCAGATCGCCAGGGACGTTCCGCAAGCGGCATTTTCCGGCGCCCGGTCGCGTGACATCCTGGTCGCTCAGGTACTGGTGGATCGCAGTCGCCATTCGCCCGGTGTGATCGACGGCTACGACGGCGGCAACACCCGCCGCGCCCTCAAGGCCTTCGAGCGCGCCAACGGATTGACGCCCGACGGCAGGATCGACGACGAACTGATGAGAAAGCTGTCGAGCCGGCTGGGCAGCGGCATCCTCACCTCGTACACCATCACCTCGGAAGATGTCTCCGGGCCGTTCAAACCGGTGCCCGAGACAATGGAGGCAATGGCCAGGCGCGATGCGCTCGGTTACGCCAGCGTCGAGGAGCTCCTGGGCGAGAAGTTCCACATGTCGCCCGGTCTGCTGAAAGCGCTGAACCCGCGCGCCAACATGGGGAAGGCCGGCACGACGATTCTCGTCGTCGACGGCGGCGACGAGGAGCCGCCGGGTTCGGTGGCGCGCATCGAGATCGATAAGTCCGACTCCGAACTACGCGCCTTGGACGGCAGCGGCAAAGTGATCGCGACTTACCCGGCGACCGTCGGCAGCAGCGAGTTCCCCTCGCCGTCCGGATCGATGAAAGTGAGAGCGATTGCTCCCGATCCGAATTACACATTCGACCCCGAGGCTCAGGAGTGGGGCGGCGACAAGGCACTGGTTCTGCCGCCCGGTCCAAACAATCCGGTCGGCGGAACCTGGATCGATCTCACGAAAGACGGCTATGGCATTCACGGGACGCCCGAGCCTGCGAAGATCGGCAAGACCGCCAGTCACGGCTGTGTAAGGTTGACGAACTGGGATGCGGCTGCTCTGGCCAGGGCGGTGGAGCCGGGGACGACGCAGGTGGTGTTCAAGTAAGCGGGGTTAAGTTGGGGTCACATCTGGAAAATCAACTTAAAGATCGATGACGTCACGATCAGCTACGTAGGAGAGTCGAATGCGTTAAGTTGAAACGGACTCGTCGGCGCGCACGACAAGGAGATCGTTCATCGGGATCTGAAGCCGGAAGACACCGTCGTGCTCAACGACTGGCGGATCAAATTGCTCGATTTCGGGCTGACGAAACTTCCCGACACGGCTGTACTGCACTCGGATGAGGCCGCTGGCGCCCCATTGGGGTCATGGCGCACCACTGGGGTCACCCCCACCGCACCAGTCAGAGCCCACCGGACCAGTCCGACGAGGAAAATCGATTTGCCGTCAGGCCGTTACTGAGGGATCGCCAGCACCGTAGCCGATCGGGCCCCGGTCACGGGTCGTTGCCGACAGCTGGGAAGAGTCTCTCGAATTCGGGATCACCATGCAGGGGCGCGAGATCGGGATCGCGTCGCGCCCAGCCGGAATCACGATAGCCGGCGTGCCACGCTTTTCTCATTGCGTCCAGCGCCTCGGCAGTCCGCTCCATTCCGCAGTAGAGACAGGCGATGTTGTACAGGATCATGGCGTCATCCGAGCAAAGCAGCATCGCCAAACTCGCTTCGCGATTCGCGTCGTCGAGCCGGCCCATGCGCGCGTAATCATCGGCCAGAAGAACGCGCGCCCGCGCATCCTCCGGCGCCTTCCGGAGGTGCGACTCGAAGATCTCGATCGTGCGATGCCGGAAGTTCTGCAGTGCGTCCATTTTCCCGAGTGCTGCGAGGGCATTCGAAATCGGGACGACGGTGATGTAGTTCTCGCCGGCGTGCGCCAGGGCCGGCTCCATAACGTCGACCACTTCCTGGTAGCGGCCGGCGCTGAACAGGGAACGACAGAGCAGATAGTAACCGCCGTCCAGGTCGGGGTCCTTCTCGATGGCACGACGGATCGTCTCCGCGGCCTCGTCATTGCGGTTCTCGGCCACGAGCACCCATGCCTTCGCCGCTTCGATCTCGGGGGCGTCCACGCCGGTGGAGACCGCCTTCGCCGTCGCGGCGACGGCACGGTCGATCCATCGCTGACTGCGCTCGAACTGCATGTAGTAGAGTGCACAGACGTTCGCGAGGCCAGCATGCGCCAGCGCGAAGCCGGGATCGATGGCCACAGCGCTTTCGAACATCTGCAGCGCGAACTGCATGTCCTGCCGTCCCATGCGCCGCGTGTAATTCCGGCCGCGCAGGTAGACGTCGTAGGCCTGAAGGCTCTCAGTCGGCTTCGTCGAAAGCGCCTGCTGTTCCTGGGGAGACAGCGTGATGCGCAAGGCCGCGGCGATTTTCTGTGCGATCTCGTCCTGCAGCACGAACACGTCGGTCATCTCCCGGTCATATCGCTCAGACCAGAG
>JBGSYJ010000048.1:0-14992 GCA_041750915.1 Thermoanaerobaculia bacterium | reverse complement strand
ACGTGCGGAAACCGCGCACTCTGGCCCAGTACTTCGGCGTGACCATGCGGGGATTCTGTATGGGATGTGCCGACGTCGTGCCCGGCGTTTCCGGCGGAACGATGGCCTTCATTCTCGGGATCTACGAGGAGTTGATCGATTCGATCCGCTCTGTAGCGCGCCCTCCGTTTTTGCGAGCCCTCTCGAAGTTCCAGATTGCCGAGGCGCTCTCGATCATGAACTGGAAGTTTCTGCTGGCTCTCGTCAGCGGCATTCTGCTGGCGATTCTGAGCCTCGCGAAGGCCATCGAGTGGGCCCTTTCGAACCATCCGGTGTTCGTCTGGAGCTTCTTCTTTGGCCTGGTTCTCGCCTCGGTCATCACCGTCGGCAAACGGATTCTGAAGTGGAGCCCGCTACTGGTGGCTGCGCTGATTCTGGGAATGGTGGGGGCGTACGTTCTGGTCGGCCTCGTTCCGCTGCAGACGCCGAATGATTGGTGGTTTCTTTTCCTCGCAGGAGCCCTGGCGATCTGCGCAATGATCCTGCCAGGCATTTCGGGGGCATTCATTCTGCTGCTGCTGGGCAAGTATCACTACGTGCTTGCGGCAGTGAATGACAGAAACCCGGTTCCGATCTTCTGGGTCGGACTGGGTTGCGCGGTCGGAATCGTCTCTTTCGCTCAGGTTCTGGGATGGCTCTTTCGGAAGTACCACGACGTGACGGTCGCCGCCCTTACCGGGCTGATGCTGGGAAGCCTGCGCAAGGTCTGGCCCTGGAAAGTCGACCTCGCCTGGGTCCTCGACAGTCACGGAGAGCGGGTCCCGACTGTGCAGGAGAACGTACTGCCCGCTCTGACGTTGAACGGGGCACTCAACATGCAGCTCGTGTTCGCCATCGGGCTCGCTGTGGCCGGATTCATAGCCGTGCTGCTGCTCGATCGCTGGGCCGCGGAGGCAGAGCCGGAGCTGAGGCCGGGGACGTGAGACGAATGACGAATGCCGAATGAGAATCGTGTCATCCAGAGCGAAGCGAAGGATCCCCCGAAGCCTTGCGGTAATGCCAATGGTGAGGGGATCCTTCGCTTCGCTCAGGATGACACTTGCTCCTGCGCAGACCTCGAGTTGACGCCGGTGCGGCAATACTCCGAGGACCAAACTGTTTTAGGATAGAAGCGCACCAATGAACGGTCACGACCATTTCGATGTAGTCATCCTCGGCGGCGCGTTCAGCGGTGCGGCGACGGCCGTTCTTCTTCGCCGGGAGGCGCCGGAGCTGCGTGTTCTCGTAGTCGAGAAAGCGACCAGGTTCGACGAAAAAGTGGGTGAGGCGACCACTGAGATGTCGGCGATGTTTCTCACCCGCCGGCTCGCCATGTGGGAACATCTCGAACGTCACCACCTGCCGAAAGAGGGACTTCGATACTGGTTCTCCAATGAGAAGGTGACTTCCCATGCGAACGCCACGGAGGCAGGCGGCTTTATCCGCAGTTCGGTCCCGGCCTTCCAGTTGCGCCGTGACGTTCTCGATGAGCACATGCTCGCGACCGCCGTAGACGAAGGCGCTGAACTGATTCGTCCCGCCCGCGTGAGCGACGTGCGGCTCGGTGACTTCGACAATGAGGTGACCATCGAAGCTGACGGAGAATCGCGCACCATCTCCTGCCGCTGGGTCATCGATGCGAGCGGCAAGGTCACATTCCTCGGCAGAAAACTCGGAATCATCGATCGTAACGAAGCGCATCCGACGGCAGCCATCTGGTGCCGCTGGAAGAACGTTCGCCACATCGACGATCTCGCGGCCCGCACGCCCGGGCTCTCAGGGCGGAACGTCAGTTCAAGACGCCTCGCGACGAACCACTACATGGGCCGTGGCTACTGGATCTGGGTCATCCCGCTCGGAAACGGCGAGACGAGTATTGGAGTCGTGTTCGACAAGCGGCTCATCTCACTCCACGAGAGCAGCAACCGTCAGGAGGCGTTTGTCGGCTTCCTGAAAGCCATCCCGGCGCTGGCGGAACTTCTCGAGGGTGCCGAGCCGCGGACGGAAGACCTCCGCGCGTATTCGTCGCTCGCATACTCGACGCGTCAGTACATGGGCAAAGGGTGGGCGCTCGTCGGCGATGCGGCGGTGTTTCTCGACCCTTACTACTCGCCCGGGCTCGATCACGCGGCCTTCTCGGTGGAGGCCACCGTTGCCCTCGTGAAGGCCGAGGCTGCTGGCGAGGACATCACGGCGCGCGCAGCGGAGCACAACGAGACGTTTGTCCGTTCGTATCACCGCTTCTTCAAAGCTGCCTATGTGGACAAGTACTACTACATGGGCGAAGCCGACCTGCTGGCGGCGTCCTTCATCCTCGACACGGCGCAGTACTACATCTTCGTCGTCATCCCGGCATATCGGATCATGAAGAAGTTCTTCTGGATGCCGGTGCTTGGACCGAAGCCCGCCTTTATCAGCTATCACATGATGTCGCTGTACAACCGGAGGTTCACGAAGATTGCGCAGAAACGGTTTGAGGCTGGCGAGGCGGGACTTCGGAATGACGGACGTCGGATCAAGGCGTACTACAACCTCAACCTCGCGCCACTTCAGATGGCCGTGCGCGGCGTGAAGTTCTGGATGCTCGCAGAGCTCGACGGAGTGCGGTTGTCGTTGAAGCTGCTGCTGAGGGGACGGAAGGTTGAGGCGGAGCCGCGGGCGGTGGTGTCGGGAAGTAGTCAGTAGTCAGGAGTCAGTAGTCAGTAGCCCACCCGCCCTTCGCCTTCGAGGGTTACGAGGTGTCATCCTGAGCGCAGCGAAGGATCCCCAAGAGCTCGCGATAAGGCCACTAGCAGGGGGATCCTTCGCTTCGCTCAGGATGACACTCGCTTCGCAGAATTTAAGTTGACGCCAATGCCTCTGGCTGAATCATCGAGATCCGAAGGGAATGGGCGGGCGGGCTACTGTCTCCTGTCTACTGTGTACTGTCTACCTTTCTAATCAAACCCTCCAACGCCGAACGCCTGAACTTACCTCGCTCGTCGAGCGGAATTGCATCGATGAACTTCACGATCCTGGGGATCTTGTGTGAGGAGAGGTGAGCGCCGCAGAATTCACGAACCTGCTCGCGCGTCACGTCCGGATCGGCTACGACCACTGCTGCAACGACCTCTCCGCGGGCTCCGGCCGGCTCGCCGAAGACGCGCGCCTGTCGAACGCCGCTCAGCTGGAGAATCACGGCTTCGACTTCACGAGGGTTCACCTTCTTGCCCGCGGTGTTGATGAGATCGCCCACACGTCCGACGAGCTCGAGCTCCCCCGATTTGTCGAGGCGGGCGAGGTCGTCGGTGACGAACTGCGTTCCTTTGAATTGCGCGCTGTTCTCATCGCCATTCGAGTATCCCGCGGCGACTGCGCCGCTATCAACCACGAGACGATTCGTCTCCGGTTCGATCGTCAGGGTCACATTTTCCATCGCTGTCCCGACGCGCGACCTCTCGACCGCGCCTCCCTCTCTGTCGTAGGCGATGCCTCCGGATTCACTGCACCCGTAAAACGAGTGGATCGGCTCGCCGAACCGTTCGCTGAAGCGCCGCGATACCGGAGCGGGAAGTGGTGCTCCCGCGGAGATGAAGGTTCTCACCGTGCGGAAAAGTCCGTCTTCACTCGGGAGCTGCGAGAGGTGTTCGAACATCATCGGGATGCCGGGCAGCGCCGTGCACTCGAACTCGTTGCACAGGTTCAGGATCGAGTGTGGGAGGTAATCGTTCGACACGACGATGGTCGTCCCCTCGAGGAGCAGGGGCGTGACGAGATTCGAAAAGCCGTACGAATGAGAGAAGGGGATTGCGCCGAAGTTGCGGTCGGCCGCCGAGATTTTCATGGTGGCGCAGATGTTGGTGCAGTCGGCGATCAGGTTCCAGGCGGTCGTGAGGATCCCTCGCGGCATCCCTGTGGAACCGGACGTCAGCTTGATCAGAGAGATTTCATGCTCGTCGGCTTTCCGGACGTGTGCGTCACGCACGGTGATCATTGGAAGCCGGTCCGAGGCGGAGGATCGATAGATCAGCCCTCTGACGCCGAAGTGACTGAGAATCGAGCCGACTTCCGACTCCCGTGCGTCCCGGTCGATGGGAAGCGATGCGCATCCGATCTCGAGTGCGGCGAGAAAGGAAGCGATGAAGTCGACCGAATTCGGCAATTGAATCGCAACGCGGTCCCCTGCCGCGATGCCGCTGGACCTCATCCCGGCTGAGATGAGCGCCGCCTTGTTGAGAAGTGCCTCTCTCGATGTCCGAATGCCGCTGTTCCCGTCGATCAGGGCAGGGTGCTCGGGCGACTCACCCGCGAGAAGGCGGAAGCGCCGGGACAGGGGATTCCGGTCCTGATTCGTGGATGATTCTGGGGACATGAAGGGTGAGATGATCGTCCAAGAATAGCGGGCGATTTTCGGCAACGTCAAGATTGCCCGGAAAATTCGAATTCAGCGTGTGTTAGCATCCGAACAGCGTAGTCGTCCAAACCTTTTTCTCGGTGTTCAGAAATGAATGATGTCATTGTCATCGGCGGAGGTCCGGCAGGATCGACAGCCGCGACGCTGCTTGCAAAGCGAGGCCACTCGGTCATTCTCCTGGAGCGTGACCAGTTCCCGAGGTTCCAGATCGGCGAGTCGCTTCTCCCTTACAACAACGATCTGTTCGACCGGCTCGGAGTTCGCGACCGGTTGTGCGCGCCTGCGTCTCTTCCGAAGTATGGTGCTTACTTCGTAACGGGCGACGGGGCGATCGGCCACACATTCCGCTTCGGGCGTCATCTTCCGAAGCAGTATGCGAGCTCCTATCAGGTTCGCCGGTCGGAGTTCGACGATCTCCTGCTTCGCAACGCTGTGGAGTGTGGCGTCGACGTGCGCCAGCGGACGCGCGTCGTCGGCGTCGAGCTGACGGATCCCGACCGCGTGATCGTCCGGGCTCTCGACGCAGATGGCGAATCCTCGGAGATTGAAGCAAGGTTCGTCGTTGACGCCAGCGGACATGCGACCGCGGTTGGCCGTCAACTCGGAACGCGACACGAAGAATCGTCGCTCAGGAAGATCGCGATTTTCGCCCACTACCGGAATGTGCTGGACAGCGCCGCGGGGCCCGATGCGGGGAACACCGTGATCGTCGTGCTGCCGGACTGCTGGTTCTGGATGATTCCGCTGACCGAAGGGATTACGAGCGTCGGGCTGGTGGCGAGTCGCGAGACCGTAGCTGCGGCGGGGGATCCGGAAGCCCTCCTGGCAGAGATGATCGCCCGCACACCCTATGTCGCCGCGCGGATGAGAGGTGCCGAACGGATCGGCCGGGTCTACGCGAGAAAGGACTTCTCCTATCGCGTGAAGGGAACCGTCGGGCGGAACTACGCACTGGCTGGCGACGCCGCCGGATTCTTCGACCCGATCTTTTCAACGGGTGTCTTCATGGCGATGAAGTCTGCGGATCTCGCGGCCCAGGGAGTCGACCTGCGCCTGCGCACGGGGAGCATGAAACTGTTGCGGCGATACGAACGGTCGCTCGGCGCGGCGATCGAGCGTTACTTCGGCTTCATCTCCCGTTTTTACGAGCGGTCGTTCCTCGAGGTCTTCCTTCAGCCGAGCCTTCGATTCGGCCTGATGCCCGTCGTCGTGGGCCTTCTGGCCGGCGATGCCTTCGACCGGCGCCTCGACAGGTGGCGGATTGCGCTGTTTCTTGCATTGACGAGGATTCAGAAGTTCCGTCCCGTGATTGCACCCGCCATCGCGTGGGATACACTACCCCGAGCCAGTGGCTCAATCGTTTCGGAGGAATCATTTGTCAGATCTCGTCGAGCTGAAGAAAAAATTGAAGGAGTTGCTGATCGACCGCTTGAAGTTTGAGGATCTCACGCCTGAGGATATCGGCGATGACGAACCTCTGTTTCAGGGCGGGTTGGGTCTCGACTCCATCGACGCCCTGGAGATCGTGGTGATGCTCGAGAGTGAATTCGGCGTCAAGGTGAAGAACGAAGCCTCCGCAAGAGACCACTTTCGCTCGATCGAATCGCTCGCCCTTCTGGTGCAGGAGCGGACGGCGGCAGAGCAGGCCGAAAGACTGGCGTGAGCTCCTGGCTCGACTCCCTTCCTCATCAGATTCCCTTCCGGGCAACCTCCGACGCCGTTCGCATCGACGAGCGCAATATCGAGGGTGATTACATCTGCTCCGCCGGTGATGGCCTCGCCGACGGCGTGGTGCTCCAGTCGATGATCTTCGAGGCGATGGCGCAGCTCGGTGGAGGACTGGCGTTCGACAGCGCAGGAACTCCGGGGATGCTCAGCGGAATCGACCGCGCGACACTGCTCGGTCCACTCGAAGCTGGTGATCGTCTTCACATCCGTGTGACGCTCGAGGCGAATTTTGGAGGGCTGTTCCGGCTGTCGGGAGTCGCCGACAGAGATGGAACAGAGTATGCGCGGGCCAGGTTCTACCTTGCGGAGCCGGGGAGCGGAGAGGGCTGAAGCAAGCGATGCGCTGGGCTAAGCCGCGAAGGTGTCATCCTGAGCGAAGCGAAGGATCCCCTGATTGCTTGCGGCATAGCCAGTCCTGAGGGGATCCTTCGCTTCGCTCAGGATGACACGCGACCTGAACGCCAGAAACTCCACTCACTATGCGAAACTCAGACTCTGAAGTCCGCCTCGCAATCACCGGAATGGGCATCATCTGCTCGATCGGGCGCAATCAGTCCGAGGTCTGGGACTCGATCATCTCGAGCCGCGCCGGAATCGCTCCGATGGTTCGCTTCGGAGGCGAAACGTTTCCGACGAATCTGGCTGCGGAGGCAGAATCGAATTTGTACGAGCTGATCGGCGGGCCACGCGCGGCGCTCCGGAGGCTTTCGAGAACCGACCTGCTTGCGCTGGTTGCGGCGCGGGAAGCGATCGGTCAAGCGGTGGGATCTGGCTCCCTTCCTGAGGCGACCATCGTTTCGTCGGGATCATCGACCGGCGGTCTTCTCGAGGGCGAGGACTACTACTTCAAACGGATGATCCGCGGCGCAAAGAAGACGGCTCCTTCGAGCGTCCTGCAGCAACCGACGTCGAGTCCGTCCGACGCGATCGCCCGGCACTTCCGTCTCGAGGGTGGCGTTTTCTCGAACGCGACGGCCTGCGCATCGGCCGGCGCCGCGATCGGGATGGCTGCCGACATGGTGCGTGGCGGTTATGCCGATGCGGCTGTCGCGGGCGGCAGCGACGCGCTCTGCAGGTTGACCTACAGCGGCTTCAACGTTCTTCAGGCCGTCGACTCCGAGCCCTGCTCGCCCTTCGGGGCCGACCGAAAGGGCATCACCCTCGGCGAAGGAGCTGCATACCTCGTGATCGAACGCTGGGAGGCGGCTCGGGTGCGAGGCGCAACAATTCTCGCCGAGCTCTGCGGATACGGCGCCTCGTGCGATGCCCACCACCCGACGGCTCCTGTGGAAGACGGCCGAGGCGCGAGCCAGGCGATGGCTTCTGCGATGACCGATCGCGCGGGGGGCAGCGCCAGGATTGATTACGTCAACGCTCATGGAACCGGAACAACTCTGAACGACTCTGCCGAGACCCGAGCCATCGTTACGACCCTGGGAACCTCCGTTCCCACCTCGTCCACGAAGTCTTTCTTCGGCCACACTCTTGGCGCATCAGGAGCTCTCGAAGCAGTTGTGACCGTTCTCGCATTGCAGCACCAGATTGCCCCGCCAACGCTCCGTCTCGATCATCCCGGCGAAGACTGCTGCCTCGATTACATTCCGCACACGCCTCGCACAATGCAGATCGACCAGGCGTTGTCGAACACCTTCGGCTTCGGTGGGAGCAACGTATCGCTGCTCTTTCGCGCATGCGGCACGTAGCCCTGGGCCCGACCCCTTCAGCAGTGACGTCAACTTAACGCTGGCTGTCATCCTGAGCGCAGCGAAGGATCCCCTCAAGTCCTGCGACGCCCCCGTAGTCAGGGGATCCTTCGCTGAGCTCAGGATGACACTTGCTTCCTCCGAATCCCCGAGCCAGGCGCATCTGCTCCACGTGCGGAAAGAAGATGGCCGAGTTCCCGTCACATCCCGAAAGCATCACCGCCGTGTAAACTGCGGTGTCGTTCTGCAGGAACCTGAATGGCCAGAGGAAATTCAATCGGAGTGAGCGGGATCGGCGTGGTTGCGCCGGGTGCGATCGGCGTGGAGCCGTTCGCTGAGCGACTGTGGGAATCGCGGTCGGCGATCGCACCGGTCGAGCGATTCGACGTCTCCGAGCTCCGTTCAAAACGGGCTGCGCTGGTCGATGGATTCAAACCGCGCGACTTCATCGCTCCCATGAAGATGCGTCGGATGAACACGCTGTCGAGACTCGGGATGTCCGCGATGCGTCTCGCGCTGACGGATGCCGGGCGGGAAAGCCCGCTGGTCACCGGATCCGCCGCCGGTGTGGCGATCGGGACGACGTTCGGCCCCGTCCAGACCTCGGTCGAGTATCTGAACGAGTACATCCAGAAAGGGGCTGCGCTGGCGCCTCCTCAGCTGTTTGCGGAGTCGGTAGCGAATGCGCCGGGAAGCCATATTGCGATCGAATGGAACTTTCGCGGATTCAACCTCACCTTCACCCAGCGCGAGTCTTCGACGCTTGCTGCCTTGCTGTACGCTGCGACGCAACTCAACAAGGGGACGGTCGAAGCGGCGGTGGTCGGCGGTGTCGAGGAGATGAATGACATCACGTTCAGTGTCCTTGACAGAATTGGCGCGCTTGCGCATGACGACGGAGATGTCGATGAGGCGTGCCGGCCATACGACCGCGATCGCAACGGCCTGATGGTGGGCGAAGGCGGTGCCGTTTTTCTGCTCGATTCCCTGCAATCGAACTCGGGAGAAGGGGTGTACGGATTCGTCTCGGGATTCGGCATAGCGAAGGATCCGACCGCCACGATCTCCGACTGGGGAACCGGCGACGAGGTGGTCGCCCGCGCGATGGCTTCAGCAATCGAGGACGCAGGTCTTCGCTTTGAACAGATCGACGCAATCTGGGGATCGGCGAACTCGTCGATCCGCTGCGATCGGCTCGAGTACAGAGCGATTCAGCGCCTGTTCGGGGAGAAGGCCCCTCCGGTAGTTGCGACGAAGGGCCTGTTCGGCGAGTACGCCGCGGCAGGCGGGTTGCATCTGGCCACGGCATTCCTCGCGCTCCGCGAACAGCGGCTTCCGGCAAGCGCCGGATTCAGGCGGGGCGAAGACGAAATGGCGATCGAGGTAACGACCGACGCGAGAGGCGCCGCATTGGATCACATTCTGGTGAACTCGCTTTCGGCCGGGGGCGGTGTCATCTGTGCCGTCCTCTCCCGCACGACGACGCATGGCTGAAAAGGTACTCGTAGTGATCCCCGCGCTCGACGCTGAAGCCTCGATTGGCCGGGTTGTTTCCGGCGCCCTGGAAGTGAACCCCGACGTGCTGGTCGTTGATGATGGATCGACCGACGGAACAGGCGAGGAGGCGCGGAAGTCCGGGGCGACGGTCGTCCGGCACGACGTCAACCGCGGAAAGGGCGCGGCGCTGAGCACGGCGTTCGCGTGGGCCCTCGAACGGGGCTACGACGCCGTGGTGACGCTCGACGCCGATGGCCAGCATCTGCCCGCCGAGATTCCGCGCTTCGTCGAGGAGTGGAGAACGGGTGGCGCCGACCTGATCATCGGAAGCCGCAGGCATCTGTTCGCCGGGATGGTCCGGCGCAGGAGGATGGCGAACATCTTTTCAGCAAACGCGATCTCTTTCGCAGCGGGTAAGAAAGTCGATGACCCGCAGAGCGGCTTCCGGCTCTATTCCGCGCGGCTGCTGCGCGGCGTGAAGCTCACCGGCACCCGCTTCGACGCGGAGAGCGAGGTGATTGTCAGGGCCGGCCGTGGCGGATTCACAATCGCTTCGATCCCGATCGGGCTCGCGTTCGTCGACGGCCTCGAGACGAGCCACTATCGCGCGCTGCTCGACACGCTGAGGATTGCGTGGCGGGTGTTGTTAACAAGGATCGGGGGAAGTAGTCAGGGCGAAGTAGACAGGAGACAGTAGACAGAAGACAGTATCCCGCCCTTCCCCTGGATGGGGGTGGGGCCGGAGAGTCGACGGTTCTCGGGATGAGCAGTCAGAGTCAGGACAATTAGTCAGTAGCCTCTCCATTCAAGGGGTGGGCGGGCTACTGTCTTCTGTCTACTGTGTACTGTCTACTGATTCTACAGTCGTCCCGACAACGCAGACCGCTCGAACATCTGATCGAGAATCTCCCATGGGGTGAAGATCCGCCGGTCGCCGAACTCGGCGGCTCGTCGGGTCTGCATGGTGAACAGCGCTCGCCGTGTGACGTACTCGAAGTTCGAGCGATATCCGTCGTTTCCGATGTGCGCGAACATTTCCGTCAGGACCGACAACTGGGCTCCGAGATGATCGGACGTTGCGGTCGCGCGAGGCTGTGGCGTTGCGGGGGAAGGTTTCTTTTTCGGCCGCTCCAGGCCGATGGCTGTCGTCCGGAGATTCTCGAGCTCCTCCATGTACCGGTCGCGGGGTTCGACCTTCCGCTCCGGCGAGAAAAGGATTGCGGGAACCCTCTCGCAGTTCGCGCGGTGGATGCTCTCGCTCCGGCTGATCCAGCCGAAGTTCGTGATGAGGGGGCGGACCGAGATGTTCCGCGCGACATTCTCGACGAACGGCTTTACGGCGGTGTCGAACGAGTCATCAATGCCGTCGAACATGTTCAGCACGTAGTGGATGCGGAAGTCGTCGATGACTTTCTGAACCGTCAGCGCGATCGGATGTTCACCAAGAGAAGAGAAGAGGTTGGCCGCGAAGTCGTCGAGGTTCATCAGTGCGTCGTCGTAGACGTCTTCGACCCTGTCGATCAGCTCGTTCGTCATGCGGAAAAAATCGAGGCTGTGGTCGACGGTTGCGTAGAAGGGCGAAGTCCGGCTGAAGATGAGCCGGAGTTTGCGGAACAGGATGGCCTTTACCAGGTCGGAAGCGGCCATGGTAGCGGCCGGCAGGTGCGGTGTGAAAACCAGAATCCCGCTGTTCGACCACGGGAGGAAGTCGAGGACATTCGCATCGACGCCGGCCTTGAGATCGAGCACGACGTAATCCGCATCGAGATTGTTGATCGCCTCGACCAGTTCCTGCTTCCGTTCCGGGCCGAAGTTCGAGATCTCCTCGATGAGGTTCATCGGCCCCGCGACGAAGCCGAATTTGCGGAATTGCTCGCGGGGATCGAGCTTCCAGTCGAGCCGCGTGATGCAGTTCGAAAGTGGCTCTTTCCGTTTGAAGAAGTGGTACAGATCGCGCGGAATGGGAACGTCGATGGCGTTCCTCACGGACGAGGTCCCGGTGTCGAGGTCGATCAGAACTGTCCGGCCATGCTGCGCCAGGCAGAGAGAAAAATTGACCGCGAAGGTCGTCTTCCCGACGCCTCCTTTTCCCGAAGAGATCGGAATGATCCGTTTCAGTGCCAAGCTGGGATAAGAGTACTTCAGAAAGTAGTCAGGAGTCAGGAGTCAGGAGCCCGCACCCCTTTGATGGGAGGGGGTACTGACTACTTCTACTGCCTTGTGCTGGCTCCTTACTCCTGAAGTCAGCCTGGAGCAGTACGCAGCACTGTAGACAATAGACAGCATTCGCACCGCCGGATGGGTTGGGGCTACTGTCTTCTGTCTACTGTGTCCTGTCTACTCTCCTGACTCCTGACTACTGACTACTGACTACTTTTGCTAGAATTCAGCGTCCGCGCAAATGGAAGCCGCCCTTTTCAGAAGATTCGCCCTCTTCGCAGAGCTCGATGACAAGGAGCTCTCTGCCGTGGCGGCGGTGGCAAAATCCCGGCGGCACCTGAAGGACGAGGTGGTCTTTCACGAGGACGAGAGCGGGGATGTTTTCTGTCTCATCCGCGAAGGAAGGGTGAAGGTAACGATGGTCTCGCCGGAGGGGAAAGAGATCATCCTGTCGATGCTCGGACCGGGCGATTTCTTCGGCGAGATGTCACTGCTCGATGATGAGCCGCGATCGGCGACCGTGATGGCGACGGAGAATCTCGAGCTGCTCATCATCTGGCGAAGCGACTTCGTCCAGCTGCTTCAGGAGAATTTCAGCATCACACGCAAGGTCCTCGCGGAGCTCTCGCTCAGACTGCGAACGGCTTCCGGCCGGATCGAGTCGCTGGCAACCATGGATGTCTACGGGCGGCTCGCCCGCTTCCTGCTCGACCTCGCCGTGAATGGGGGCAAGGAGGTCGAGGGCGGTTACGTCGCCGTAACGAGGCCGACTCATCAGGCGATCGCGAACACCATCGGTACCTCGAGAGAGACGGTCTCGCGGCTGATTCATGATCTCATGCGTCAGGATCTGCTCATCTCCGAAGGGAAGACGATTTATCTTCGGCGGAGCGCGATCGAACAGTTCCGGGCTGAATCGTAGGGTCCAAAGCGTGATGAGACCCCGCTGATGAACGAATCGTCTCTGCCGCCCTTCGCGAGCCTATGAGCGCACCCAGCTCCGGACATGGACTCCGGACCATTCCCAATCTGCTGACGCTGGTCAGGCTGATCCTGATCCCGTTCTTCGTGATGGCGTCGGTGAGGGGAAACTTCACGGCTGCGTTCGTACTGTTCGTTTCGGCAGCACTCACGGACGCCATCGACGGGTATATCGCTCGTCGATTCGACCAGCGCTCGAAGATCGGAGCATTCCTCGATCCTGCGGCCGACAAGATGATGATGGTCGCCGCTTATGTCGTCTACACGCTTCCCTGGGTCGCGCATCAGCCGTTGCCGCAATGGCTGACCTTCACCGTGTTCCTGCGAGACGTTCTCATCGTCCTGTTCGCGTATCTGCTTTACACCCGCGTACACATCACGCGATTCCCGCCGTCGATTCCGGGGAAGATCTCAACGCTGCTGCAGGTGATCACGCTCGCGGCCACGATCGCAGCGAACACACCATTCGGAACCCTGTTCGTTCCCCTGCTCGAGCCGCTCTTCCGTGTGACGCTCGTAGCGACGCTTTATTCGGGTTTCGGGTACATGAGGATTCATGACAGGAATTTGGAGACGGTAGACAGTACACAGTACACAGTACACAGTAGACAGTACACAGTAGACAGTAGACAGTAGACAGTAGCCCGCCGCCCGTCGGTAGTTGAGGGGAAGGGACTACTGTCTACTTCCTACTTGCCTACACGATCGGAATCTTGAGGAAGTAGACGGTACACAGTAGACAGTAGACAGAGGCCCGACGGTGGTTGATGGGTGGGAGGCTACTGTCTCCTGTCTACTGTGTACTGTCTACTTTCTCCTGCCCCTTTGTGCGGCCTACCGGCACTCCGCATTTGACCCCCCGCTCTCCCGTCGCTACAATCCGCCTCCGCCGCAGCGTGTCGAAATATGTGACCGAAGGCGGCCGTTAATTGATCACTCGCCTCCATAGCTCAATTGGTAGAGCAGTAGACTCTTAATCTATTGGTTCCAGGTTCGAGTCCTGGTGGGGGCACCAACGCAGCCGGCTATCACCGATGATCTGCAGTGAATCGGCTGCCGCCCGGAGGCGGGACAGCCCGCAACGCGATTTCACCGGCGAAAGTGGCGGAATTGGCAGACGCGCTGGACTTAGGATCCAGTGGCCCAAAGCCGTGGGGGTTCGAGTCCCCCCTTTCGCACCATCCCCCCCATTCGTCCACGAGGAAATTACCATGCTGATCGATTTCAAGGATCTGTCCACGGTTCGCAAGAGTGTCGAAGTTGAAGTCCCTTCCGACGCGGTCACCCGCGAGCTCGACTCGGTCTCCAGGGAGTTCGCCAGACAGGCGAAGATTCCCGGCTTTCGCGAGGGAAAAATTCCGATCGGCGTGGTTCGCAACCGCTTCCAGAAGGAGATTCAGGATGAGGTCGTTCAGCGGCTTCTTCCGAAGTTCTTTCACGAGGTGATCACGGAAAAGGGCCTCGAGACGGTGGGAGATCCTCAGCTCAAGCGTGTCGATCCACTCATTGACGGAGCTCCGTTGAAGTTCGAAGCAGAGTTTGATGTCAAGCCGCACGTCGAGCTTCAGGGCTATCGCGGACTCGAGATTCAAGCGGCGGAGTCGGAAGTTTCTCCGGCCGAGCTCGATGCAATGATCGAGCGCCTGCGCGACCAGGGAAGCACTTACAGGATCATCGACGACCGTGGGGCTCAGGACCACGACTTCGTCATCATGGACATCGAGAGCTCCGGCGAGGGCGTCGAACCGCGCAGTAGCGAGTCCGCTCATATTCAGCTTGGCGAAGACACCCCGCTTCCTGAACTGCACGAGGCGCTTCAGGGGAAGCGCCCGGGCGAGACGGCGGCCTTTGACAAACGCTACGCGGAAGACGCTGTGAACGAAGATCTCCGCGGCAAACAGGTCCACTACGAGATCAAGGTCAAGGAGCTTCGTGTCAAGGAAAAGCCCGAGCTCACCGACGAGTTTGCAAAGAGCCTTGGATGGGAGTCGGTGGAAGATCTGCGAACGAAACTTCTCGAGGACATGAAGCGCCACAAGGAGGCCGAAGGGCTCCGTGCGCGCCGTCAGGAGATCGGCGAGAAACTCGTCGCGCTCCACTCGTTCGAAGTGCCGGAGACCCTCGTGGAGGATGAGCTGGGAAATGCGCTCCGGAACTACGCTCGCTATCTCGCTTCCCAGGGCGTCGACCTCGAGAAGGTCGAGATCGACTGGGCCAAAGTACGCACCGAGTTCCGTCCGGACGCCGAGAGCCGGGCCAAGCGCGGCCTGATCCTCGAGGCCATTGCACGCAAAGAGGAACTGGTCGTCAGCGACACCGAAGTCGACGCCGAGATCCGAAAAGCGTCGGCCGATGCAAGGCGCGAGTTCGCGGAGATCCGGCATCAACTCAGGCACGACGGCGGATACGAGTCGCTGCGAGTGTCGCTCATGCAGGAGAAGGCTCTGGATCTGGTGCTCGAGGCGGCCGTTCCCACCCAGCCCGCCCCGTTGTGAGTTGTGCCCGCCCGCCC
>JBGSYJ010000047.1:0-4716 GCA_041750915.1 Thermoanaerobaculia bacterium | reverse complement strand
CGTCGCAGGCGAATGCCCCGCCTCAGAGACGATGGACCTCGTCATGCTGCCGGGCTTCGTGGTCCTCATGCTGGCGAAGTTCGTCGGGCTCGACTTCGATCATTTCGGGCTGTTCTCGACCCTCGGCGGGACGCTGCTGTTTTTCGTCATGATCGAGGCTGTCATCCGTCACTCGAAGCGTCTCGTCGTTGCGGATGGAGAGCGATCCGCTCTCAGTAGGATCGTCGTGACGCTGATCGGTTTTTCGTTGCTCTATGCTTTCCTGAATGCGTACGGCCGCATCTGCGAGTCGCTCCTCATCTCGCAGGCCTCGCGCTACATGACGTTCATGATTCCAGCATTCCTCGGGCTTTACCTCGATCTTCTGACAAGGGAAGGTTTCCGATGGCGAAGACCTGCCCTGGCGCTCCTGTTTGCAGCGGCGCTCTTCGGCGCTTTCTCGTTCCGGCTCGTCACCGACGACGGCGCGGCGCGGATCCGTGACGGAAAGCTGACGTGGAAGGAGTGTTATCTCCGGGTCGAGGATGTGGCGCGATGTGACGCCGAGGCGCGGGCGCAGGTCTATCCGTGGGATCCGGAGGTGAACCTTCCTCCGAGGCTCGAATATCTGAAGGAGAACGGGCTGAATCTCTATTCGGGACGGTGAGCCTCGCTGCTTGTCGGGGGTCGAGGTGAGGAGTACGATCTCATCGTGGCGGACGATCTCCTTCAGGTACTGACGCGGTTTCACCGCGAGGTGGTTCTTCCGGACCTCGAGCGGGTGGTGGATGCGCGGTTGGATGCGCGAATCAGTCCTTTGCGCGAGGAGATGCTGGCGAATTTCGACGCGATCGGTAGGAAACTGGATCGCCTCGTAATTGACTACCAGTCTGTGAATGCCGCAGTCACGCGGATCGAGGAGAGGCTCGATGGCGTAGAGCAGAAGCTCGACGGAATGGTGGTTTGTTCGCAGCTGCTCGCATAGCAGCGAATCGCGGAGCCCGAAGCTGGATTGAAGTCGACTGTCGGCGTCCAGACGCTGGTGCCGTTGCCGTTGCCGTTGCCGTCTCCGTCGCCGTCGCCGAGGGGAGGGCAGGCCCAACCGGATGTGGGTCATCGGCGGGTGAGGCTGCAAGTCCTCAACGCCCCTCTCCCGGCGCGCGCCGTAACCGGCAAGCCCTGACGTCTGTTGCGGGGCCGCGCGCCACCCTCTCCCCGACTTCGCGGGGAGAGGGTGAGGCCCGCCGGGTTCGCGTTGAACTTAAAGAGGGAAGGGCCCAAAATGGTCATTGGAGTCAAGACAATGACCATTTCGGTGACCGAACTCAAGGCCCGCCTTCTGGAAATCATCCGGGAGGTCGAGCGGGATCAGAAAGCGGTGGAGATCGAGCGACACGGCCGGGTCGTTGCCCGGCTGATTCCAGCCTCGGAGGTTCGGCACGAAGGCCGCCCGTGGTTGCGGTTGCAGGGGACGGGAACGCTGCTCTCCGAACCTGGAGAGTCGGTGCTGGAGGAAACGGAGTTCGAGGCCCTTTGAGCGTTCTGCTCGACACCCACATCTGGATCTGGTGGTTGACGGGGCAGGACCGGCTGTCCACTGCCGAGCGGAGCGCGCTCGATGACCTTGCATCGCGCGAAGTCCCGCGGATCTCGGCGATCAGTCTGTGGGAGGCAAAGATGCTTCACGCGCGCGGATCTCGCCCCTCCGTCAGGAGATGCTCTCTCATTTCGACGCCATTTATAAGAAGCTGGATCGTCTGGAGAGTGAATACCAGTCTCTGAAAGCCGCAGTGGGCCGGATCGAGGAGCGGCTCGACCGGGTCGAGCAGAAGCTCGATCGCATGGCGGTCCGCTCGGAGTTGCTCGAGTTGAAAGAACGGGTCGCCGAGCTCGAGCAGCGGATCGCCGAGCTCGAAGCGGGTTTGTGAGACCGGACTGGCGGGGGTTCCCCTCTCCCGGCGGGAGAGGGGTCAGGGGTGAGGGCCCCTTCAGAGCTTCAACGAGTCGCGTGATCCGAGCGAAGACGATCTCCGGATTCAGGAGTAGTTCTTCATTCTCGATTCTCGTGACGGTGTAGCCGCTGGCTTGCAGGTAGTGGGTGCGTTCCGCGTCGGAGGCCTGGACTGACGGATCAAAGTGGCCTTCGCCGTCGAGCTCGATCATCAGCATCAACTCTTCGCAGCAGAAGTCGACTATGTACGGGCCGATTTCGAATTGTCTGCGGAATTTGAGATTCAGGAAACGGCGGTTGCGGAGGTCGGACCAGGCGGCGCGCTCGGCTGGGGTCTGGCGTTTTCGAAGCTCTCGTGATTTGGATACGAGCTTGTGGGGCTCGTGATGCATCAGCTGATCGTACCTCGGGGGGCCCTCACCCCTGACCCCTCTCCCGTCGGGAGAGGGGCACCGCCACCCCGCCGGTCCCAATTCAGCATTCACCATTCAACATTCACCATTCAACATTCCGGTCCCCCTCCACAAACAACCGGAATTTCCGTTCCCTCCACCAGGTTGACATCGCTCCGGCCGGGATCGGGCGGGTCCGGAATATCATGCAGTATCAGGCCGTTAGGCCACCCGGACGGGGTTGACAATGCCCCGGTGCCCGCGTAAAGTGCGCGGGTTTCCCTTCTGAAGGGCCTTTGACCGGTCTGTCCGGTCATTTCTCATCAAGTAATAGGACATCTCTAGAATGCCGACTATCAATCAGCTCGTCGCACAGGGGCGAGCGAAACTGAACCAGAAGACAAAGTCTCCGGCTCTGCAGTCGAGTCCGCAGAAGCGCGGCGTCTGCACCCGCGTCTACACGTCGACCCCGAAGAAGCCGAACTCGGCACTCCGGAAGGTCGCCCGTGTGCGGCTCACCAACGGCGTGGAGGTCACCACGTACATCCCGGGTGTCGGGCACAACCTCCAGGAGCACTCGATCGTGCTCATCCGCGGCGGTCGTGTCAAAGATCTTCCCGGCGTGCGTTATCACGTCATCCGCGGCACGCTCGACACCACGGGCGTCGCCAAGCGGAACCAGAGCCGCAGCAAATACGGCGCTAAGCGTCCCAAATCGTAAAAGTCAGGAATCGATAAGCAATGCCGAGAAGACGCGAAGTACCCAAAAGAGAAATTCTGCCGGATCCGGTTTACAACAGCCAGCTGGTGACCAAGTTCATCAACTCGCTCATGATCCAGGGGAAGAAGTCGACAGCCGAGGGCATTTTCTATGGTGCGCTCAAGACGGTTGAAGAGCGCGCGAAGGAAGATGCCGTCAAGGTCTTCAAGAAGGCGATCGACAACGTCAAGCCGGCGCTCGAGGTCAAGAGCCGCCGGGTCGGCGGTTCGAACTATCAGGTTCCGATCGAAGTGCGGCCCACCCGCAGGGCATCGCTGGCAATCCGCTGGCTGATCACCTACGCGGCGGCACGCGGCGAAAAGACCATGCAGGACAAACTTGCCGGCGAGATTCTCGACGCGGCAAACAATCGCGGCAACGCGATCAAGAAGCGGGAAGACGTGCACAAGATGGCCGAAGCAAACAAGGCCTTCGCACACTACCGCTGGTAACATCTGGACGCTGAATTCAGAATGGAGAATTCAGAATTCAGAAAATGGGTTGAGGTCTCAGGCATGCAGCTTTCTGCATTCTGAATTCTCAACTCTGAATTCGCAGTATTAGCCTCCCCGAGCTCCGTCTCGACCGGATAACACAGAAAGGCATTCTGTTTCTGCGGTTCCGGACCGAGCAACGGGAAACGAGAAGTGAAGACAATCGGTATGAACGGCGGAGGCTGTGTGTTCCGTCGTTTCCGGCGTCGCAAACAGGCGATCTCTGTCTGTCGTGACGTCTCGCTCTGAGGAATCAACGGATATGGCACGTCAGGTCTCACTCGACAAGATCCGAAACATCGGAATCATGGCTCACATCGACGCCGGTAAAACGACGACGACGGAGAGGATTCTGTTCTACACGGGCATCACCCATAAGATCGGTGAAGTGCACGAGGGAACCGCGACCATGGACTGGATGGTCCAGGAGCAGGAGCGCGGTATCACCATCACCTCGGCTGCCACCACCGCATTCTGGGGCGATATCCGGATCAACATCATCGATACACCCGGCCACGTCGATTTCACGGCCGAGGTCGAGCGCTCGCTCCGTGTCCTCGACGGCGCAGTGGCCGTGTTCTGCGCCGTTGGTGGTGTCGAGCCTCAGTCCGAGACTGTGTGGCGTCAGGCGGATCATTACGGCGTTCCCCGTCTCGCGTTCGTCAACAAGATGGACCGCGTCGGCGCGAACTTCGAGGCCGTCGTCGGCCAGCTCCGCACCAAACTTCGCGCGAACCCCGTCCCCATTCAGATTCCCATCGGATCCGAGGACAAGCTCCGCGGCATCATCGACCTGGTTCAGATGAAGGCGCTCATCTTCAAGGATGAGACCCTCGGGGCGAAGTACGAAGTCGCCGAGATCCCGGCCGAGCTGATGGAAGACGCGAACCACTATCGCGAAAAGATGGTCGAGTCGATCGCCGAATCGCATGACGAGCTGCTCGAGAAGTATCTCGCAGGCGAGGCGCTCGAGCTCGGCGAGCTCAAGGCCGCCCTCCGCGAGGCGACTCTCGCAAACAAGATCATCCCGGTCGTCTGCGGTTCCGCGTTCAAGAACAAGGGCGTTCAGCCCCTGCTCGACGCGGTCGTCGACTATCTGCCTTCCCCGATCGACATTCCCCCGATCAAGGGTGTGAATCC
>JBGSYJ010000046.1:0-2813 GCA_041750915.1 Thermoanaerobaculia bacterium | reverse complement strand
CGGTCTGGTATCTGAGACCCGCGCGGCTATGCTGCGCGCGGGTGGTCGGGGTCCACATGTGTTCACTCCAGCTCGGTCTCGACAACCTGCTGGAATCACATCAACCCCGACCGCTCAACCCCTTTCGAAACGGCCTCTAAGCGCTCTCTTCCCGACACAAGGGAAAATCTTCAGCAACTAGGAGACTTGTTGGATCGTAAAACAGACTACGCTTGGCTCGTCGATGAGGTTGCAGTCCGCGAGATAGCCGACAATACAAGTCAGTTAAACTGGTTCGTTGACGCAGTGCGCAAACAACAACAGGTACGCGTTTTTCGCAGCCGCTTCTCAGATGTCCAGCACGTTCATTTAACTGCACCTGAGGATGTGTTGCGTTCGCGCTTTTTAAGCCGAGCTCGCGACGGCGATGAGGTTCACAACGATGGAGCCTACGAGCGGTGTGTAAACCATCCGAATGAGCAATCAGCGAGAGCCCTGGATAGGATTGCTGATCTAGTTATCGACCTTGGCGCGAATGGACCTGGCGAGGCCGCTGAGATCATTCGAGCTTATGGGGGAAGGTCTTCATGCACAGAGTCGTCGTCTTAACTGGACATTCCCGGGCAGGTAAAACACGTCTCGGAGAGGCACTCGAAAAGAGATTCCAGTTTTACCGGGTTAAAACCAGCACGATCGTCAAGAAGCAGGCAATCAAACGCAAGCTTCCCCATGATCGGCAAGGGTTGCAGACATTTGGCGACACTCTCGATGAGGAGGTCGGCCATGACTGGGTGTTTCGGTACGTTCAAGAACTTATCTCTGTCATGGATGCGAACGGGCATACCGACCGTGATATTGTTATAGACAGTATTCGAACTTGGGAACAGCTCAAACCTTTCAGACGAACTGATTCCATCCACTTAGTTCACGTGCATCTTTACGCTGGCAAAGATGAGATACTCCGAAGAGCCAAAACAAAGTATGGCGACGACTCCACCGTTGAGCAAAACGACATAATTAAGCGTGGTTCTGACATTGATCTATTTAGGAGGGATGCGGATGTCAGAATCAATACGGACAACACGGATACCAACGACACGCTAATAAGAGTAATCGCACAACTGGGACTCTTTCCTGCGCCCGACAGTCGACTCGTCGACGTGGTTGTCGGCGGCCAGTACGGAAGCGAAGGAAAGGGGCACGTGGTAGCTTATCTGGCCCCCGAATACGACGTCCTTGTGCGCGTAGGCGGACCAAACGCCGGCCACACCGTATCAGGTGCCGACGGTCTATACACTTATCATCAGCTGCCCTCGGGCACGAAAGACACCGATGCAGAAATTCTGATCGGCCCTGGAGCGACTTTGTATGTGCCCGACCTCCTGAAGGAGATCAGGGAGTGCGGAATCGACGAGGATCGGCTTTACATCGATCCGCAGGCGATGATCATTTCAGACGAAGATCGTCGAAACGAGTCTAAGTTGCGCGACGACATTAGCTCGACAGCGAGCGGGAGTGGTTGCGCCTCCGCACGAAGAATAATGGGGCGCGGAAATCCGTCCACTATCCTTGCTAGAGATGTTGAGGAACTTTCTCCCTATGTTGGGCAAGGTCCGGACTTCAGAGGAAGGATATTGAACCGCCTCGAACTTGCCTACGCCTTAGGAAAGTCAGTTCTCTTGGAGGGCACCCAGGGAAGTGGCCTAAGCATTTTTCATGGGCAGTATCCATACGTAACTTCGCGTGACACTAACGTCGCTGGATGTCTCGCTGAGGCCGGTATCTCACCCAGCCGGGTCCGGCGAATTCTGCTCGTGACACGATCAACGCCGATCCGAGTAGCAAATCCAGCTTCGCCAAAGGCTTCGGGCTGGGCCAAAGCCATCGGGCTTCGCCGGAATTCATCGCAGGTGGAAACGACATCTGGCCCCATCAAACATGAGACAACCTTCGCAGAAGTTGCCAAGCGAGCACGCCTTAACGCAGATTTAGTGAAGCGAAACGAGATTACCTCGACAACTAAGCGAAACCGGCGAGTGGGATGGTTCGAGTGGGATCAGTTTCGTGACTCTTGTGCGATTAACGGGCCAACGGACATCGTGCTAACATTCTCCGATTACATTGACCGTGACAACTCGGCGGCCCGCAGGTTCGAGCAATTATCTAAGGATACAATCTACTTCATTGAGGAACTCGAGCGTGTTTCCAACGTCCCAGTTTCGATGATTACCACCCGCTTTCCTCGTACGGACGAAGAGCGGGAAGATCGCCGAAGCATTATAGATCGCCGAAGATGGAAAACTAAACGAGCCAAACAGCAGTTTGGTGTTATTGACCCATTCTCAACTGAAACACACGTTGTTGCTGAATTTGAGGGATTGCGCGCTCGGATCGAACGAATGAGGACCTTTTTCGAGTAAACGAAGGCCGCGCCACCCTTCGTAAATTCACTCCTCACCCATCCGCAGCGCGGCGATGAAAGCCTCCTGCGGGATGGAAACATTCCCATACTCCCGCATCCGCGCCTTGCCCTTCTTCTGCTTCTCCAGCAGCTTCTTCTTGCGGCTGATGTCGCCGCCGTAGCACTTCGCGGTGACGTCCTTGCGCAGCGCGGCGATGGTTTCGCGGGCGATGACCTTGCCGCCGATCGCGGCCTGGATCGGAATCTTGAACAGGTGGCGCGGGATCAGGTCCTTCAGCCGCTCGCACATGCCGCGGCCGCGCTCCTCCGCCACGCCGCGGTGGACGATCAGGCTCAGCGCGTCGACCGGCTCGTTGTTGACCAGGATGTTCATCTTGACGAGGTCGCCTTCGCGCAGGCCGATCTGCTCGTA
>JBGSYJ010000045.1:0-2103 GCA_041750915.1 Thermoanaerobaculia bacterium | reverse complement strand
GAGTTCGACGTCAACTACGGCGAAGGCGTTTCGAAGGAAGGCGAGTTGATCGACATCGGTATCGAGCACAAGATCATCGAGAAGTCCGGCTCCTGGTTCTCCTACGGCGACATGCGCCTCGGGCAGGGCAGGGACAACTCGAAGAACTTCATCAAAGAAAACCCCGATCTCTCCGCAGAGATCGAAGGAAAGGTCCGCAGGGCCCTCGGAATTGGCGGCACTGAGCTCACCGTCATCGAAGGTGGCGAAGCCAAGAAGGACAAAGCCGCCGTCAAGTAGTAATCACAATCTGGCTTCACAAAAGGGCGCAGCGAAAGCTGCGCCCTTTTTGATTGTGGAGAACTTGTCATCCTGAGAGGTTGTGAATGAATCGCGGAGTGTCATCGCGAGTTCCAGGATGACGACAGGTCAATGTTGCGAGGGATGAACGAGCTTGTCATCCCGAGCTCGGTTGTGCGGCGGGAGGGGCGAGGGATCTCCGGCGATGGTACAGAGTTGCCTATCGGCCTACGCCACCACCGGGCCTTTCACAAATCAAGAATGTACTATCGCCGGAGATCTCTCGGCCCACCCCCCCACCCGCGCTTGCTCGGATGACAAATCGTGCGGACCTGCCTGAAGCTTCTCCGCGATGGCCTCGAACGTACAATGAAGACTCCATGAACCTCCCCGAAATCTTCTCGGTCGTTCCGGCTGCCCGCAGCCGTCTCGACGTCGCGCTCACCGAGGAAGGTATCTCCCGTCGCGCGGCAAGGCGACTCATCGGAGAGCGGTGCGTGCTGGTCAACGGCAAGCCTGTAGCGGTCGCTTCCCGCATGGTCGGCCCGGGCGACACGATCCTTGCCGCGAGATCCGCTGTCGAGGTTCCCGCGCTTTGCCGTACATCCGATCTGATCGCCATCGACAAGCCCTCGGGAATCCCGACCCAGCCGGCGCGCGACCGCACGAGGGTCTCGCTCATGGATCTGGTGGCGCTCTCGCTTGCGCAGAGTGACGGAACGTCCGAACTGTTTCTGATTCATCGACTCGATACAGGAACGAGTGGCGTCGTAATCTTCGGCCGGACGCGGGAGTTCACCACAGCCTTTTCGCAGGCGCTCGCTTTGGGAATGGTGCAGAAGCGCTATCTGGCTCTCGTGCATGGACGTCTCGATCGTGCGCTGGCGCTCGACGCACCGATTGCGAGACAGAGCGCGTCACGTTTCGAGACTGGGAGTGGTGGACGTCTCGCCTCTACTACGGTCAATCCTCTGGGAGGCTCCGACCGATTCACCCTCGTGGAAGCTCAGATCCTCACCGGACGGACCCACCAGATACGGCTTCACCTGACGGAGGCCGGTCATCCCGTTGCCGGGGACAGGAAGTACGGCGCTTCCGGAGCCGCGTCAGGCGTTCGCCGGCTGATGCTTCATGCCTGGATGGTGTCGCATCCGCTGATCGGCAGGATCACTTCCGGGCTGCCTGACGATTTCCTGCGGGGCACGGTATCCGCCGGACTACCCGACGCAGCGTCGCTGTTACCCCTTTCTGAATTCTGAATTCTCAATTTTGAATTTTTCACCTGATAGCATGCACGACATGGACGACATGAAGATACGAGCTACGACGATTCTCTGCGTCAGGCGCGATGGCCAGGTTGCCGTCGCTGGCGATGGCCAGGTCACCGTGGGAACCACGGTAATGAAGCACGGAGCCGCGAAAGTGCGGCGGCTTTACGGGGGAAAGATCATCGCTGGATTCGCCGGATCGGCGGCCGACGCCTTCGCGCTCTTCTCCCGCTTCGAGGCGAAGCTCGAGGAGTTCAATGGAAATCTCGAAAGGTCTGTGGTCGAGCTCGCAAAAGACTGGCGGCTCGACAAGTATCTGCGGCAGCTGCAGGCGTTTCTCGTGGTCGCCAATTCGGAAAGGTCGTACCTGATTTCAGGCACGGGCGATCTGATTCAGCCGGACGATGGGTTGCTTGCAATCGGATCCGGCGGCTCGTACGCCCTCGCAGCGGCACGGGCGCTGCTTCAGCACACGGAGATGAACGCCGCGGAGATCGCCGCCGAAGGCCTGCGTATTGCGGCTTCGATCTGCATTTATACGAACGACCACATCACG
>JBGSYJ010000044.1:0-1633 GCA_041750915.1 Thermoanaerobaculia bacterium | reverse complement strand
GGCAATCACTTCATCAATCGAGAGCCGGGCTGCAACAGCATCGGCCGTCGTCCTGCTGTCTCCAGTCATCATCACGATCCGGATTCCCTCCTCGTGCAACTGCCGGATCGCTTCTGCGGTCGTCTCCTTGATCGGATCGGCAACGCCGATCAATCCCGCAGCCGTTCCCTCCACGACGACGAACATCACCGTCTGCCCCTCCACTCGCAACTCCTCGGCGCGCCTCGCAAGCTCGCCGGCATCGACCTTCAGTGCGGCCAGCATCGCAGCATTCCCGAGCGCGATCTTCTTTCCGTCGACGGTCCCTTGCACACCCTTGCCCGTAACCGACTCGAAGTCCGAAACGGACTTGAGATTCACTCCCCGCTCTTCCGCACCCGAAACGATCGCCGCCGCCAGCGGGTGTTCGCTCGCACGCTCGAGACTCGCCGCCAGCATGAGCATTTCGTCCTCGTCTTTGTTCCCCTCTCCCGGCGGGAGAGGGGTAAGGGGTGAGGGCTCCCCGGGTGCGCCCGCGAGCTCCACTGCCACCAGCCGCGGTTTTCCTTCCGTCAGCGTTCCCGTCTTGTCCACGATCAGCGTGTCGACGGTACGCAGAATCTCGATCGCTTCGGCATTCCGGAAAAGCACGCCCGCAGAAGCGCCCTTGCCTGCCGCCACCATCACCGACATCGGGGTTGCGAGTCCGAGAGCGCAGGGACAGGCGATGATCAACACCGCGACGGCGTTGACGATCGCGTAGGCCATGGCCGGATCCGGTCCCCACACTCCCCAAACCACCAGAGTCACGACCGCAATCGCAATGACCGTCGGGACAAACCAGGCCGCCACCTTATCGGCGAGTTTCTGGATTGGCGCGCGGCTCCGCTGCGCCTGTGCGACCATGTTGACGATCTGCGAGAGCAGGGTATCCGCGCCGACGCGCTCTGCGCGCATGAGGAGCGAGCCGGTGGCATTGACGGTCGCACCGATCAGCTTGTCGCCCTCGCCCTTCTCGACGGGGATGGACTCGCCCGTCACCATCGATTCGTCCACATTGCTTCTACCGTCCAGGACGACACCATCGACGGGAACCTTCTCGCCCGGACGCACGCGCAGGGTGTCGCCAGCCTTCACATGTTCCAGCGGGACATCCTTTTCATCTCCGCTCTCTTCGACGAGGCGCGCTGTCTTCGGGGCAAGTCCCAGAAGCGCTTTGATCGCCGCCCCCGTCCTGCTTCGAGCGCGCAGCTCCATGACCTGTCCCAGAAGCACGAGCGTCACGATGGCAGCCGCGGCTTCGTAATAGACACCCACCTGGCCCATGTGATCGCGAAACGCCGGTGGAAAGATCTGTGGGAAAAGCGTGGCAATGACGCTGTAGACGTACGCGACAGCGACGCCGAGGCCGATCAGCGTGAACATGTTGAGACTTCGAAACACGAGCGAGTTCCAGGCGCGGACAAAGAATGGCCATCCGCCCCAGAGCACAACGGGAGTCGCAAGCGCGAGTTCGATCCATGGAGCCCATTCAATGATTGTGGTACCAAACGAAGGTACCCCGGGCATGTGACGGAGCATCGCGAACGCGACGAGCGGCACCGTGAGAATCGCGCTGATCCAGAGGCGCCGTGTCATGTCGTCGAGCTCCGGA
>JBGSYJ010000043.1:0-1636 GCA_041750915.1 Thermoanaerobaculia bacterium | reverse complement strand
GGCAATCACTTCATCAATCGAGAGCCGGGCTGCAACAGCATCGGCCGTCGTCCTGCTGTCTCCAGTCATCATCACGATCCGGATTCCCTCCTCGTGCAACTGCCGGATCGCTTCTGCGGTCGTCTCCTTGATCGGATCGGCGACGCCAATCAATCCCGCGGCCTCTCCCTCCACGACGACGAACATCACCGTCTGCCCATCGCCGCGCAGTTCTTCGGCGCGCTTCGACAGCTCGCCGGCATCGACGTTCAGTGCGGCCAGCATCGCCGCATTCCCGAGCGCGATCTTCTTTCCGTCGACGGTCCCCTGCACACCCTTGCCCGTAACCGATTCGAAGTCAGAAACGGACTTAAGACTCACTCCACGCTCTTCGGCACCTGCGACGATCGCCGCCGCCAGAGGATGCTCGCTCGCACGCTCGAGACTCGCCGCCAGCGCCAGCATTTCGTCCTCGTCTTTGTTCCCCTCTCCCGGCGGGAGAGGGGTAAGGGGTGAGGGCTCCCCCGAGGCGCTGCCCGCAACCAGGACCGTGACGAGCTTTGGCTTGCCCTCCGTCAGCGTTCCCGTCTTGTCCACGATCAGCGTGTCGACGGTACGCAGAACCTCGATCGCTTCGGCATTGCGGAAAAGCACTCCGGCCGAAGCGCCTTTCCCCGCCGCAACCATCACCGACATCGGCGTTGCGAGCCCGAGAGCGCAGGGACAGGCGATGATCAACACCGCGACGGCGTTGACGATCGCGTAGGCCATGGCCGGATCCGGTCCCCACACTCCCCAGACCACCAGAGTCACGACCGCGATCGCAATGACCGTCGGGACAAACCATGCAGCCACCTTATCGGCCAGTTTCTGGATCGGCGCGCGGCTCCGCTGCGCCTGCGCGACCATATTGACGATCTGCGAGAGCATAGTATCCGCGCCGACGCGCTCTGCGCGCATGAGGAGCGAGCCGGTGGCATTCACGGTCGCGCCGATCAGCTTGTCGCCCTCGGTCTTCTCGACAGGGATGGACTCGCCGGTCACCATAGATTCGTCCACGTTGCTTCTTCCGTCGAGAACGACACCATCGACGGGGACCTTTTCGCCCGGACGAACACGCAGAGTGTCGCCCGCCTTCACCTGTTCGAGCGGGACATCCTTTTCATTCCCGCTTTCTTCGACGAGTCGAGCGGTCTTCGGGGTAAGTCCCAGAAGCGCTTTGATCGCTGCCCCGGTCTGACTTCGCGCGCGCAGCTCCATGACCTGCCCCAGAAGCACGAGGGTCACGATGGCAGCAGCGGCTTCGTAATAGACACCGACCTGACCCATGTGATCGCGGAACGCGGGAGGAAAGATCTGAGGGAAGAACGTGGCAACGACGCTGTAGATGTACGCGACAGCGACGCCGAGGCCGATCAGCGTGAACATGTTGAGACTTCGAAACACCAGCGAGTTCCATGCGCGGACAAAGAAAGGCCATCCACCCCAGAGCACAACGGGAGTTGCAAGCGCGAGCTCGATCCATGGAGCCCATTCAATGATTGTGGTACCAAACGAAGGTACCCCGGGCATGTGACGGAGCATCGCGAACGCGACGAGCGGCACCGTGAGAATCGCGCTGATCCAGAGGCGCCGTGTCATGTCGTCGAGCTCCGGA
>JBGSYJ010000042.1:0-10344 GCA_041750915.1 Thermoanaerobaculia bacterium | reverse complement strand
CTGCGGGTCAGACGTGCGAAGGTCATTGGCTCGGTGCTAGTATTGGCGCAGTAATCCCCTCCAAATGCTCGATCGCGTTGCACGGTGGCTTCGCACGCCCGCTGTTCGCCCGGCGGTGGCCGTACTTTTTTTATTTTTCATCTCGTCCCATGCGCGTGCAGCGATCCCGCAGAGCGAGCGCGACGTGCTCATCGCAATCCACCAGGCAACCGGTGGCGCGTCGTGGACGCGAAGCGACGGATGGCTCGGCGTGGCCGGCACCGAATGCGCCTGGTTCGGCGTCGTTTGCAACGACGCCGAGACCTCGGTCGTAGCGCTGGAGTTGCCCTCGAACAATCTCGATGGTGAGATCCCGAGCTCGATCGCCGGACTCACGCGGCTGACCCGTCTGAATCTGAACGGAAACTTCGTCGTCGGCGCGCTTCCGCCATCGATCGGGTCACTCCCTGATCTCGAAGTGCTTGATCTGGGGAACAATGCGATTACGGGACCCCTGCCCGCATCGATCGGACTTCTGTCCCGTCTCGTGTCGCTTTCGATGAGCGAGAACCGTCTCGAGAATCCGCTTCCGCCGTCGATCGGCCAGCTCGCAGACCTCCAGGAGATTTTCCTCGCGGGGAATCAGTTCTCCGGCGCGTTGCCCGCCGAGATCTTCCAACTTCCCCTTCTCGAGCGCGTCTCGTTCGAGAGGAACGCGCTCACCGGCGGCATCGCCCCGTTCGTGCAGCTCGACACTCTCGTCGATCTCAATCTCGCGCTGAACCAGTTCAGCGGGACAATTCCGCGCGAGCTCGCACAACTCCAGCGGCTCGACTCGCTCGTGCTCGCCGGCAACCAACTCACTGGCCCGATTCCTCCCGAACTGGGAACGCTCGGCAGTCTCCGGAGTCTCGATCTCTCCCTGAATTCTCTCCAGGGCGAGATCCCGCCGCAGCTCGGCAACCTGTCGAACCTCACCTACCTGGCGATTTCGAGCGCCGGCTTGAAGGGCAGCATTCCATCGCAACTCGCAAACCTTCGTGAGCTGGCGTTCCTCGACCTCTCGGGCAACTCTCTCACCGGCCCGATTCCCCCGGGCCTCGGCCAGCTCACCAGACTCGAGTTCCTCTATCTCTTCACGAACGAACTGAGCGGAGAGATCCCGGCGAGCCTTACGGATCTGAGCGCGCTCCGGCAACTGCTGCTGAGCCAGAACAGATTGACCGGAACCGTGCCTTCGTCCATCGGAAATCTCACGGCCCTCGAGGAGCTCGTTCTCGGGGAGAACGATCTCGACGTCGCGCCGTTTCCCATCGGGCTCACTGCCCTGGCCAGCCTGCGGGTTCTCGATCTTTCCGCAAACCGGTTCGAGGGCCCGATACCGCCGGAGATCGGAAGGCTTGCACAACTCGAGATTCTCTCCCTGAATGACAACCGTTTTTCGGGAGGCATCACGCCCGAGTTGTTCCGGTTTCCCGAGATGTTGCAGCTTCGTCTCGACGGCAACGCGCTCACCGGAACGATCCCGGATGACTTCACCTTGATGGAGCGGCTCGAGGGGCTCGATCTGTCCAGGAATCGGCTCGAGGGCGAGATCCCGCCGGCACTGGGAAGCGTCGAGTCTCTTCTGTTCCTCTTTCTCGGCTCGAACCGGCTCGGCGGTACGATTCCCGCTCAACTCGGACAGCTGACGAATCTGCTCGTCCTCACTGTTGATCAGAACCGGCTCACCGGCCCGGTGCCGTCGTCGATCACGAACCTCGTATCGTTGACTGAAGGTCAATCGAGTTTTGGATACAACCTCCTCTTCACCAGCGACGCGGCCGTGAGCTTGTTCCTGAATCAGAAACAGGGCGATGGCGACTTCGAGTTGACCCAGACCGTTCCGCCGACTGAGTTTCAGGTAAGCGCCGTGCGGGGGCGCGCGGCGATTCTTTCCTGGACGCCGATCCGCTACAACTTCGATGAAGGCGGATACCGGATCACCGCATCGAGAGCACCCGGCGGACCGCCGGTCGTCGTGACGACCACTGCGATCAAGGACATCTCGTCAGCGGTGATGGAAGGGCTCGATCCGACCACGCAGTACTTCTTCACGATCCGCACGGTGACGTTTCCTCACGATACCCAGCAGAATGAACTGGTGAGCGACGCGCTCGGACCAATTGCCGCGACGACGCTCGCCGATGTTCCGATCCCGCCACTGGTGGTCGTCACGGCGCGGCCGACCGGCATGATCCAGAGGGGAAGTGAGATCGAAAAGACCGACGCTCTGGTCCTGGCGAACTTCGGCGATCTGCCGGCGACAGTGACGCTGACACGCGGAGGCAGCTTCTTCGAGCTCGACCAGACTGCGTTCGCAATCGAGCCAGGCGACAGCGCATTCATCAACGTCACGCCCCTTCCGCAGCCGCCGGGAGTCTATGACGGAACGATCGGCGTCGCGGGAATGGGCGTGCCAGCCGGGCTGTCGATTCGTGTGACGTTGCTTTCAGCCGGCGGGGTGCCGGGCGAGGTCATCGCCGTGCCGTCTGCCACGCGCGTCGATATCTCAGCCGAACTGCGTGGATCGATACGATTCGACAACATCGGTACGGCGCCGCTCGCAGGTCTGACGACGACGGACGTTCCCTGGATCCGGCCGCTCGTCACGGGAGTTTCGATTCCGCCGCAAGGAAGCGCGGTCGTGGAGTTCACGATCGATCCGGCTGCACGGCCCGACGGCGACGCTCCGTCCGGATCGGTCGACGGCACGCTCTTTTTGCTCTACCTGTCGGGAGATGGCGGATCGGCGAAGACGCTCGCCGATGCCGCGCTCGAGCCGTGGGCGCTTCCTCCGGGAGTTTCTGCAGCTGCCGCTCGGGTCGTGCATACGACATCTCCTGCGGCAGCAGCGGCCGCGATACCACCGCTGGGCTCGGGCGAGGTTGCTCGCTTCATTCCGGGCGTGTCGCATCTGTCGCGGCCGGGGTCGGACCTGATCAGCGATCTGCTCATCGCGAATGCATTCGGCTCCGGTCCTCTCGCCGATCTCCGTCTCTTCTTCGTCCCTTCAGCGAATACCTCGCCGAGGCTGATTGCCGTTCCGCCGATCGGAGCATCGGCGTTCGTTCAACTCGCGGATCTCGTGCGGACGGTGTACGGAAACTCGAACGCCAGTGGATCGCTGATCGTGCGCTCGACAGACTGGAGCAGGGCGCTCGTCAGCGCGAGCCTGGTATCGACGACGAGCGGCGCCGGTCAGACCTCGACGCAGCTTCCTGTGTTCCGTTCAGATCGGAGCGCGCCGCCAGGCGAGAGTTTCGCGCTCGCCGGCGTGGGCGGGGATTCGTTCCAGCGGACCGACATCTTCGTTCAGGAGACCTCCGGGCAACCCGCAACCGTGATGATCGAGTTCTTCAACGGACAGGGTGCTCCGGTTGGGGTTGCAAGGCCGGCGGACTCGATTGAGGCGTACGGCTTCCTCTCGTTGATCGATGTTGTGCCCTCCGACGCAGTGAGCGCCATCGTGAACAACCTCGCCACCTCGTCGGGCCAGATTGCTGCGTATGCGCTCGCGACGGATTCGCGGACCGGCGACGCCGCTGTCGTTACCGAATGGCGCCGTTTCTTCGCGTACGCCCGCGAGGCCGTTACGCGCATTCCACTCATTACTGCGGCTCCGGCAGAATCCGCACGGCGACGGCCGGCAAGGCGCGCGAGCGGAGCTGGAAAGAGCGAGGAAGTCTCGGCAACGGTGCCGGAAGCGACCGACGTGACAATCTTCAATCCCGATTCCGTCGAGGCTGTGGGAACGATGCGTTACGTCGAATCGCGAGGCAGCGTTTTCGAGAGGCCGTTCCGATTGCAGCCGCGCGAATCGCTCGTGCTTCGCGACGTCGCCTCAACGTTCACGGGCAGCCGTCGCATGTCCATGGGCCAGTTGCTCGTGCAGGCGACACGCGGCCGCGTGACCGTCTCGGGACGCCGCTACAGTTTGTTTCCCGACGGCACGCGCGGGTCGGAAGTTCCCGCGCTGGAAGCGTTCTCAGGATTGCGTCTCGGGCAAGTACGCATCTTCGCTGGAGTTGAAGATGCGGCTCCATCGTCCGTGCTCGCGCGTGTTCCCGGGAGCATACGCAGCGACCTTGTATTCGCCGAGAGTGTCGGTGAGACTGTCACGGTGCGTGTGCGCGTTCTCTACAGCACGGGCCGCTCCGCGTACGCGACGCTGCAGTCGCGCGACTTCGAGATCCGGCCTTTCGAGGTGCGCACCGTGCCCAGTCTTACGGCAGCGGTGATCGGAACCCTCCGCGACCGCCTCGGCGATCTTCACAACACGCAGGTGAGGATCGAAGTCGTTTCGGGCGACGGTGCCGTGACCGCGATGCTCATCGCGACAGAGAACGGGGATGGCGACTCTATCCTGCGGCTGGATTGAGCGCGGCTGACTCTCCGCGTCTCCGGTACGGACTAGTACTGCGCAGCCGCCGGCGGGTGCCGCCGGCGGGTCAGACGCGTCTTTCCATGTGACTTATTTGTAGTCGAAGCCGATTCAGCAGCACCCGAAACACCTCGTCATGCGCTTCGCGCTCATGCGCACGGCGCGCGAGGTGCCGTGCACCCTCGGAACTCAATCCGAGCCTCTCGCCAATCTGGTGGAACGTTGCGATCGCCTCTGACCGTGCAAGGCTCGCGAACGCAAGCCGGCCAATCGCGTTCGACCATCTTTTGGGATCGATCCTCATCTCCAGCTCCGCTTCCACTGCGCCGAGGACGGCCGTCGCATCGACCGCCCGAATGTTGCGCTGCATTGCGGGAGCGACGGCCTGCTTCATCCGGCTCGTCGTGAGCTCTTCGATCTGCGCAACGAACGCCTCGCCGCCGAGATAGAGCTTCGCTTTCAGATCCTCCCACGGGCTTCTGCTCAAACCCACGCCATCCGCGATGAACTGTCGATATAGACCGTGCGCCTTGGTCCGGTCCCACGGGTCGAACGAGTCGAGGATCGTGTCGACGTCCAGCCACGCTGGTCGCGCGCACATCCCAGCCGTCGCGACGTAACTGCTCCACGGCCACTCTCCCGGAGTCGCGACCATGTGTGCACGCACGGGGTTGAGAACTATGTAGCGGGAGAGCTCGAGCAGATATGACTCCTTCTCGATCAGGTGCGCGCGATATCGCCCCTGCCACAGGTGTCCGACCCGTGCGTGCTTCCGATTGAACGCCGCCGCGTGATCCCCATCGAGCCTCTGCATTCCTCGAGCAAGCGTCGGCTCAGGCGTCTCGATGAGCAGGTGGTAATGATTAGTCATCAGCACGAACGCGTGGATGCGCCAGCGAAACTGGCTCTGCGCCCTTGCAAGTAGTTCAAGGAAGTCGCTGCGATCAGAATCCGAGAGATAGACCTCGCGCCGTTCGACGCCGCGGTTGTAGGCATGCCAGAAAGCACCGGGGTACTCCAGGCGAAGAGGTCGAGGCAAAGGTAAGCAGAGGAGAGGGGGGCCACCGGGCCGGATGTGGAGTTGAAAGGATATCGCAAGTCGCTCCGGGAGCGTTAAGTTGCGAATAAGTCACTTGGAAAGACGCGTCTGACCCGCGGGCGGGGGGGGGCCGTTCAATTCGAAGCTCTCGACCAAAACCAGCAATCAGCGTCGGGCTGGACGACGGCGTGACCCGGTGCTGCAGCTGTTCTCGCTGAACAGATCGTGCTCGGGCCAGGAAGTCACCGCCTGTGTCGCATTAAAGAGCTCGCGGTCGAGATCCGTGAGAAAAGCGTCATCGTTCTGAGGTCGCATATTGAAGATGACGGCATAACTCGTTCCGTTTGCCAGGCGCACGAGATACGAGAAAGTCCCTGGAAGTGACCCTGCATGGAAGGCGATATACCCATTGTTGACGGGCCGTACATTGACCCCGAGCGCGTAATAGACATTCGCACTCGGAGCGTACGAGGGGCGGGCGTTCATGACGGCGATGGTTGCAGGCGTCAGAATGTCCGGCCGGATCGGGTGGCCGTCGAAGCCTCCGAGGAATCGGAGGAGGTCGGGCGCGGTGGAGATCCATCCGCCCATCGAGTCGAACGTCTCGAGATGAAATCCGCCGTCCGGCCGCGCCACATTCTGCGTGCCGAACACGGACTGGACGGGAGCCGCGCCGGGAAAGTCATAGTAGCGAGACTCGCCTCGCGCGCGATTCTGCGGAAGTGTCGATCCGAGCCGCATGCAGGAGATTCCGAGTGGCGACAGAATCGATTCGCGCACGTACGTCTCGTAGTCCTGGACGGTGACCGACTCGATGACGTGGCCGAGCAGCGTGAATCCGTGGTTCGTGTAGGAGTGACGTTGTCCCGGCTCGAATTGCAATGGACTCGCGACGATGAAACGGAGGATGTCGTCCTGTCCGGGCGGAGACGCTATACCGAGGGAGTTCGCGACCAGCTGTGGATTGAAAAGCGGATCGGGAAGATTCGTGTTGTCCCATCCGCCTGAATGATTCAGCAGATGCCGGATCGTGATGTTGTTGAAACGGCTGTCGGCCGGCGTCATCCCGGGCAGGTAATCGATGAGGCGATCGTCGAGGTTGAGCTCCCCATTCTGAAAGAGCTTCATGATCGTCACCGCGGTGACGACCTTCGAAAGGCTTGCAACGCGGAAGATCGTGTTGGGCTCCGCCTGTTGCTGCGTCGCGGTGTCCGCGAACCCATACCCGCGCGCCAGAACGAGTCGTCCGTCGCGTGCAACGGCGAGCGCAGCACCGGGGATCTGGTACTGCTCCATCAGAGCGATCATCGCGCTGTCAAATTGTGAAAGCTGGGGTACCGGCTGGCCCGTCACGGGCACCTGCGCCGGAGCCTGAAACGCGAGCATCGAGAGGAGGATTACGCAAAGCAGTGGCTCTGCGCCAAGGCGACCGGGTAATCTCAAATGTCTCATGATCTGCGGATCATATTTCCTGAGATTGACGGAAGTAAATACCCTGTGGCGTCCCGGAATCGAGCCTGCAGGCACGTCCGCCACATCATTGATGCTTCCGCAACCTACAGTGTGAATTCGTAGCACCGTTGAGTGAGCACGCGGTGACGTCACACCCGGGGAGACAGGGGGTCAGACGCGTCTTTCCGAGTGACTTATTCTTCGTCCTCCAAAAGCGTACAATCCTTCCCACCGATGCCGATGGAGAATGGAACACGCCTCGGCCCTTACGAGATCGTCGAGGCGATCGGCGCCGGGGGCATGGGAGAGGTCTACCGCGCGAAAGATCCGCGCATCGGTCGCGACGTTGCGATCAAGGTCCTCCATGCGGGGATGCATATCGATCCCGATCGGATGCGTCGCTTCGAGCAGGAAGCCAGGGCCGTCGGTGCGCTCAACCATCCCGGTCTGCTGGTGATTCACGACATCGGTCAGGCGGACGAAGCTCCCTACATCGTGACCGAGCTCCTCGAAGGAGAGACGCTCCGCGAACGTCTCGGCGTTCCGGCGAACGGTAATTCTTCGACGGACTCAGGAAAGCTTTCGATGCGCCGTGTCGCCGACTGGGGCGTTCAGATCGCGAACGGTCTCGCAGCCGCGCACGAGGCGGGAATCGTCCACCGCGATCTCAAGCCGGAGAACATCTTCATCACACGTGACGGCCGCGTGAAAATCCTCGACTTCGGACTGGCCAAACTTCAGAGCCCGCAGAGCATCGGGAGCGAAGAGAATACGGTTCAGAGGGGCACTGATCCCGGCACGGTGATGGGCACGGTGGGCTACATGTCGCCCGAACAGGTGCGTGGACAGGAAGTCGACTCACGTTCAGACATCTTCTCTCTCGGAGTCATCCTGTACGAAATGATCTCCGGCCGCCGCGCCTTTCAACGCGAGTCCCATCCGGAGACGATGACTGCCATCCTGCGGGAAGATCCATCTGACCTCAGCACGATCAATCCTTCCGCTCCGCCATCCCTCATCCGAATCACGGAGCACTGTCTGGAAAAGAGCCCGGAGCAGCGCTTCCAGTCGGCCCGCGACCTGTCGTTTCATCTGCAGCAGTTGAGCGACGACTCCGGACGGTCGGCGATTCGTGAGGCCGCGGCGCCGCAGAGATCGCTCGTTCGCTGGTGGCCCGCCGCGGCGGCAGTCGCGGGAGCGCTTCTGATCGGATTTCTCGGAGGGCGCGCGTGGACCACGGAGACATCGCCCGACGGAAAAAATTCTTCGGGCAGCGCGATTGCCGTGAAGGCGATCACCTTCTCCGGAAAGGATCAGGAGCCGTCCGTTTCTCCCGATGGAAAGATGATCGCGTTCGCGTCGAGCCGGGACGGGAAGATGCGCATCTGGGTCAAGCAGACAAATGGCGGCAGCGAGCTTGCGCTCACAGCGGGAATCGATTCGGTGCCGCGATTCAGTCCCGATGGCTCCAGCGTCCTGTTCGCCCGAGCCGAGGGGAGCGGACGTCACTCGATATACAAGGTACCGATCCTTGGAGGCGAGCCGAGGAAGCTGGTCGATGACGCATACGCTGCAGACTGGTCGCCGGATGGGCTATCCCTCGTCTGCGTTCGCTCCTCTCCTGGAGGGGAGCTCGCCAGAACGATCATTCTGACCGCTTCGTCAGACGGATCGAGTCAGAAGGAGATAGCCACGCTCGAGGGAAAGCTTCTCGCGAGTCCCCGGTGGTCTCCCGACGGTCGAAGAATCGCACTGGCCGATTTTTCCTTCGGCAATTATGCGCATCAGCCGCTTCTCCTGAATCACGATGGCTCCGAGCAGCAGTGGCTCGACCTTCCAGTGGACGCAGATATTCAGTCCGGTGTTGCGTGGGCCGACGCCGACCGGCTCGTGATCGGAACCCTTCCCAACGCTACCAACGTCGTCAGCGGTACAGGCTCCCTGATCCTGCTCCATGACCTCACGTCTAAGACCACCCGTAGTCTCTTTTATGTCTCATCGCCAGTTGGGAGCCTCGACCTGCTCGACGATGGCCGCGTGGTTGTCGACAGCCTGCCTCTTCGTCAGAACCTGCAGGAAGTGTCTCTGACCGGAGAACCTTCGCGGTGGCTTTCGCGCGGAACCAGTGTCGACCGGCAGCCGGCATACTCGCCCGATGGCCGAGAGCTCATCTTCTCCTCCAACATGAGCGGAAACCTCGACCTCTGGATCATCTCGACCGAAGACGGCAGTCTGCGCCGGCTCACCGACGATGCTGCGGACGACTACGATCCCGCCTTCACGACCGACGGCAAGTCGGTGATATGGAGCTCGAAGCGGATCAATGATCATTATGAAATCTGGATGGCGAATGCCGACGGCAGCGGAGCCCGTCAGGTCAGCCGCGACGGCGTCGATGCCGAGAACCCGACCGGAACGCGCGATGGACAGTGGCTGGTGTACAACTCGTACCACCCGGATAAGAAGGGCATCTGGAAGATCCGTCCTGATGGCTCGGAAGCGACGCGGATCACCGGGATCGACGCCCAACTTCCGGAAGTATCGCCGGACGGACGCTACGTGTCGTTCTGCGGAGTCGGAACGGGCGAATTGAAAGTCGTTCAGCTCAGCGACGGAACGCTCTTCTCGCTAGGTGTGACGAGTGGGTCGGTGCTGGGAAACATCGTGATCTCTGCCTGCCGGTCGCGCTGGACCCTCGACGGCCGTGAAATCGTGTTCGTCGACACGAATGAGAACGGACAGTACAGCCTCTGGACGCAGCCGTTCGTTCCGGGAAAAGACACGCAGAGCGAGCGGAGGCCGCTGGCGGGATTCGTCAGCGAGTTGGATGTCGAGTCATTCGCGTTCTCTCCGGACGGAACGAAGGTGACAATCTCCATCGTCGATCATCAGAGCAGCATCATGATCTCGGATCCGGTCGCCGAGCTGGTGCGACCGGCCGCGCGCCCGTAGAACGATCCGGAACGCGTCTTTCTCGACCATTTACCAGCGGCACTAGTCACTCTGACGAGGTTTTCGTCTTCCGTCCATTGACCGCGGGATCGGGGCCGGCTCGCTCCATGTCTTCTTCGAGTGCCATGAAGAGGCTGCCGTCTTCGCCATCGATTTCATAGCCGACCATCTCGCCAGAGTCGTAACCCTGACGAACGGTTCCGATGCCGCGTTTCGTCACGACACGCTCTCCTTTCCTGAACTTGAACACCGAGGCTGCATCGTCGTGGTCGAGCGTGATGAGATCCTTGCGCCACTCATCACCGGCTCGCCAGTGAATGTGAAAAGGGCCGATCCCGTGAACCTGCACGATCGCGGCTTCCGGGGTATACCCGAACATCGTGCTGCCCTTCGGGATGAATGCGTAACTACCGGCCTTCAGCTCCGTCATCGCCGCTTTGTCGAACGTATCGCCCACGCCGAAAAACAGCGATCCATGCACGACCGTGATGTGTTCATC